>MEDT01000214.1 GCA_001724175.1 Cytophagaceae bacterium SCN 52-12 | reverse complement strand
ATAACTTCTCCACGAATAAAATCTCCAGTAATTTCTCTGCGACTTTGCGCCTCTGCGTGAAAAAAAACGCAAAGACGCAGACGCACAGAGATTCATTCAGGAATGGTCCGGGGGGCAGCTGATTTCGTAACACTATTCTATCACCGCCGAAAACTCGATCTCCACCAGGTATTCGGGCGCTACGAGACGGCTGATTTCATAAATACCGGTCGTCGGCTTGATTTCGGAAAAGAAATGGCCGTGAGCTTTCGCAATGTCATCGAATTTCGAGATATCGGTGGTAAAAATACGCGTACGGATCACGTCTTTCAGCCCTACGCCGAGGTCTTCCAGGACCGCGCCGATACGCTCGATGATGTTGTATGTCTGGGCGTAAATATCGTCTGCCTTCACCTTTTCGCCGTCTACAATGGCGACTGTGCCCGAAACTTCGATCGTGTTGCCGATCCGGACCGCCCGGCAATACCCCATCTTGTCCTCCCACGGAGATCCGCTGGAGACAGAATGCCTTAATTTCAAATGTGATGTCATTGATTTTGTGTTAGGATTTGATCTTCAAAGATAAGACGAATCGGTACAAAAATACGCTCGTTCCGACCGCTCCTTGCAGAACGGACTACACGTTCGTTTAATTTTCTGATAACACCATGCAACGCTAATTCAGCTCCGCTGTGTCTTTCTTATTAAAGGGTACCTAATATTGTTAAAACTTTTCGACATATCATCTTTATGAAACCATTTGCATTGGCGCTTTTAGCCGGATTTATCCTGGCAGGAGTGCTAGCCGGCTGTAAACAGGATACGCCGGAAAAAGAAGAAACAGATACCTGGGATGAAGCTGCAGTAGAGCACGTTCTGCAAAAGACAATGTGGCGTGTAGAAAAAGTCTTTAAAGTAACGGGCTCCGATGTTGTTGATCTTGAGGACGACCCCGGCTTCGACAACCAGTACTTTAACTACAGGAAGTCCATATTGCTGGCTTTCAATGATACGGGAGTCGATATGCTGGAAAGCCAGCCTATGACCGGCAACCCGAAATTCAGGGAAGGGGCTGAAACCTACGAGTTTACCAACCGGTTGACCCGACCGACCAATGTTTCGTATGAATGGGATGATTCGCGTCAGACCATTGTAGCGACGTCCGGACAACTGGCCGGGTTTCTCGATGTGCCCGTCGGGTTCGCGGGCGTCCTGGACAAGTCCAGTATCGTAACGTACAGCAGCTACCAGGAGGAGGAGCAATCCACCAAATCCTCCGGCATTGTATTCGAGGTGGAAGCGGGCAGCTCCGTATACCAATACCATCTCAAGCCTGTATGGTATTATGAAACCAGGCCTGATGCAACAAACACTTACCGCTATGTTGTATTTCCGTAAGGCAGGACGCTTTACTGTAAGGAATATACAGTTTTTTTTCCTCACCGCCCTGCTTGGTACAAACGCCTGTTCCCGGGTGGAGGATCAGCAGCTGGATCTGGTGAAAACGCCGCCTGACGCCGTTATCCAGCTGGTCAAAAACCGGGTACCCGACGCCACGAACATCAATTTTTCACCCGTTGTTCCGGGGAAAGTCTGGCTTGGCGTGACTTACAGCGCATCGAAAGTCCACCACCTTGCCGTATCCCGGAAGGCCCTGCTCCTGCATGTAAGCAGCTCCGCTCTTCCCCAGGATATCGGGAACCTGATCCAGGGCCTGGATTTTCCGTATGGCGTCTTCGGTGAAACAAGACAGGTACAGGATCCGGTAAACCCGGAGTACAGGGAGTTCCAGACTGTGTATGTGGTAAAAGGTGAAAGATTTCTCGTGACCAGCAAGCCGGATCCGGTTAAGGTCGGATATATAGATATCAACATGCACCCCAGGGCATATTCACAGTTTGTGTCCACGGATTTCGATGATCTGCCTTCGGGCATCCAGCAGCTGCCGGTCAGCAGGAGCGAGTTTCAGAGCGTAACCCTCACCGAAGAGGGAAACGGGGTCGTTTTCCAGCTTCAGTTCCGGGACGGGATCCTGGAAGTGAACGACCACCTTGAAGTTCTCTATTCCGATCTCGGCGGCGATACGACAGACGTTGCCCGGGCCGACCTGCCCGTCCAGATAAGCGAATGGATCGGCAGCAATCCGCCGCCGGCTGCGTTGGGCGATTTTTCATGCCGGCTGTTCCGGTTTGGCGGTGAAAAGGGATATCGCGTAGTATTTCAGAACGAGACGCAAAAATTGCATTTATTTTTCGATATTTCCGGAAAGCTTCGCTATCAGTACTTTACAGCTTCCATTCCGGCCTGATAAAATGCGGAACAAGTCGTTAGGCAGCAATTTGAACCTGGTCTCGCTGGTGCAGGAATGCCAGCGCGAGGACCGGCGTGCTCAAAACCTGCTTTACGACCACTACAAGAGGAAGCTGTTCGGGATCTGCCTGCGTTATGCGGGGTCGACGCCGGAAGCGGAGCATATATTCCAGGATGCGTTTGTCCGTATTTTCGACCATATACAGGAATTGAAGAACCCCGAAAGCATTTCCTCGTGGATAAAGTCGATCGTGATCCGTACGGCCATTAACCATTATCACCGGGAAATCAAGCCGGGTAAGGAGCTGAGCAGCCTGGATCAGGTGGAACAGGAACCGGAAGACGACACCTTCCCGGATATCGTCGGCCAGTTGGAAATGGAAGCGTTGGTACAGGCCATCAACCAGCTTCCTGCCGGCTACCGGCTGGTCGTAAACCTCTACCTGATCGACGGCTATACGCATATGGAAATAGCGGAGATGCTGAATATTTCGGAGGGAACATCGCGAAGCCAGTTCTCCCGTGGAAAAAGCGCTCTTATCAAAAAGCTTGTTCAAAAAGGATTCAATCACTATGAGCACATCCGGCAAAACCCATGACGACGGACTGAGGGGGCTTCTTCGCGACAGGTTTGAGGATTTTGAGCCTGAAGCGCCGGAGCTTTTCAATGCCATAGCCGACAGCCGGCTTACAGCAGCGAAGCAGGCTGTGCGCCGGTTTGTGCCCGGAATTATTGCCGTTATGCTGCTCCTGGTCACCCACCCTCTGGATGACCGGTTCCTGCCGCAGGAAATAAATACAGGCCGCATAGAGGAACAGGCCTACCCGGCGGAACCGGCGCTGCATACGGCTGTTGATCAGCTCATTGGCAGGAATGAAGGTAGCCGTACCGCCTCGCGGAATGACAACCGGGCTACGCGCCGCGTTACCTTTGCTGAAGCAGGCGCTCCCGGGCAAAGCGCTGCAGAACCGATGGCAGCAATAACGGATGGCGACTTACCTGCACCCGGATCCGCTCCGGATTACACTCCCCTGCTGCCGCCTGCTATGCAATTTTCTTCCGGGCTCGTGGCCCGGCCTGTAGCTGCCGCAAAAGACGAACGGCAGGAGGAATCGCCGGTAAAAATGCGGAAGGGCCGGCTATCGGTGCACGGAGCCCTGGGCGTGAATTATACGCAATATCTTCTGACAGTGCTCCCCCAGGAAAACATGTCGATAGGCGACCTATCCTTTCCCGACCCGGGAGAGAAGGTGAACTGGCGGCTGCAGGGTTCGTTGGGTATTAATTATGATAAGTGGCAGCTCAGGCTCACCTACCAGGAATTCACGCAAAAACTGAGCTTCCTGGAAAACAGGGGGAACGTCGAGGTGGCGTATTCAGGCGCCGGCGATTATACGATAACACCTGTTACCGTACAGGTTTCAAGCGAGAAGAACTTCAGGGTTGCAGGCCTTTACCTGAGGCGTATTCAGCCGGTAAAGTCAACCGGGCTATACATCGGCGCCGGAGCAGGCTACCTGGCAGGGCTGAAAGGAGAGCACCAGGGAATATGGGGACAGGCGTTTGCAGGACATCACAAGCGCCTGTCCCCGACAATGGATTTTTTCTATGAAACACAATTCAATTACAGCTTCCGGCCGTTCAGGCTTGCAGATCCTTCACTGACATTCAGGCCTTACCAGGTCGGGCTGTCTGCGGGGATCAGATGGAACCGGGGAAACAGGTAACGGACCATTGCTCATTTCCCCGCCTCCGTTTTGACGCGTTCCGATACGATGAACCTGTCCGCCATACGCTTCCGGAAATTAGCGTCAAAATATGCGTTGGTCTCGATGTTGATCTGGTGGGTGTAGCTTCTCCCCTTTTTGGCAGCTCCGTAAAGCTTGCTTATAGAATAATCGGCAATATCAGCATGCGTATGCTCATTCAATACCAGGTTATCCACCTTCCTGTCGTCCAGCCATACACCATATACGTCGGCGCGCTTGAACGATTCGAACAGCTCTGCTGAAGGCGGGTTTTTCCTCGGCACGTCCTTTTTTATAATGACATAGGTCTGTTGCCTTTTCTGCCCGACCGACATCTTTTCTGCTATCTGCCAAAGCCGCTCTTTTTCTTCATTCGTGAAAGCGAAGGCTGAACGTTCTCCTGCCTTTTTATTGAGCTTTTCAATTTTATGCCTTTCAAAGCTCGCATTGTAATAAGCCAGCTCTTCTTCGGTCGCGCCTGCTCCGGGAGTTGCAGTTTCAGACGGCGGGGGCGGCGGCGGCATAACCGGCAGTTCCTTCAGCTCAAAAGGCGGCGGAGGCGCCGCTGACTGGGCGTACGTTACTTCGACAGGCGGCGGAGGCGGCGCGACCTGGGCCGCTATTTCATCAGAAACAGCGTAGAGCAATCCTCCTGTAAGAATGGAAAGGCAGGCGCCTTTCATTATCATCCGGGTCCGGTCAGGTTTTTGCGTCATCATTATCAGGCGTTTTTTAGTTTGAGAATAGTTAAAGCCGCTTGCCAACTGCGGCGCAGCTTCGCCGGTCAGCCAATCCAGCAACAGTCGCTGGTAATCTGAAATCTTCCCGGACTGCTCCGTTACACACCGGTCGGCAAGAAATTCGTGATTGAGCCTTATGGCTCTTTTGTAAAGTACGATTACCGGGTTGAACCAATAGACGGCGCCGACCAGCTCTATAAAGAGGTTATCCCAGGTATGTTTCTGCTTAACGTGGGTAAATTCGTGCTGCAATATCGGCGCAGGAATCAGGTTTTCCCGGTAATCCTGCTCGCTGCAAAGCACATAGTGCATAAACGTACATATTTCTTGTTGCCCGGGCAGCAGCACCAGGATCGCTTCAGGGGCCTGGTGCTGCCTGGAAACCCTGATCCGGCGTCTGATACGGATAATACCGCGCACCAGGCGTATCAGCAGCAAAAGCGTAACAAGCAGGTAGACAGCCGGCAACCCGTAAAATAATCCCGGGTTTCCCGGAAAGCCATCGCTTTCCGCTGCTGTTTGCACAGCCTGAAGCAAAGGCGCTTCCGTAGAAGTTCGGGTTACCGCCTCAGCCTGAAACGCAGGGGCGAAGACAGCGGCCTGCCGGAGCGGTATGAAAGGGATCAGAAAGGAAATAACCGGAGCGGCCAGCAGGTAAAACCGGTTGAACCTGTGCATCCGCTCCTTTTCCAGGAAAAAATGGTGGAATGCCCACAGCACAAACGAGCAGGCGATTCCTTTAATCAGGTAGATGATCATCTTCTTTTCGCTCTATTTCGTCGTCGATCAGGTTTCTCAGGCTTTCCAGCTCCTGCTTTGTAAGCTTGCCGCTCCGCGCGAAAAAAGATGCAAACCGGAGCGATGAGTCATCGAAATAATTTTTGATCAGGTCGTTTACATGACCGCTGAAATATTTCTCCTTGGAGACCAGCGGGTAGTATTCCCGGGAATTGCCATAGGTAAGATAGGCTACAAATCCTTTTTCCTGCATGCGTTTCAGCAGCGTAGCCACAGTCGTTACGGCAGGCTTTGGTTCAGGGAAGCATTCCAGCAAATCCTTCATAAAAACCCGTTCCTTCTGCCAGATGTGTTCCATTACCTGGACTTCCGCGTTGGTCAGTTTGTTCATAATCTACATTTTTAGAGTTGACTCTACAAATGTAGAAATAAAATATTATATTTCAACTATCCCTGATAAAAATCATCAGGGCCGGATCAGCACGCGGATAATAGTGGGTTACCGGTTCTCAGGAAAGATGATGGGCCCTTTTACCGGCGGAAAGTGATATAGCTGGCCACCGTTTCGACAAAGGGAAACGCTCTTACGAATTTTTCGATTTCTTCTTTTTCGGCAGAAAGCATAACCGAGCCCTCCAGGAATACTTTCCGGCCTACTACCTGGACCACTACATGCTTACTGTTAAATCCTTTGTGGTTGAACAGGGCTCTTCTCAGGAAGTTGGCCATATCCCGCGGGGGATCCATTTCCTCCCCGGAGTCCGCATTATTGGTTATCATAGCTTCATTATTTTACGTTAAACTGTTCTTACGCTGTATTACATAATAAACCCTGATCCCGAAGCGGTCTTCCAACGGAACGGTCGCGTCGAAATCAGGGCCGGACGCTCAGCTCTCTTTTTCCACACGGACAGCGCTGAGGCCCCGTGCTGTTCTCTCCATCTCAAAAGTGACCTTATCCCCTTCCCTGACGGGCTGGGACAGCTCGTTTTTGTGAACAAAAATTTTCTCCCCCGACTTGCCGTCGATGATGAAGCCGTACCCTTTTTCGCTGAAAAATGCCACCACTCCTTTACGTCTTGTCTCCTCGGCTTCGACCGGGGCCGCACCCAGCAATATGTCCTGCACGTTAACTTCCGCCCTCCGCCTGCCTGCAGGAGGAGGAACAGACGTCAGGTTGCCGTATTCATCCAGGTAAGCCATCATTTCTTCAAGGCCTTTTCCCTTGTTGTTGTTTACCTTCCGCTCTTCCATTTTTTGAGCTTTGTCCTGCTTCTTCTTTGCTTTTTTCTCTCGTTTCTCCTTCTTTGAAAAAGTTTCCGCCATGATTATTACTTGGATTGAAATGGCCTGAAAGGCCTGTGTACTACCTGATCACCTCCATATTAAAGCCAATCAGTTTTTGAATATTCTTCAGATCCGTACGTTCTTCACTGCCGCAGAACGACACGGCTACCCCGTTTGATCCTGCACGCCCGGTCCTGCCTATCCTGTGCACGTAGGTCTCCGGAACGTTCGGCAGCTCATAGTTCACTACGTAAGGCAGCTCCTCGATATCGATCCCGCGGGCAGCGATGTCGGTAGCGATAAGGACGTGGAGACTACGGGTTGTGAAAACTTCCAGCGCTCT
>MEDT01000213.1 GCA_001724175.1 Cytophagaceae bacterium SCN 52-12 | reverse complement strand
GGATGCTGAAAGATGCTTCAGCTCTGCGGTGGCAACGATATCTTCGCTGGTACGGGAGCTTATGAAAGCCTCGCCCAGGAAACGCCCGAAATTACCCGCGCCGAGCTTGATGTAATTATTCAGGGGCTCAGGCAGGTCTTTCCGCTCTTTCTCGTCTGACGAAACCGCTACGGATGGCACGATAGTCGGGCTTGCGGTCCCCATTTTTACGTCATTGAAACGGTAGTTGACCTTGCTCTCCCCGGATTTCGAAACAGCCGGCTGTACTTTGTCGAGAAGCCGGTCGGCCTTTGGGAACTCGATGCTTTTTTCCTTCAGGATCTCGTAGGTCTGGCTTTCGATCTCGCCACGCTGACCATACGACAGCAAAGCCGTACAAACCAGTGCCGACGAAAAAATATATCTTGCTTTCGATTTCATATTAACCTCCAGGGGTCTGTTATTGAATGGCTTCATAAGTTATTACCGGTTGGCGTCAAGTTTAGCCAGCTTTTCTTTGGCTATTGTCACGGCTTCCTGGTCGTCCGAGTTTTCAATAATGGAATTCAGCGTAGCTTTTGCCTGCGCCATTTCGTTGGTTGCCGCATAAACATCGGCCAGTAGAAGAAACGATTTTACCCGCCACTGATCGTAGCCGTCAAATGTCTTGCTCAGCTCGAAAATTGTCGCCTCCGCTTCCTTATACTTCTTTTGCTGGTATTCACTGAGGGCTACGAGATACTTGGCTTCCGCGCCGAATTCATCCTTGTAATCCGCGGCCACCTTCTTCAGTATATCGGAAGCCTGGGCGGGATTTCCCTGGTCGAATGCTATTTTTCCTTCAAGAAGGCGGGCTTTGCCCACGCCGTCCGGAACGACGTTGCCCAGGTTGATCACTTCACGTACGTACACCATCGCGCTGTCATAGCGTTTGAGCGAATAGTAGGTGTCCATCAAACCGATCCAGGCGATGCCCTGCTCTTTTTTATTCTCCGCATTTCTCAACAGCACCCTGTAGCTGGAGACGGCATTGGAGAAATTCCCCCTCTCGATTTCAAGCTCTGCCGAACGCTGGGCAGCCGTGGCGACATAGGTCGAACGGTTGTCATGGATCACCTGTCCGTAAAGCTGGAGGGCTTTCCCGATGTCGTTGAGCTTTTCATAGGAAGCGGCCAGGAAGTACCTGGCGTCGTAGAGGTATTTGCTTCCCTGGTAAGATTGCTGAAACCTGTCGAGCGCGTCTATCGCAGCCTGGTATTTCTCAGCGTAGAACAGGTTCCTGGCATTTTCGAACTCCACGTCTTCCAGCTTGTTGTTGCCCGGATTGTTTTTCCGTACCACGCTCAGCACCTGGTTAAATTCTTCGGGACGTCCTACAGCCGAATAAGCTTCCTGTATCCCCTCCAGGGCGCTGCTGGCCGACGGCGAGGACGGAAACTCGCTCAGAATACGTTTGAAATCGGTAATCGCATGCTCGTAGACCTGGATGTTGTAATACGACTGGGCCCTCCGCAGCAGCGCAGCCGGGATCATATAGCTTTTGGGCTGTTCGTTGATCAGCCTTGTAAAGCCTTTAATGGCCGGGGAATAATCCTCCTTATGAAAATCTATATCCGCAATCTGGAACAGCGCATCATCTACATAGCTCGACTTGGGATATTGCCTGATCAGCTGCTCGAACTGCGCTTTTGCCTGGTCTTCACGGTTCATATAAACCATCGTCCTGCCTTTCTGGAAGAGCGCATAGTCATTGTCTACTTTCCCGGAAGCAGAGACTCTTTCATATGCCTTCATAGCCTCGGTGTAGTTCTTAGCAGCAAGGTAGCAATCGGCAAGCCTGGTGGTGGCGTCTTCAAGCATCTGCGAGTCGATGCCTTCCGGACGCGCCAGGAAATCCCTGAAATAGCCAAGGGCCTTGCTGTATTCCTTCTGGTTGTACGCTATGTACCCCAGCGCATAGAGGCTTTTCTGGCCGTAAACACCGGTTTTGGGATCTTTCGAAAGCTGGGTATAAATGGGGATGGCCTTTTCCGGCTGACCGAGCCCGGCAAACGACTCCGCCTTGAGATACTGCGCCGCCATGTTCAGCGACTCATCCATAGGGTTTTTAAGCGATTTGTCCAGGTTGACAATGGCATTTGCAAAAGCCTGCCTGTTAAAATCGGCTACCGCCTGGTTATAGGTGAGACGCTGATAGGTAGCGTTGAGCTCCGGCGTACGTTTCTTAAGCTTCTCTATGTGGGTAATAGCCGCCGCATTGTTATTGGCCTTGGCGTAGGTATCGGCTATCAGCTGGTCTACTTCTTCCGCGTATTTACTACCAGGATATTTCGATGAAAAGTTCTGCAGTTCCCTGAGCGCTTCATTGTGATTTCCTACTTCGATCAGCACTTTGGCCGCGTTAAAACTCGCTTCTTCCTTTACCACAGGATTGAAATCCATCCGGGAAGCATTCTGAAACGAGGTAAGCGCATAGTTGGGATTCCCTTCCTGCAGGTAGCTGATACCCAAAAGGTAAGATGCGTACTGGGCCGTGGAATCTTTTCCGGCAGCCACGTTCTTGAGAATGTCGATGGCCCCTTTGATGTTCTCATTCCTGAACTGCGAATGTCCGTAGTGAAGTGCGACCAGGGGATTAAGCGCTTTTTTGCCGGCTATTTTCTGGTAGCGTTCGTAGGCGGCGGCCGCTCCTTTATAATCCCCTTTCAGATAATAGACTTCGGCTACGTAGAGCGCCACCTCGTCCATTTTCTGACCGCTTCCTTTGAGAATCCGCTCGCCGTATGTCACCAGTTCATCGTAGCGGTTGAGATTGTAAAGCGAGGTAACGATCCAGTTCGGGATAAGGTCTTTGTAATAAGGATGATTTTCGAGTCTCGTAAAGTCCGAGTAAGCTTCCTGGTAGTTTTTCTTCTTGTATTGAATTACCCCCGAATAGTAAGCGGCGTCGGCCCAGTTTGGAAACGAGCTCCTTGTTTTCAAACCGTTGAACAGGGTAAGCGCCTTGTCTTCCTGCTTGGTATAATAGTAGGACATCGCCAGCTGGTACGAGCTTTCCTCTTTCTTAGCTTCAGACCCCGCATACCTGACCGCCTTTTCCAGGTAGCCGATAGCCTTGTCATAGTCCTTGTTATCGTAAAAATGCCTTCCCAGGTCGCTGTAGATCAGCTGCGCCTTCGGATGCTCTGCATGGTTTCGTACAAAACGGTCTACCTGCATTTCTGCTTCGGGGTAGTTCAGGTAAAGGCCTGTTACAGCTATGTAATATTGCGCGGTAACAGCGTTATAGTCGCTCGTACTGAGTAAGTGGCTGCTTTCTTTCAGATATTCGGAAAACTCCTGCCGTGCTGCCAGAAAATTGGATTTTTCAAAAAATTCCAGGCCTTTCCGAAAACGGGCTTCCGGTTCGGAATAACCGAGGGTATTCTGGGCATCTGCCGGAAAGCCGTACATGGCGGCCAGGCACCCGGCAATTAAAAGGCTTCGTTTAAAGAACATATAGGATTGATAAGGTATTACATGCTGATAGCGTAGAAAAACCGGCATTACCGGCTGCCCTGCGCAAAATTCATAATTACAATTGAAAACGAATGTAGTACAAAAAGCGTATAAGGTTGGGTAAAAGTTTAAAATCCTCAGAAAATGATCCCGCTGCGTCTCAGAGCATCCATAAAATCTTCGTGCATCGCCCGGAACCGGTCCTCAACCTGCCGGAGAAGCAGCTTGTCTGCGAGCGCATCTATTTCTTCGTCCGATGTCACCTCGGTTTCATCCAATTTATAGATCTGTTCATACTGTCCGCCCGCCTCAAATTTTATGATGTACTTTCCATTCCACTGATAAAGGCTAATTTTGTACCTGGCGTTGGGTATATCGCGAAGATATCTCATAAAAGGGTTTAAAATAGTTTACTGCGCTTAATCGCAAATGTAATAAATAGGTATCAGGGATGAAAATAATTGTACCGGCGGCATTGCTTGCAGCGATCTGCTGCCTGTTTTCCTGCTCCGGCCAGGACAAATCCGAAGCTTCCGTATTCTTTCTGAAGGGAAATATACAATTTAAGGAAAAGCAGTTCGCCGAGGCTGTAAGGCTCTATGACGAAGCCATCAGGAAGTACCCTGCACTGACCGATGCCTATCTCAACAAAGGGCTGGCGCTGGCGGAGCTGGGGAAACCTGAACTTGCGTACGATGTCTTTACCGCTGCCCTAGCGAAGGAAGATGGCTTCCACGAAGCCCGCCTGGCCAGGGCTGAAACTGCCCTTCGCCTGGGCCGCCTTAACCAGGCTGAAGACGACCTGGCGTTGCTCAACCATGCGTACCGGGATTCGACCCGTTATTACCTCATCAGGGGAAACCTAATGGCCGACCGTAACCGGAAGGAGGCTGCGTATGCGGATTTCGATAAAGCCATTATATTGAACGCCAATAATGTGGAAGCCCTGGTCAACCGCGGAACCCTTCTTTTCGAAGAAGGAAAAATCAGGGAAGCCAAAGCCGATTTTTCAAAGGCATTGGATCTGAATCCGGCTCAGAAAGAGGCGCTTAACAATATGGGGATGGTCGTCATGCGGGAAGGTGATCCCGAAAAGGCGCTCGAATATTTCGATAAGGTGCTGATCAGGATCCCGAACGAAGCCTTTACCCTGAACAATAAAGGGGAAGCCCTTTTAAGGTCAGACAGGCCTGAAGAAGCTCTGAAAGCGCTTACCAAGTCTCTTGAGATCAAACCCGACAACGGCCATACGCTCAAAAACCTGGGCCTGTATTATCTCGGGCAGAAAGACTATGCAAAAGCGTCGGAGCTTTTTGACCGGGCGGTAGCGCTGGAGCAGCACGTGCCGGGGCTCCACGGACTGGCCGGGAAAGCGCACTGGCATCTTAACGACCTGGCCGGGGCCTGCAAAATCTGGGCGGTCGGGAGAATCCTGAAGGACTCGCTGGCAATAGCGGAATCCGGGCAATACTGCAAATAGAAGCTGTCTTTTCTATCAAAACCTACGTGGTCTTCTCTGTGTAACCCTCTCCCGGTGTTATGACCCCGATCTCTCAAAAGCGCTCCTGATCTGCTCCGACACTTTCCTGTTTTCCTCCGGGTCGGTAAATATCTCGAGCAGGGCCGGGCCTTCAGATGCAACAAATTTCCCGATTGTTTTTTCCAGCTCTGCCGGCTGCCTTATTTCATCATACGCAATACCGGCGTCTGCGGCGGTAGCCCTGGCGGTAAAGCTGTGTCTTGTTTCGAAAAACCTGCCAAGCTCGGGCTGGTTCCGCGGGCCGTCGATGAGTCTGAAAATATTTCCGCCGCCATTGTTCAGCACGACAATTTTCAGGTTCTGAGGGAATTGCTCAAGCAGGAAACCATTCCGGTCGTAAAGGAACGATACATCCCCTACGATAAGGCACACCGGCTTTGAAGTCGCCAGGGCATTCCCGATGGCGGTGCTGACGCAGCCGTCTATACCGCTTGTTCCCCGGTTGGCCCATACATTCTGGCGAAGCCCGAGCCTTCTGAGCAGATTGGCGTGCCGCACCGGCATGCTGTTGCCCAGGTGAAGGAACACGTCTTCAGGAAGCGCAGAAACAAGGGAGCCTATGCATGTTAAATCGTCTAACGATGTTAGGTTTTTGTTGATCTGCTCTGATACTATCCTGGCTGCGAGGTACTCTTCTTTCAGCCATTCCTGCTTGAAGCTGTCGTTCGTAGCCTCATTCTGTTCCAGGAACCTCTTGTAATCGATGTCTTCAAGCATTTTCCTGAAAAAGAAGCCGGGGTCGACCGGTATCCGGAGGGTCAGGGATTGAAAAGAATCTACCAGGTGGGTTCCGGGACCAATATGCCAGTGCCGGCGGGGCGGATTTTTCCTGATAAAATTTTTAAACCGCTTCGACAGGAACGATTCACCGAAAGTGACGAGCAGATCGGGCCGGAGAGCCGGCTGCGGGACGTCGTTATGCAGAAATGCGTCCTGCATGGAGATAAAATCGGGGTGATTTCCCAGGTTGGCGGTAATATCGCCGAGCACGGGGATCTCCCATTCTTCCGTGATGCGGGCGAGAGGGTCACAGGTTTCTTCAGAAAACATGCCCTGTCCCCCGGCAATGAGGATCCTGTCGGTTTCCTCCCATTCGTCCTGGAGCATATGCCAGCTTTCCACCGGCAGGTTGTGGTAAGATCCGAGACGACCGATCAGCCGGTTACGCGGATCCGGCATCCAGATATCGCCGGCAGAAGGATAAAACGGCTCGCGTACCGGCACATTGAGGTGTACCGGTCCTTTGGGAAATGTGTTTGCGGAAAGGAAAACATCGTTGGCGATGCGGTTGGCGTACCAGCGGATATCGGGATGGGCGGTATCGCAAGGCAGCTCAAATGCTTTTTTGACATTCTTTCCGAACAGCTCCGCCTGGTAGATGGTCTGGCCGTCCTGCTGATGTACCCACTCCTTCGGGCGGTCGGCGGTCAGGACCAGGAGCGGGATATGCTGAAAACAGGCTTCGGCTACGGCCGGGGCAAAATTGTAAGCTGCGGTCCCGGAGGTACAAACGACCGCTACGGGCCGCCCGAGCCCGAGGGCAAGGCCCAGCGCGATGAAGCCGGCCGATCTTTCGTCGATCGAGACTATCGTAGTGACGGCTTCATTACGGGCCAATGCCAGTGTCAGCGCCGCGCTTCTTGACCCGGGACAAATTACGGCATGGGTAAGGCCATGCTGCACGAATATATCTACGAGATTGACAATGGGTTGTATTACAGCCATGATTCAATAAAACAAGCCCCATCCGCTGGGGATGAGGCTTATATAAAACTTTAAACTTCCGGTCAGCGTTAACCCAGGTAGGTTTTCAGAGCTTTGCTTCTTGAAGCATGACGCAGCCTCCTGATCGCTTTCTCCTTTATCTGGCGTACCCGTTCGCGTGTAAGGTTGAACTTCTCTCCTATCTCCTCCAGCGTCATGGCATGCTCGCCGTTAAGGCCGAAATAAAGGGCTATGACGTCAGCCTCCCGCTGCGTAAGCGTCGACAATGCCCTTTGCACTTCCTTCCTGAGCGACTCATTCACCAGCCCGCTGTCCGGCTTATCGTCGGTATCGTTCTCCAGCACGTCGAGAAGACTGTTTTCCTCGCCTTGTACGAAAGGAGCATCCATCGAAACATGCCGCCCTGAAATTTTCATGGTATCCACCACCTCCGATGAAGAGATCTCAAGCACTTCAGCCAGCTCTTCGGGAGAAGGCTCACGCTCGAACCGTTGTTCCAGTTCGGAAAATGTTTTCGA
>MEDT01000212.1 GCA_001724175.1 Cytophagaceae bacterium SCN 52-12 | reverse complement strand
GTGGCGTTGGGTGCTTCTCCCGGGTCGGCCCCGCCGTAGGTGGCATCCAGGTAATCGGAATTTACCCTGTTAAGGCGGAAATCCAGCCCGATGTCAAACTTCGGGGAAAGCTCGTAGTTCCACGACATGCCGACCGGAATAATCCAGTCGTTGCGGGTCCCGCCGGTAGTGCGGAGGGGTTCTCCCGTCCCCAGCTGGTAGGCTTCCGAATTGTACCATACCTGCCCGGCGCCGACCGACAGATCGACTTTCCATCTTTTCATTTTGTTGGGGCCCATCAGGAGTCCCTTGAGGTTGACGGTACCGGAAATGGCGAAATCGGTATAGGAACCGGTGAAATAGCTATAGTAGAGCCTTCTTTTCATCCCGTTCAGCCCTCCGAAGGACAGGTCTGCCCTGGCGCCGAACAGGTAGGAAAGCTGCTTATGCAGGGTAACACCGCCCTGGAAAGACAATTCGCTGTGGCTGTCGGTAGCATTTTTGGTGACGGGGAAGAAGTCGTATTCCCTCAGGTCGCCATAAAACTGCCCGGGGCCGAAATGCGCCGATACCGACCAGGTATTAAGCTTATAAGGACCCTCGTAGAGAGCTTTGGGATTGTAATCGGGGCTGTTAGGCTGTGCTATTTCCTGTGCTAACGAAAGGTTGCCGGTAGCCAGCAAGGCGGACAAGAACAGGTACGTTAATTTTTTCATATTATCGTTTGGTTAATAGTCCGGCATAAGCGGCTGCTTATCCGTCCTGAAGCGAAAGCGCTCAGGCCGGAGCGGTTAATGCCCGCCGGGATGCCTGATCCGGAGATCATAGCAGCCGATACAATAACTGTGCCAAAAGGCCCCTTAACAATGATAATTGCAGTTTGTCCGTGCCGGAACCCGGCCCGGAAGGCTACAGGCGCCGCATGATCGTCTGGAGCACGGAGGACTTCCACTGCGGGAAAGTACCTTCGGTAATTTTTTCCCTGGCCGTCCGTACCAGCCACAGGTAGAAGGTCAGGTTCTGGATGCTCGCGATCTGGGCGCCGAGCATTTCGCCGGCTTTGACAAGATGCCGGAGATAGGCTTTTGAATAATGGGTAGAGGCATAGCCGCCGAGCGCAGGATCCAGCGGACTGTAGTCCGAGCTCCATTTTTCGTTACGGATATTGATAATGCCTTCGGTAGTAAAGAGCATGCCGTTCCTGGCGTTGCGGGTAGGCATGACGCAGTCGAACATATCGACGCCCAACGCTATGCATTCCAGGATGTTGGCGGGCGTGCCCACTCCCATCAGGTAGCGGGGCTTTTCCCGGGGAAGGATGTCGCATACCACGCCGGTCAGCTCATACATCACCTCGGCCGGCTCGCCTACCGACAATCCGCCGATCGCATTGCCTTCCCTTCCTGCTTCCGCGATCCGGTTGGCCGATTCGACCCGCAGATCCTTATAGGTGCTTCCCTGCACGATCGGGAAAAGCGCCTGGTCAAACCCGTATTTCCCGGCGGTACGATCGAAATGCGTGCAGCATCTGGCGAGCCATTGGTGGGTCAGGTCCATCGATTTGCGGGCATACCCGTATTCGCAGGGGTAGGGCGTGCATTCGTCGAAAGCCATCACGATATCGGCCCCGATAATACGCTGGATATCGATAGCGGTTTCGGGTGAGAAGAAGTGTGTGGAACCATCGATGTGTGACTTAAACGCCACACCTTCATCGTTGATTTTTCTCCCCGTCGATGCCAGGGAATAAACCTGGTATCCGCCGCTGTCGGTCAGGATGGGACGTTCCCAGTTCATGAAGCGATGCAGGCCGCCCGCCTTTTCCAGTACGCCCAGGCCGGGACGGAGGTATAAATGATAAGTGTTGCCGAGTATGATCTGCGCGCTGATGTCGTCGCGGAGCTCGCGCTGGTGGACTGCCTTTACGGAACCGGCGGTGCCCACCGGCATGAATATGGGCGTTTCGATCAGGCCATGGGCTGTTTCGATTACGCCTGCCCGGGCTTTTGAGCCGGGATCTGTAGCGCTGATGCTGAATTTCATAGGTACGAAAGAAGGCCAAAATTAAGGACATCTTAGGGATAAAGGACCGGAACGCTTGTATATTTGTTTCAAAAAGAGAATTCGTGACGCCCTCTGACTGTTCTTTACTCGTACTGCTTTTCTTCGTGTCGATCCAGCTTTTTTTTATAGCGGTCGTGTTCGCGCGATTGATTTTCTATGAAAGCCGAAGGTATGACCAGGATGGCCCGGAAGAAGGGGTAAGCGTTATCATCTGCGCCTGGAATGAGCTGGAAAATCTTCGTGAACTGCTTCCGATGCTCGAGGACCAGGATTACCCGCTTTATGAAGTGCTGGTTATCGATGATCGCTCGACGGACGGGACGGAGGAGTTCCTCGAGGCCTATTGCCGGGATTCATCACGCGTGCGTACCGTCCGGATCAAGAAAGAATATGACCATATCACCACCAAAAAGTATGCGGTAACAATAGGTCAGAAACATGCCCGCTATGCAACTTCGCTGATGACCGACGCCGACTGCCGGCCTGCCGGCGACGGGTGGATCAGCTCCATGATGAGCCGGCTGGGAGGCCGGAAGGAGATCGTGCTCGGTTTTTCGCCTTACCTGGAGGAGAAAGGGTTATTGAACTGGTTTATCAGGTGCGAGACTTTTTATACCGCTGTCCAGTATTTTTCGTTTGCTTCGTACGGGATGCCCTACATGGGAGTGGGACGGAACCTGATGTACAGGAAGGAGCTCTTTTTCAGGAATAAAGGCTTTTACACGCACGGCAACGTATTGGGCGGCGACGACGATCTTTTTATGAACGAAGTCGCAGACTCGCACAATACTGCCTGCAACCTGGATCCCGGCAGCTTTATGTATTCCGTTCCTAAAAAAACGTGGCGCGAATGGTTCATTCAGAAGAAACGGCACCTGGGCGTAGGTAGATTTTACCGCAAGCGCTTTAAGCTATTGCTGGGACTGCTGGCCGTTTCGCATATATTTACTTGGGTGGCCGCCCTGGGAAATGCCGCCTGGGGTTTGCTGACGAAAGACAGCTACCTGCTTGCCGGGACGGCCATCCTGTTCGGAACGCGGTGGATACTGCAATGGCTGGTCCTGGCCGTTATCAATCGTCGCCTGGGAACCACCGTCGGAAGCTTTTTTATACCTTTGATGGATTTCGCGCTGTTTCTTTATTATATGATAATGGGAGGATATAACGCTTTCAGGAAGGAACAGGTTGCGAGATGGCGTTGAATATGGCTGTCAGCTTTCGGAAATCAGCTGACGGTGCGCTGACGGCTGAAAGCTGACCGCTGATAGCTTTTTACAAAGATGAACGAAGTCTTTACATATTTCCCGGATCTGACGGACCGTCAGCGGGAGCAGTTTTCGTCCCTTGAGGAACTTTATGCATACTGGAACGCGCAGATCAACGTAATTTCCCGGAAGGACATGCAGTTCTTTGCGGAGCGGCACGTGCTGCATTCCCTTGGAATCGCAAAAGTGCTGGCGTTTAAAGACGGGACGACGGTCCTAGACGTCGGCACAGGCGGCGGGTTCCCGGGTATACCGCTGGCGATCCTGTTCCCCGAAGCTCATTTTCACCTGATCGACAGCACAACCAAAAAGATAAAGGTAGTGAATGAAGTAGCAGGCGCTTTAGGCCTGGAAAATGTAAGGGCCGAAGCAGTGCGTGCGGAGAAGATAACGGATGAGTACGAGTTTGTGGTCAGCAGGGCGGTTACCCGCCTGGCGCCTTTCATACGCTGGATCGAAAATAACATCAGCAGGAATTCTTTCCATGAGCTGTCAAACGGCGTTCTTTACCTTAAAGGGGGAGATTTAGAAGAGGAAATAGCTGAAACCAGGCGGAAGGCACGTATTTTTGCATTGAGTGATTATTTTGAAGAGACCTTTTTTGAAACGAAGAAGGTGGTACATATTCCCATCAGAAAATAGCCGAATTATGTCAGCACAATATAAGTTCAAAGCCAGCGCCCTGATGAACCCGTTTTTTCCCGACTCCGTTTCTTTCGGGGAAAAAGGCGTGACATTTACCGTAAAAAAGTTTTTAAGATCGAACGACAGCTTTGTGTTCTACCACGATATCTCGGGCGTCGAGATCGACAACGGGGTGTTTTTCTCGACTATCCGGGTACTGCCGAGGATGAGGCCCGAAATAGTGATAGAAAACTTCGGTAAGCGGGATGCTCTGAAAGTGAAGGAATTAATTCTGGAACGTGTAAATAATTGATTTTTTTTGAGCGATAAGCTTGCATAGAACCTGGTCGCATCATACATTTGCACTCCGTTTCGGCAGGTGATTTTTCACAATAACGAGCGGAGGCGCATAATCCCGAATAGCTCAGTCGGTTAGAGCATCTGACTGTTAATCAGAGGGTCGCTGGTTCGAGCCCAGCTTCGGGAGCCTGAAAATGAAGCACTTACGAGATAAAACTTGTAAGTGCTTTTTTATTTGCACAAGATTTGCACAAGGCGAGTTCACGATTTATCCATATCCCGCCCCCTGTCTTTGGTCCTGCTAACTGGTGGCTCTTTATATTTAGGATGACCGTCTTTCAGCCATTCAGGATATTTTTCTCTTACGACTTCCATCAAGTACTGATCCCTCCCCTGCTGAAAGCCCTCCATATGTGGAGTCTTAACTTCGGACTTCACGATTTTAGCAGATGTTTCCGGTAGGTACTTTGCCATGGTATAACCCTGGTTAAACCCTTTCAGGTATTCCGGGTCGATGATATCCTGTTCCTTCTCCATAATTAAAACGTTTCACGTGCATTTTTTTCCAGGTACTCCTGTATGGAATCGCGATCGTACAAAATGATTTTCTTTTGTGGCTGCGAGAAGCGGATCCTCCCTTCGTCGCGAAGTTTTTGCAGTGTCGATTTGGATTTGATATTCAGGAGCCGCATGGCCTCTTCATCTGCGATCCATTTATCTCTGGCTTGGCCATGCTTATCATTAAGTCTGGCTACGACCTGCTCGATCAATTCGTAAAAAGCATCTTCTTCAAGGCAAATTACTTGCATGATAGTAAGGGTGAGGTTTTTAATCAGTCTTTCTCCACGTCCCGGTCTTTTCGTCTGCTAGCGGACGGTTCTTTCGGGCTTACCTCTTTCAAGTTCTCCAAATATTTTTCAAACTTCAACTCCCACTTGATCGGATTTGGTTTAGGAGCTTCCGGTTGTTTTTCTTCGATTTTCGACGGCTTGCTATTTTTTTCTTGCTCCCTCTGCTTCTTGGCAAGTTCCAATAGCCGCACAGAATAGTTCTGGGATGTAGACAGATCTTTTTCCTGATTGCGGTCTTTCTGCAGTTCTGCTATTGATTTGCCCCGAAAGGGGTTTCGGTCGATATCATTTCGCACTGCTTCTCTGATACTGACCTGATCTTCCAGGTCAATATCTTTTGTGTAAGCAGCAAGGGCCCTTTCCAGGTCTTTCAGGTGGCCTTCTTTTTGCTTCTCCCAGTATGCAGGCGTAACAGATGGCTGATACCGGCTCATACCCGATCCGTAAGGATTGTAATGAAGGGTCGGCTTATCAGGCTTAGGCGTATTTTGCAGCGAAAGCTTATCGATTTGCTGGTTACATCTGAATATCTGTTCTCTGTAGGGGGCGACCACCTCCCTCATGTACTCGTACCTTTCCGGGTAGGGTATTTCATCTTTCTCCTTGTCCACAGGGCTGGAATATTAAATGTTTGACAAAATTTCCTGTTTTGCTAAAATAGCAAAACTTTAGGCTCATCCGCCAAAGACGGAGGGGATAAATGAACTGGAAAACCAGTGTCTGTGTAAATTTTGCACTACAAGCTGTAGCAGAGGCCGATAGCCTCGCTGAAGAAGCAAATGGTATTCTTGCTTCCGTTCCCTATCGAGAGCATCAGAACTGGGACGATGTGGTCGTTAACGAAACAGTCCACATCGAACATCAGAAAAAAATCGAAAACATGATCGTGCACAATCTCGGTTATCTGCCCGGGAAAGATGTTTCAATCAAACACCTGCCGTTCTTAAGAACCTCCTTTGATCAATACCTGCACCGGCAAATCGACGCTGAAGAGTTCTTTTTGGAGTCCCAGTTTTTAATCAGGGAAATCCGCAACCTGGATATCGCCTCTTTCGCTGATCCGATATACCCGGAGGAGCTTTACCAGCTTTATAAAGACAGACCAGTAGCCGAAAGGCAGTGGGGCAGGGAGCGGTTAACGACCTATCTGGGGTATGAGCCCGAACTCCGACATTCCCTAATGGCAGAACTTTGGATGCAGCATGCCGCAGGTAAAGGCGTCATTACTTTCAAAGACCGCTCCAACTGTATTGATCATCGGGCGATGACCGTTATCAAATACCGGCAGGTGCTGCTTGAGGAAGGAAAAGAAGTCGCCGACAATTCGGAGCTGTGGTATTTTGACTATGCGGACAAGAATGGAAGAGTCAACTGGCAAGGGCACTGATACCTGTAAGGTCAAAACCTTACAACCGTTAAGAGCAATCTCGATATTAATTGACGAATTCGTCTGGAGCATCCTCTGAAACATACTTAACCCAAATAGCAATAAACTTCAAATAGGTTGAGGGCGGACAGGTAAATCCTGTAGCTGTTGGACTATTTGCATAGGAGATCGCATCACGTTAAAAAGCTTCAGGAAGATTTGGGCCCGGTTAAACCCAATTCCTTCCATCTTTTTTGTAGATCTTGTAAAGTCTTCAAATGCCATTTTCCTCCCCGAAAGGTTGGAATTTCATTTTCGTTCAAATAATCCACTGTCGCTCGAAAAGTTTTTATGCCTCTTTCACGAGCATCTTTTACAATATCGAAAATATTAGATGCATACTCATCTGCTGTTTCTTTTTGTTTATCCCGTCCAGCTTTCGCTGTAATCGGGTCAATTTTCTGTGATGACCGGACTATTCGAGAAATGGCTTTAGATGCCTTAAAGCTCAAGTCAGGATTATCCAAAGTTATGAACTGAAAGAACGGGTCTTTCATTTTTTCCTTTATTGACAGCCCCTCAACCGGGATATCCTCTGAAATAGCATCAAATAATTGAGGTAGGCTCACAGTCGAAAAAAAGTGCAGCTTGAATTTTTCCTGAAGACTTGGGTTGTTCTCAAGGAACTCGCTTACATCGCGTTCCCCCTTTTGTTGCAAATGACGGTGTATGGTCATTATAGACTCCCTAATTCGACGGTATGGAACCATTTCTGTTGAGTAGTTACGTTCAGACTTTAATATCCGATATTCCAGTCCCCT
>MEDT01000211.1 GCA_001724175.1 Cytophagaceae bacterium SCN 52-12 | reverse complement strand
CGTATTTTTCGTAAAATCCATGCGTTTTCTCGATGTGCTCGGGTTTGACGAAATTTTTTCCGAAAATCTTGATATTCAGCGCTTTTTCTCCGAAATACTTGCCGATAAAATAGTTGGTGGTATCGCCCAGGACGGCCGCTATGATAAGCAGCAATATGACCAGCCAGACATTGAGCGATTCGGGGTATTGGGCCGCAAGCATGCCGGCTGCAAAAAGGAGCGAGTCGCCCGGCAGAAAAGGCATGAACACCACGCCCGTTTCAACGAAAATAATCAGGAAAAGGATAACATAGGTGAGTGTCCCGTATTCAGATATAATCGCGGCCAGATGTTGATCCAGATGCAGGAAGAAATCTAGGACCTGGCTGATAATTTCCATTCAATTTTAGTTTTTTGGTTGAGAAAATGAGAGAAAGTATCGCCTCTTAATCCCAGACGAATAGTTTCAAGGGGGATCACTTCCTCAGGGGCGATATTGCCCAGGTTGACATTGGATCCGCATAATTTGACAAACCAGGCCTGCTGCGTTTTCTGCGGCGCTTCCCAGATAACCTTATCCGGGGGAACGGAAGTCAGGATTTCGTCGACGAGACCCTGGCGCACCTCGCCCGAGGCCCTGAAGAGGCCTACGTTTCCGGATTCGCGCGCTTCCCCGATCACTTTCCAGGCGCCGGCCTGCAATTCGGCGTTCATCAGCTTGATCCACTGGTACGGAGGTATGATCTTTTCCTCGTCTTTAGATCCTACCTCCGATAAGACAACGAAGTCTTTCGAAAGTTCCTGGATAAAATGGCATTTCAGATCGTGCTCCAGCTCTATCGAGCCGTCAGACACTTCGGCATGAAAGATCTTGTATTCATCAAGTATCCGGCGGTAGTCGTCAAACTGGTCCCGGACCAGGAATGCTTCGAACAGGGTTCCGCCGAAATAGACAGGTACACCCGCCTGGTGATAGGCATGTATTTTCTCTTTTAAGTTAGGCGTGACATATGAAGTAGCCCAGCCAAGCTTTACAATATCGATGTAATTTTCTGCAACAGACAGGCAGTCTTCAACCTGCCGGAGGCTCAGGCCCTTGTCCATCATCATGGTCAAACCACTTTCCCGAGGCTTGGGGGTTCTATCAGGGATTTGCAATAAGTGATAATTCATCCTGTATACCTTAGGGGCGTTATATGTGTCCAAAGTTAGTGTTTCCTCAGTACCATACCAAAAAAATGCATAAATAGGACTAAAGTAAAAGCGATTTTCGTAGATAATTCCTATTTTGGAATTCCGAAGAGGAGGTTATGCAAATACAAAAAAACGCAAAAAAACAGTCGAATGCAGCAAGCCGTAACAAATTCACGAATCGAACATTTCAGAGAGCACATGGAAGAGGCTTTCAAACGGGTGCCTTCGGGCGCTACCCGGTGGATGGGCGGAACGCTCATTGAAGTGAGCAGGGGAAGGCTGGTGGCCGGGTTTGTGGTAAGGGAAGACATGACCAACCCCATGAAGACGCTGCATGGCGGAGCGGCGGCTATGATAATGGACGACATGCTCGGGATCATGGTATACCTGCTGGGCAACCGGTATGCACATACCTCCGTAAACCTGAACTGCGACTTCCTGAGCCCGGCCCGGATCGGGACACAGCTGGTAGCTACCGCGAAGGTCGTGAGAGAAGGCAGGAATATCGTGCATGGCGAATGCGAGATCAGGGACTCCGAAGGAAAGCTTATCGCAAAATCTGCCTCCAACCTCGTTCTGACCGCTTTTCCGCTGGAGGAAAGCGGAGGCAGTGAATGATGGTGAGGATTTATAGGGAGGAAGAGAGGCTGCGGCCAAACTAGTTGTATATTTGAAGTAAAGTCTTGATCGTTGAATATGGAGTTGATTGACTGGCAGCAATTCGAAAACGTGGAGCTGAGAGTGGGTACTATTGTAGAAGCAGCCGAATTCGGGGAAGCAAGGAAGCCCGCCTACAAGCTGTGGATAGATTTCGGGCCGGAGACAGGCATAAAAAAGAGCAGCGCACAGATCACGAAGCATTACACATTGGATGAGCTTCCGGGAAGACAGGTAGTAGCGGTCGTGAATTTTCCACGGAAGCAGATCGGGACGTTTATGTCTGAGTGCCTGGTGACGGGCTTTGCCGATGCAAACGGCGATATCGTATTGACTTCGGTAGAAAGGCCGGTCCCGAACGGAAGCCGCCTTTGCTGAAAAAGCAGTCATGCAGCGGTGAAACATGTATTTTCTCACTATATTATTTTAAAGACATCATGAAGCATATCTTTTTACTCGTTTTCGTTTGTAGTATCGGGACTTTCCTGGCATGTTCGTCCGGGCAAGGTAAGAACGAGGTACTCGCAGAAGCCAACCGGGTCCATCTTGAGGCCGTGGAAATTTACGATGAAACCCATGAGCTCCTGGAAAAACTGCAGGAGGAGGCAAAGGCCGGAGAGGACAGCCAGGCTGTGGCCCGCCTGGATAGTATTCATGACCTGCTGCACAACTGGAAAGATGGCTTATATGAAGTACCCGGCTTCGAGCATACGCATGATCACGGCGAAGAAGGGCATAAGCATGATCATGACCATAAGGCCGCGCCTTCCATGACGGACGAGTCAATGCTGGATTACCAGAAAAATGCCCGGGCTGCTATAGAGGAGATCAGGAAGTCACTGAGAGCCGATGAATAACAAACCGTTCCTGAATCAATCTCCGCAGCTCTGCGTCTTTGCGGGATTTTTTCACGCAGAGACGCAAAGTTGCAAAGAGGTTATTTGAATTTAACACAGATGAAGTTAGGAAAACAATTCAGAAAATTGTCCTGGATACTGCTTTTAGGTATCAGCGGGGCGTTTGTTTCAAAGCCGGAGAAGGAGGAAATTGCGATCACCTGGGAGACTTTGACGGACATCACCTATAACCGGAAATTCAACAAGCAGGAGGAAATGTACTTCATGTACCCGACTTTCGGGAATAAGGTGAAGGCGCTGGAGGGTAAGACGGTCTCGATCAGGGGGTATATGATCCCTGTAGATGAAACCGGGGAATTTTATGTGATTTCCGCCAAACCTATGGCGCAATGTTTCTTTTGCGGAGGATCGGGCCCAGAGTCGCTTATAGAGCTTGATTTCAGGAAGAAAGGGAGAAGGTTCAAGACCGACGAGATCAGGACGATCAAGGGAGTGCTGAAGCTGAACCCTGAAGATGTCGAGCACCTGAACTATATCCTGACTTCGGTAGAGGTGGTGAATTAGATGAGGCAATGAGGCGATGTATCCCTGTAGTTGTTTTTGCTTTGCTGTCTTTGCCGGCGGTGTCTTTCATGCCGGCAGGCGGATCCGGCGAAAGTATACCGATCACCTGGAAGACATTGACGGATGTTACTTTCAGGGAGAGGCTGAACCTGCAGGAGCGGAATTTTATGAAGATCCCGACATTCGGGCCTACGGTGAGGGAGCTCGAAGGGAAGCAGGTACAGATTAAAGGCTATATGATCCCCGTAAGCCTGCCCGACGACATCTATGTGATCTCTGAAAAACCGATGTCGTCGTGCTTCTTTTGCGGAAGCGCCGGGCCTGAAACCCTTATGGAGCTGGAATTTAAATCGAAGCCCCGGCGCTTTAAAACCGACGAGATACGTACGCTGAAGGGAATCCTTCAATTAAATGCCGATCGTACCGACCAGCTCTGCTATCGCATGACTTCGGTAGAGGTAGTGGAGTAGGGTAGAGCCAATTCCCCGGCTTTTTCCGGGAGCGCCGCCACGGGGCCGATCACAATGACCGCAGGAGAGCCTATTTGCTTTTCCTGGGCCAATCTCAGAATATTATTTATCTTACCCGAAACAGTTTTCTGACTTTTTAGGCTTCCGTCCTGGATAATGCTGATGGCTTCATTTTGCCGGCCGATCCCTGTATAGGTCTCGACGATTTCGGGAAGCCGCTGTACGCCCATGAGGATAATCACCGTAGCGGTAGACCTGGCGGCCAGCGCGACATCTTCGGAAAGCACGTGGTCGCGGGTCGTGCCGGTGATCACCCAGAAGCTTTCGCTGTATCCCCGTAAAGTCACCGGGATACCCGCCAGCGCCGGTACGGCATAGGTGCTCGAGATGCCCGGTATGACCTCGCATGCAATCCCAAGCTTCGACGCGAACTCTATTTCTTCATATCCTCTTCCGAAGACGAAAGGATCGCCTCCCTTCAGCCTGACCACTTCCCCGGCTTCACAGGCATAATGATAGATGAGCCGGTTGATCTCATCCTGCTTGCAGCTGAGCTGTCCGCCTCTTTTACCGACCTGTATCCTGATGCAGTCTTCTTTGCAATGCGCCAGCAAGTCGGGATGAACCAGGGCGTCATACAGTACTACCCTGGCATTTGCCAGTGCTTTCGCACCCTTCAATGTAAGGAGCTCCGGATCGCCGGGACCCGCTCCTACCAAGATAAGCTTCATTTTTTTCCTAACTGTCCATGCCGAATACCTCTTCCTGGAGAATCGGTTCGGCCTGCGGGTTGACATTACTCTCCCTGTAGCTGCGGATATAATCCAGGAACTCTTTCGCGTTCCCGACATAATAGCGGGCAAATTCCTCGGTCGGCTCGTTTTTATTGATGGTCAGCACGATCTGCCTGAAGCCATCCTTATTTTCGGCCGGGCAGAAATAATCCCCGAAATGTTCGTCAAAGTCCTTCATGATGCCATGCTGGGTGTTGGTAGCCACGCCTTCTCCCAAAAGGAGCGCCTTGGCGCCTGTGATCATCGAGCCGTAGGCATGGTAGATAGCATCGGCCCATTGCCCGGCCGACAGCAATTCCTGGGCGAGGAGCAGCTTCTCTCTTGCCTCGATGATTGTGCTCGAAACCAGGTCCAGCATCACACCGGCACATTCTCCCACACCTATTTCGGTTTTATAGATCTCATCATGATCGTAATCCCTGAAATCATCTTCGGTGATCGTGGAAAGGTCGGCAAGCGGGCGCAACAGCTGGTAGAAATAGCTTTTCCCTTTTCTCTTGTAATAAAGGTTAAAATATTCCCCTTCGAAAGCGTTGGCCAGGTAGTCGTCGAGCAGCAGCCTCAGTGACTGGGGACCACGTTTTCCCGGGATCTTGACTATCTTTTCGCCTACCTGTCCGAGACCCGAGCCGGAATAGCCGCCGCCGAGCAGTATCTGAAGCGCGGGGAGCACATGCTGCCCGTGTTTCAGCGAGCTGCCGTGGTAGCCGATATTGCTGGAGCTGTGCTGCCCGCAGCCGTTCATACAGCCGCTGATCTTTATTTTAATATCGCTGTTGTAAACCAGGTCGGGATACTCATTGAGCATCATTTCCTCGAGCACCCTTGTGATGCCGTAACTGCTGGTAATGGCCAGGTTACAGGTATCCGTGCCCGGGCAGGTCGTTACGTCGAGCGTACTGTCAAAACCTGGAGAAGCCAGCTTCAGCGCGCCCAGTTTCCTGTATACGGTTTCCAGGTCCTGAGCCCTGATGTACCGGAGAAGATAACCCTGGTTGGCAGTTACCCTGATGTCGTCGGCAGCATGTTCCTTTACGATCGCCGCAAGCGCACGGGCGGTATCGGAGTGAATATCACCGAGGGGTACTTTAAGCTGAACAGCATGCCATCCTTTTTGTTTCTGCTCAAACACATTGGTAACCAGCCATTTCCTGAATTCTTCGTCGGAGGTCCCTTCTTTGAGCCCGGCCAGTGTGACGGTGCTTTCGGAAGGAGGCGCCGGTACGTCTTCCGTACCTTTCATCCGGAAAGACTTATGTTTTACCGAAGGCCATTCGGTTTCAATAAGGCGCGTGAATTCCTCCAGGCCGACGTCGGCCAGCAGGTATTTCATGCGGGCTTTATGGCGTTTGGTCCTTTCGCCGTAGCGGTCAAAAACCCTGATAATGGCCTCGATAAGCGGAATGATATATTCTTCTTCAAGAAAGTCATAAAGCAGCTGAGCCGCCATAGGCTGGGCGCCGAGCCCGCCGCCGACCACGACCCTGAAGCCCCTCTTTTCCTTTCCGTCAGGCTCCCGGACCACAAGCGGAACCAGCCCTACGTCGTGGATAAAGGAAAAGGCGGTATCTTTTTCGGAAGAGGAAAAGGAAATCTTGAACTTCCTTCCCATATCCTGGCATATAGGATTTCGCAGCAGGTACTCGAAAGTCTGCTGTGCATAAGGACTCACGTCGAAAGGCTCGTCGGGATCGATGCCTGCGGTCGGGGATGCGGTAATATTGCGGACGGTATTGCCGCAGGCTTCCTTCATCGTCACGCCCACATCCTCAAGATCAGCCCACAGGTGGGGAGAATCCGCCAGCTTGACGAAATGCAATTGTATATCCTGGCGTGTAGTGGCGTGGAGATTTCCGGTAGCATATTTGTCCGAACAATCGGCGATGCGTATCAGCTGATCGGAATTGATTTTCCCGTAAGGCAATTTGATCCTCGTCATCTGCACACCAGGCTGACGCTGACCGTAAACACCCCGTGCCAGACGATATTTCCTGAACATTTCAGCGGTCATTTCGCCGCTTACCATGCTCTCGATCTTTCCCTGGAGTTCAAGGATGTCTTTCTTTGCACGTTCACTGACCCGCTCGCTGAATTTAACTTCTTTCATATATCCTATGGAATTAATAGGTTAACAAATGTAGGATTTTAATTCTTTACAAACTCTTCATAGTAAAAGATTGTGTTAGTCCAGCATACAGGCTCCTACTGTCACATTGCTCGTCTCATCGATCAGAATGGCGCCTCCATTGGCGCGGTTTTGGGCGTATGAGTCATAGGCAATAGGCTGGGCGGTACGTAGCACTACCCTGGCCACATCATTTAACTTCAGGGAATCCACTCCTTCTTCTTCCACGTACGAATTGATATCGACCCTGTAGTCAATATGCTTAACAGCGCATCTAACTCTGGAAGTTCCATGTTGGAGCAGATACTTATTGCCAGGTTTAAGCTCTTTGCGGTCGTCCATCCAGCATACCAGGCTTGCGATATCCTGGGCCGGCGCAGGCTGCCGGTCGTCGGCGCCGGTTATAATATCCCCGCGGCTGACGTCGATATCGTCCTCAAGCAGGATAGTGGCCGATTGCGGTACGGAGATCTCTTCGACTTCATTGCCGTAAACTTCGATTTTAGCTATCGTCGAGGTTTGCCCGGCAGGCATGACAGAGATTTTATCCCCCTTTTTCAGGCTTCCGCTCAAAAGACGCCCCGCGTAGCCGCGGTAGTCATGAAGCGCTTCCGATTGCGGACGAAGCACATATTGTACCGGGAAGCGGGCTCCCAGGCCGGCAGCGCCGCGA
>MEDT01000210.1 GCA_001724175.1 Cytophagaceae bacterium SCN 52-12 | reverse complement strand
CGGCCGTCAGGTTGAACCTGTTGTTGAACAGGTCAACGTCAAACCCGAGATTGACCGATTCTGTCCGCTCCCAACGCAGGTTGGAGTTGGCCAAGGAATTGTTAAATAATCCCACCTGGAGATTCGTACCGTTATAATGCAAATTCGATCCCAACTGGGCCAGCGCCGAATACATCCCGATGTCGCGGTTCCCGTTCACACCCCAGGATGCCCTGATTTTGAACTGACTGATCCAACTGACATCAAAAAAGTTTTCCTCTCCTAGATTCCAGGCCAGGGCAAGAGCCGGGAAAACGGCCCGGGGATTTTTCTGTCCGAACGCCGAGTAGCCATCCCGCCTCACTGAAGCCGTAAGAAGATACCTCCCAAGCAGTGAATAGTTCAAACGCGCCATGAGCGCATCGCCTGATACCTCCGTATCGTTGCTGCTGACTGTCGGATTGGTTCCGAACTGCATCCCGGAGAATCCCAGTACGGGACTGGGCCGGAAGGTGATATTGGTACTCGTGGATGTCCACGTCCGGGTATGCTCGAGGTTATGTAAAAGTGTTACATCAAAGCCGTGGACCCCGACTTGTTTATTCCATTTCATCAGGTTATCCAGCATCCAGCCGAACTGGGAATAATCCTCTCTTGTTGCACGTCCGTCAGGATAGGTTTGACCGCCTGTAACGGTCTGCGGCGACCAGTAGTTATAATCTTTCATTACCTCGTAGCGCGGTTGATAGGAAACGCGATGGGTAATCCCTAAAGGAAGTCTGAACTCGGCAAATAAAGCGGAAAAAATGCTTTGTATTTTCCGGAGACGGTCGCGGCCATAGTAATCCATCAACGGGTTCACCACCCCGATGTAATCGCCGGGATACCACCTTACCGAGCCGTCATCGTTCCACATAGATCCGAAGGGACTGGCCATGTACATCGTGCTCAGATTGCCCTGTACAACACTTTCGTCCCGATCGGCAAACTGGGTGTTCATTCCTACGTTAAGCCAGTCGGCTACTTTAAAATCGACATTCAGTCTTGAACGAATGGTTCCGAACTGATCTCCTTTGATAATCCCCTCATTGTTGGTATAGCCTACCGACCAATAGTATTTCAGATTTTCTGTCCCTCCGCCCACACTGAGGTCGTAGTCCTGTCTTAGCCCGGGCGTAATGACCTCATCCATCCAGTTCATCGACCTGCCTGCCTTGTAATTTTCTTGTTCGATGGGAAAGAAGTTCAGCCTGTTGAGCCATTCCGTCGTATTGTCTTCATGCGGGTTTGCACTGGCAGCCCGCCATTGTTCAAGCGTCACGCCGGCAGGAAGCTCATCCGGGGAAAAATAGTAGTAATCCGGAAGCGGTCCTCTCATAAACCGGTACATATCTCTTCTGTAATCCAGATAGCCCTGCCCATCATACGACCCGAATTTTTTCCTGGTCACTTCGGCCACACCCAGCTTAGTTGAAAACTGGATGGTCGGCTTACCCGTCTTTCCCCTTAAAGTAGTGATAATGATCACACCTGCAGCCGCCTTAGCCCCAAAAACTGCAGCAGAGCTGGCGTCTTTCAGGATGTCAATTGTCTCGATATCACTCGGGTTGATATCCCGGATGCTCCCGTTATATACTACACCGTCCAGTACGATCATCGGCGATGTACCGGCGCTAAGCGAACTTGGCCCCCTGATTTCCATAGAGGCGCCCCCCGCAGCAGACGGGCTTTGGTTGGCATAGAAACCCGCCACGCTGCCTGCAAGCATATCGGTAACCTGCGTTATGGACTGATTTTTGAAAGTATCGCCATTCAACCTGATAACCGCGCCGGTCAGATCACTTTTTTTCTGAGTACCGTACCCGACAACAACCAACTCTTCCAGGCTTTTCTCATCGACTTTTAAAGAAATTTCCAGATAAGTCCTGCTTCCTACCACCGTTTCCTGGCTCACATATCCTACAAACGAAAACACCAATACCGCATTTTCATTTGGCACGTCCAATGTAAAATTCCCCTCTCCATCGGTCGTAGTCCCTTGTTGTGTGCCTTTCAGTAAAATACTCACCCCGGGCAGCCCTTCTCCTTTCTCATCGGTCACGCGCCCTTTCAGCGGAGGCAGCACGACCGGGGGCTCGGGAAATGCAGACGATCTGACTTCCGGCACTGCCGTACCCGGCATGATCATGATCCTTTGCCCTACCTGCTTGTAAGTCAGCCCATTGGGTATCAATATCGCACCCAGCAGCTGATCAAGCGAGACTGAGGCGCCGCTATGCGACACGCTGCGGATATGCCGCACATCTTCCTTCCGGTACATAAAACGAAAGGAGGTCTGCTTTTCAATCTTCTGAAAAGCATGCACCAGTGTCTCGTTGTTCAGCGACAAGGAAACTTTAACCGCTTCCAGGTTCTGACCGTTCAGCGAAGAAGCGCTTATCCACTGCGTAGTAATGAGCATGCTCAAAAAGACAAACAACGAAAATCGCATGATCTTTTTTAGTGTCGTTTTCGATACCGGGACAAAATGATCACATGCCCCATATCGGTCTAATACAGATTTTTCCATACATTTGATCTGGTTAAGGGTAATAGATGCTGGTCAGCATAATGTTACTGTAACTCCCCTTGCGGGGTCGGACGCTGCCGATCGGTTTTGTACGCCAATACATCCCGAAAAGCAGTGTCTTTTTTTACGAGGTATCTCTTTTTTTCATGAGTGTATAAAGGTTTAAGTTAGCGACTCAAGGCTATTTCAATTGGATATTAGGTTAAGGGCTGGTAGTTGACCTGGGTGATAAAACAACCCGGGGCGTTTCGGCAGAATCTGCATCGAAAACGTATACTGCCTCGTTAAATAATGCCATACTGCTCAGCACGCTTTCCAGCGTCTCTTCTTTACCGAAGGTCGTGGTGAAACGCTTTTCCTTTAGCTGTTCATCTGTAATCTGCACCGTCACGCGATAGCGTTCTTCAATGAGCAACGCCGCCTGTGCCACCGTTATGTCGTCGCAATAGAGATCATCCAGCTTCCAGCTGGCCAAAGCATCGGCATCTACCTCGAGAACATCTTTTTTGGCATCCTCAACATGGTAGACGATCTGCTCGTCAGGACGCAGCACCGCCAATGTTTCTTTTTCATCCCCTACCTGCACTTTGCCGGTGATAACGGTAACCGTTATACTTTCATCACCCGGGAGCGCTTTTACGTTAAACGACGTTCCGAGGACGGTAGTTTTTAACTTCCCGGAGTGTACAATAAACGGCCGGTCCGGCATCCGCTTCACATCGAAATACGCTTCGCCCTTAAGCACCACTTCCCGCGTCGGCAGCCCGTCGAAAGTATCCGGGAAATCCAGGGTGCTGCCCGGGCTCAGGATGACGAGGCTGCCATCCGGCAGTTGTACCAGGTTGTTGGTCCTGGTGGCAGGCATACCGGGAGTCTGAAGAGTGGCTTCCGGATCAAAGGAACCGTCGCCAAATTGCCTGAAAATAAATGTTGCGCCTATTAGCAAGGCAACGGCAGCCGCGGCCAGGCGTCTCCACTGAACCCGCGGCAAGGCCCTTTCCTGTCGCTTCAACCCGCGCCTTTCGGGTAAGATTTCCTGGTGTATCGCTTCTTTGAGCTGCTCCAGTTCGCTCTCCGGCATGCTGTCTGTAACATCCGGTTTCAGGTCAAAGCTCTTATAGTAAACTTCCAGCATACGCGCTTCTTCGGGAGTTGTCTTTCCCTCCCGGTAACGCTTCAGCAAATCAATGAAAAAATCTTCCTGCATAATCAAGCCGGGTATCCGGGCATAAAAGTTTTACTAACCCAGGACATCGTCATGCCTGGCTATCGGGGTTTTTAAGTCTCTTCTATTATTACAGTTCCGGAAAATTAAAATCCGCCCACTCCTGCCGTTAATTTTTTTTCAGCCGATAGCAATCAGGAATACCAGCCAGCATACGATCCTGGCTTTCATTTTACTTACCGCACGTCCAAGCTGGTTACGCACGGTCTTCTCAGAAAGGCTGAGGTGGCCGGCAATTTCGCTGCTGCTCATGCCTTCCTCATAGCGCAGCCGGAAAATCAGGCGTTGCTGCCGGGGCATCCGCTCAACGACCTGCCTGTATGCAATCAGCAGCTCTTCAAACAGCAATCCCGATCCCGCGTCAGCCGCATCGCCCCGCTCCTCCAGCATGACAAGCACATCCGAAACCGGTACATACCTGCGTTCCCTTTCCATCCATTTAAAAACATGATTCCGCACCGCTACATACAGGTATGCGCTGAGATCATTTACTATCGGGGCAGGCTCAGATTGCAGGCGCAGCCATAGCTGCGAGAACACTTCCTGGGAAATATCCTTTGAAGCCTCGATATTGCCAAGGCGCTTAAACGCAGCATTGAATACAAACTTCCAATACCGCTCATAGAAAGCATCAAAAGCTTCCGTATCCCCCCGAGCAATACGAACGAGGAGGTCGCGATCCTCTGCATACGATATCTGTCCCATAGCATTAAAAGAAAGGAGTAGCGGAAACCGGGCGATTTATTCAAAGGTAACGGTCGGGAACAACCAAAGCAAGTTATGCAAAATTTTATTTGTCAGAATAATATAAATGTCCCGGTATCCTTTCACGGATTCTGATTTAAAAAATCTATTATATTTGCATTGTATTATATATTTCAATTGTATTATGTCGGATCGTCTGAAAGAAAAGCTTCAGATACTGGCCGATGCCGCCAAGTATGACGTCTCCTGCGCATCCAGCGGGAGCGACCGGAAGAATACCGGTAAAGGGATAGGAGATACGGGATCGGGAATTTGCCATTCCTATACCGAGGACGGCCGGTGCGTATCGCTGTTAAAGATACTGCTTACCAATCATTGTATTTACGATTGCGCTTTTTGCGTCTCCAGGAGCAGCAATGATATAAAAAGAGCCGCTTTTACGGTAGACGAGGTCGTGGCGCTGACCATGAATTTTTATCGCCGCAACTATATCGAAGGTCTGTTCTTAAGCTCGGGCATTTTTAAAAATGCCGATTATACCATGGAGCGGATGCTCCGCATTGTCAAAAAGCTCAGGCTCGAAGAAAACTACAATGGTTATATTCATCTTAAAACCATTCCCGGGGCTAGCCCGGAAATGGTGACGGAAGCGGGGCTATATGCCGACCGGATGAGCATCAACCTCGAGATGCCTACAGAATCAGGCCTGAAAATGCTGGCCCCCGAAAAATCGCATGAAGAAGTAAAACGCGAGCTGGGTATCATCAGGAACAAATCCGTTGAGCTGGCAGACGAGCGGAAAATGATCAAAAGCGCGCCGGCTTTTGTACCCGCGGGTCAAAGCACCCAGATCGTGGTAGGGGCAACGCCTGAAACTGATATGGAAGTGATGCATGCCGCTGATTACTTTTATAAAACCTATTCTTTAAAACGCGTTTACTACAGCGGCTACATCCCGATCAGCCACGACGCCCGCATGCCTGTCATGGGTTCAGCGCCGCCCGTAGTCCGTGAAAACAGGCTTTACCAGACCGATTGGCTCATGCGCTTCTACGCGTTTGAAATCAGGGAGCTTCTCAACAATGATCACCCCAATCTCGATCCGGAAATTGACCCCAAGCTGAGCTGGGCATTGCGGAACCCGGGCTTTTTTCCTGTCGATATCAATTCGGCGCCGTATGAAAGTATCCTGCGGGTGCCCGGCATCGGCGTTTATTCCGCAAAGAAAATTGCAGCCGCGCGCAGGTTCGGAAAACTGCATGCCTGGCAGCTGAAGAAAATGGGCATCGCCTTCAACCGGGCCAGGCATTTCATCCGGTATGCCGATTCGCCCATACAGCTGAATGAAAAAGACCCGGCGGTCATCAGGCAAACGATCCTGGAGCAAAGTGTCTCTAAATTCCGTCCTGGCCAAAGCGGGCAACTGACACTTTTTTAAATATGGTCACGTATTTATTCGACAGCACTTTTCCGGGCCTTCTAACCGCCATTTTTGAGTCTTATGCTGCCCGTCAGAAAGAAATCAGTCTTATTCCCGCTGCAGGCTACCAGCCCGGTTTGCTCGACACTGCAGTTACGATCTTCTCCGACCCTGAAAAAGCGCGGAGAGTGTGGGACGGGCTCGGCAAAAGGATCGGCGCATCAGGGCGGCACGAGTTTTATACCGCTTTCCTTTCCGAAAGCTGCGAGGCATGGCAGCACATGTTCGGCTACGCCAGGTACATTTTCGACTACGACGGCGAACGGGCCGCGGATTACGGGAACAGGCATGTCCTGGCCATCTCCGTCTATGCTAAGAAGGTAGGGCGTGAAAGGCACCGGATGAAGGCGTTTGTCCGTTTTAAAAGGAGCGCAGACGGACTTTATGCCGCAGTGGTGGAACCCGACTTCAATGTGCTGCCGCTTATTGCCGGGCATTTCCGCGACCGCTATGCCGATCAGCGATGGCTGATATTCGACAAGCGCAGGCGCTATGGGATTTACTACGACCTCACCTCGGTACAGGAAGTAAAAATTGAGCCCGCTCCGGCGGGCGCTTTCCAGGTAGCTGCTCCTGCTCCGATGCTGGCTGACGAAAACGACGCCCTGTACACTTCTTTATGGCAGGAGTATTTTAAGAGCACCAATATCAAAGAAAGGGCCAACCTTAAGCTGCATATTCAGCACGTGCCGAGGAGGTACTGGAAACACCTGCCGGAAAAAGATCCCGGATAAGCCCTCCGACGCCGGTAATTCCGAAAGTTGGCAAACTTCCTTACCTTCGCTTCCTGAACATATCTTCAAAATCATTGCGTCTGACTGTTATTAAATGAACTGTGCACTTGTAACAGGAGCTTCCCGGGGATTGGGCAGGGCCATTGCGATCAGGCTCGCTGCCGATCACGGACTATTCATACTGATCAACTACACTTCTAACCGGAAGGCCGCCGAAGAAACCCTGAACGCTATCCGTACGGCCGGCGGCGATGGCTACCTGCTGCCTTTCAACGTTCAGCATAAAGAAGAGGTCGACACCGCCCTCAATACCTGGAAAGAAGTCAATCCCGACAAGTTCATTAAGGTCCTGGTCAACAACGCAGGTGTCACCCGCGATGGACTGCTGATGTGGATGCCCGAAAAAGACTGGGACGACGTGCTCAATATCTCTGTAAAAGGGATGTTCAACGTAACCCAGAACGTCATACAGCAAATGCTCCGGAAACGCGCCGGCAGGATTGTCAACGTTTCGTCCCTCTCAGGCCTGAAAGGGGTGGCCGGCCAGACCAACTACTCCGCCGCGAAAGGAGCCATGATCGCTTCTACCAGATCGCTGGCCCAGGAGGTAGCCAAAAGGAATATCACGGTCAATGCCGTAGCGCCGGGC
>MEDT01000209.1 GCA_001724175.1 Cytophagaceae bacterium SCN 52-12 | reverse complement strand
CGATCTTTTACGACAAGGACAGGGACATCGTGGTGATCAAAATCAAAGGAAAATGGATGAAAGTCGCCGTCGAGGCGCTTCCTGAAGGGATCGAGTACCCTTTCTGAAGCCCGCCGCCTGCCGTTTCCGCTCCGTTCAGATCACCCTTGCGTTCTGAAAGGCGGTTTTTACCTGCTCTTTTGTCGCCCCTCCGATCCGGATGTACCTGCGGTTGCCGGTCGGGATCGTGATATGGCCGGAGCGCCTGGTAAGCTTTACCGAAGCGCTCTTTTGCAGATCTTCCATGACCGTCACATCTTTGGAATGTAACGGCAGCTCCAATTTTCCCGCACCCGATATATGCCAGTAAACGACATACAGCCTGTCGCCTTTTTCAAAAATAAATGCCCGTATGTCACGGCTGTTGCCGGCTACGTTTTCTATCTGGCTGTAAGGCTGCAATTCAAATTTGCCCTGCTCATCGATCAGTAAAATATGCTCCTGCTCTAAATTCTTAAGAGCCGATTTCTGCTCTTCGGTAAGCCAGCCGCCGATCCTGGCTTCCTCCCATCTTCTCATGACCTCGAAATTATCGGGCGTCCTGGGATGGTTCTCAAATTGCTTTAAGTTGGCTTGTATGCTGATGGGGCAATCCCATGCCGCGGCCCTGCTGGCTACGTACTCCAGCATGTCGGGTTGCGTTCCTACCGTGTTTTCATCGGGTGTCCAGTATCCCAGCCAACCGAAATTGATATGCGTAAAATTCTGCTTCATCCTGGGCGCTTCGGCTGCAGGGTGCGCTTTTATAGACTCCTTCAGCTCTTCCGGCCTGAAAATATCAAAGGCATTTCCCCGGCTCAGCATGTGCCAGCTGAAATGGGTCTTGGCCGCTCCTTCGGCAAATAAAGGCTGGGGATCCAGCCGCTTGTGGACCCTCCACTGGGCTCTTGCTATATTGCACCAGAAGGGAGCGTTCACCCCTTCCGATCCGTCGTAGTAGCAGAACTGGAACCCTGCCTGGTAAATATCGGCCAGCTTTTCGGCCATCTCGTCCTGCAGGTCATTGTCCTGGTTGATATATACGCTCTGGGCGCCGAATTCACTTACATCCAGCACGCCAAGCATAAAGCCTGCCGGGTGGTGATCCGCTTTTGTCTGGAATGCACCGCGGACACAGCCGGTGATCCGGTAGGGCCTGGTATCCGTATAGCCTGTGTAGGTGATCAGCTCCGACCCGATCTTCAAAACGCGGCGTCCGTCGGCCATCTCGATCGCGAACGGATCCTGGTCTACGTGGATGGTCGTCTCGTCTTTAGCCAGCGGAGAGGCAAGCGTAAACAGCTTTACGAGGTTCAGCCGGTGGTCGGGAACCGGGGTGACATACCTGCTGTCAAGCCCGATAAACGTATGAAGAAAATGGAATCCCGGGATAATGCCTTCGCCTTTTACCTGGTCCAGCAGCCGGCGAAGATCTTCTTTACCGTTCGGATAGTGCGCCGGATTCCAGTCAAAGTCGCCTATCAGGCGGTAGCCTTTACTTTTTAAAAACGCCGGGTAATAGATGCTCATGGCCCGGAAGCCGCCCATTTTAGCATATTTTAAATGCTGGCGCATATTGCCGGGATTGATGTCGCCTGTAAAATAATAGGAATACTTATAGGCTTCGCTTCTGCGGCTCTTTACACCGGGAGGCAGGTCAAAGTCGTCCTCAACCTTGCCGATATTATCCAGCAGCCGGTCTGTCGTACAGGTGATCAGGACGGCGCCTGCTCCCTTCAGTTTCACCTCTTTTTCGGCCCCCGCTTTTAATATGTAGCAGTTTTCCCGCTTCTCCGCCGCTATTCTCGTATACGGATCGGTCGATAGTATATTGGTCGCAATTTTATCGTCCCAAACGACCTCCAGCAAATCTCCGTAGTAGGTGCGTTCCCTTACGGGCAACTGCAGAAACCATATTTTCCAGACAGGGGCTGCCGTGATCAACTGCCCGTAGCCTCCTTTATCGATAATGAAATCTTCCAGCCTGAACTCTATATAGGATGGCTTTATATTGATCCTGACTGTTGCTTTGTAGGGTATCAGCTCGTAGCCAATGGTCAGCAGGTCTCCGTCTCTTTGTATCGAAATCGCTTTAAAATCCGTTTCCTGGCAGGGATACGCAAGCTTTATTTCATTTTGATAGGGCCTTTCCTGGATGATGGTGCTGATCGGGATATTTTTACCGCCGGCCAGGCACTCTTCGCCCGCAGGTTTAAACAGCAGGCTCCTGACCACCGCATCCGGTCCTATTACCAGCCTTACCTGGTCGTTTTCAATGACGACATCGCCTTCTCTGACAATTACCGGGCTGTCTGCCGGCTGCGCTTCATCTTTACCCGGGCCGGAATCACCGGCATTCATTTCCGTCAGGCCGGTATGCGCTGCGCGCCCGGCAATGGCAAGTCCGCCTATTCCCGCTGCCGATCTGCGGACAAAATCCCGGCGGCTAAAATTATCTTTGGACATATGTATGTTTAAGGAAAAGGTATATTGTACATTTCTTCTCCGGTATGCGTTGAAAGACCTCGTTTTTCCAATACCTGATCATCCACGCCGCCGGAATAGGAATCTAAACCTAGCGAAAAACTTAAAACCTGCTTATATTTCCGAATGAAAAAGATCTCCCTTTTTATATTTTTAATGATTGTGGTGGCAGCGAGCCCTGCCTTCAGCCAGTCCCGGACCAGGCTGGCGGTAGCAGGCATCAGCCACGGCCACAGCAGCTGGATTTTCAACCGGTTCGACTTGTCCGGGATCGAGATTGTGGGGATTTACGAGACAAACAAAGCGCTGGTGGAGCAGTTCCGCAAGCGTTATGAGCTTCCCGCTTCGCTCTTTTACGACGACCTGGCCGTAATGCTCGACCGGCTGAAGCCCGAAGGGGTGATGGCTTTCGGGCCTGTCAATGAGCATATCGGCGTGGTGAGAGCGGCTGCGCCCAGGAAAATTCACGTAATGGTGGAAAAACCGCTTGCCACCACCTACGAGGATGCGCTGGAGATACAGCGCCTTTCAGAAGCCCATCAAATAGCAGTCCTGACCAACTTCGAAACTTCATGGTATGCCAGCAACAGGTACGTAAAGGACCTGTATGATAAAGGAACGCTCGGGCAGCTCCGGAAGGTTATGGTGAACGACGGTCACGGCGGACCTTCCCGGATGGACAAGCATTTTATCTCCTGGCTTGCCGACCCGGTAAAAAACGGCGGAGGTGCGCTGACCGATTTCGGCTGCTACGGCGGAAACCTGATGACCTGGCTTTTAAACGGACAAAAGCCGGTTTCCGTGACGGCGGTCACCTACCAGAACAGGCCTGACCTGTATCCGGAAGTAGACGATGAAGCGACTATAGTTTTACAGTATCCCGGCGTGCAATGCGTCATACAGGCTTCGTGGAGCTGGAGCTTCAGCCGGAAGGATATGGAAGTGTACGGTACCCAGGGCTACGCGATAGCGGTCGACAGGCTGAACGTACGGCAAAGGCTGGATGCAAAAAAAGGTGAGGAAGCATTTAAAACGGAACCGCTGCCGGAACCCCTGGAAAATCCTTTCCGGATCTTCGCCGGGGTGATCAGGGGTGAAAGAAAGCTCGACCGGTATGACTGGTACGGTTTGCCGGTTAACGTAACGACCGTTGAAATACTAGATGCGGCCCGCCGTTCGGCGAAATCGGGGAAAACGATATTGTTGAAACCTGACTAGCGTTGTGATAATCATGTCACCCTTTCAGGGTTTTCCATCCGGAAATGGCGGCATATTTCTATAATCATGTCACCCTTTCGGGGTTTTCCTTTAAATAGTCCCGAAGGGATGAAAGAATTACAGGATTGTAATGGGGCGAATAAGCCTGCCTGTAAAACCCCGTAGGAGTAGCATGATCAAACAGACATATAAGCCTTCGGGGCAGGAATTGAATAAAATAGCAATGATAAAAAATCTAACATTGTTATTTTATTCATTTTAGACATTTCAATCCCGGTATTTTTCGTTTTCATCAGGGTTGCCGGAGCATTATGAACATTCTGCAAAAACAAACAGTGATCAATCAGGCAAAGCTGCTGACCATGGCGGCACTGACCGGGCTGGTGATGGCTTCTCACCGGTTGGCAGGCCAGGACATCACTATTCCCGTTCCGGGCGGGGAGCAGGTTATAGAAGCTCCTTCGGCAGAGCAGAATTATACGTACTTCACCGCCCGGAAAAGACCCATAGACGAAAAATGGCTAAAGTATAACCCTGCTGAGCGGGACCACCCCGACGCTGCCTTTATTCCCGCGGAGCAGCCGGCGCCCGGCGCTATCGAGGTACTTGGCAAAAGATCTGAAACGACGCGGTATTTTATTGATGCGGACAATCCCTCGCGCGTCTTTTCACAATCGGCCTACGGAGCGCTTCACTACCGGAAAGACGGACGCTGGCTTTTGATCGACCGGCGTCTCGATCGTCTCGACAGCCGCATCATCGAAGCGTCGCGCCAGCCTGAGCCGGTAGGCTTCGACCTTGAAAAGAAGCATTCCTATATCAGGACGGCAGGCGGTGTGCTGGCCTTTAACACCTGGACGCTGTATGGGCGCGGCAAGTCCGGGAAAATCCTGCTGGCATCGGCAGACTGGACCCATCTTACCGCCGGGGATGACGGCGTATGGATAAAGGATATTTTCCCGGGTGTGGATGCCGAAATGTCTGTAGACAGGGGGCAGATCAAGACAAACCTGGTCGTCAGGAAATGGGAGTACCCGCAGTTTGATGAATATGTTTTCGAAGATGCCTATGTCCATGAGAAGGGGATAGTACCGGAGTTTGAAAATGAAAAAAAAGCAAAGGCGGGTATCGGTAGCGTAACGCTGAGCACGGGTGGAAAGAAGATCGCTTCCGTAGGGGAGGCCTTCGCCTATTCCCGCCAGGAAGCCGGTACGAGAATTTTGCTGCCTTACGAGCTGGAAGACAACCGGCAGGGGATTTTACTTACCTACCATGCACTGATGTCCCTGCTGGCTTCAGGTCCTTTCGTGATAGATCCGCTGGTAAAAGGGGCGCAGTCCGGGCTGGTTTTCACAGACCCCTTGAAGTCATATAACGCCAGCGCCGACAACCGGAGTGGTTGTTCGGAAGATTTCCGGGAAGGCTGCAGCTACAGCTGGAAAGTGGAAGTGCCCGGCAAGATTACCGTTACCAATATTATTTTTTCCGGCCGGATCCGGACAATCAGCCCCTGCACCCGCGACAAGATGTTTTACAAATACCGGTTGGGCGGGGGTACCTGCGGTGAGAACGTAAAATGGCTGACGGAGGGCAATCCGGCCACACCCGGCGATACCGGCGGGGGTGATTACCCCACTGATTACTATAATGCATGCTTCCAGCCCGGCTGCGAGCCCACCTGGCAGGATGTGAGGCTTTCCATATTGCGTAGCTGCATGGGTGACTCCGACTGCGGAGATAATTGTGTGAGGGGAATAGGGCCCTTTGTCATTACGGTAGAAGGGCGGACGCTGGATCTGGAGTTCTACAAGGCGCTGCCGGGCTACCAGGTATGTCACGGTGACGAGATCCAGCTGATCGCAAAAGGAGGTTTCGGGATGCCGGAGTACACTTATCGCTGGTCGCCGGGCAATATGGCGGGAGATACGGTGCACGTAACTCCGGGCGCTACCACCGATTATACCCTGTCGGTAACCGACGCCTGCAACACTACCGTCACCGAAAAAGTAAGGGTTGAGGTATCTGCCCCTGTCGTACGCGATTCGCTCGAGGTAAGAAGCTGCGGTGCTGTACAGTATAATGGCCGGAATTATACCCAAAGCGAGGTGGTACGGGAGAGCCTGAAAGGAAGATCGGGCTGCGACAGCGTCGAGCGTACGGTCAGGATTACGGTGTATCCTCTCGATCCGAAGGAGGAAAAGCTAGCCCTGATAGGATGTGAGCACGTGGATTTTGAGGGTATCAGGTACAGAAGCAATACGAAGCTCGAGGACACATTTACCAATGCCGCCGGCTGCGACAGCGTCTACAGGACGGTCGACATTACGATACAGGAGTTCGAGCTTGACCTGCTGAGCAGTGTACATAAAGATTCGTTATTTATCGGTGAGATAATTGAGCTGAAAACTGCCGGCAACCGGAGCGTTTACAAGGTGGTTTCCTGGGAGCCGCCGGAAATGTTTCCTGACCAGGGCGGCCTGAGCCAGAAAGTAAAGGTACCCGCCGATATTTTATTTACGGTCCGCGCCGAGTCGGAAGAAGGCTGTGCCGATTCGGCTTCTATCAGGCTCGTCGGCAGGGAAATTCCTGCCTCGACCGTTTATCCCAGCTCTTTTACTCCTAACAGCGACGGCAATAACGACTATTGGACGCCGGTCCGGAAAATCGACCAGCTCGAAGTATGGGTTTATAACCGGTGGGGAGAATGCGTCTACTACAGCAATGAAAGCGATCACAAATGGGACGGTACCTACAAGGGAGTAAAGCTTCCGGCGGGCACCTATGCCTACCGGTTCCTGGCCTATGGGCGGTTCAGGTTCTTTGGACAGGTCAACATCTTTTACTGAACCGATTCCCGATTTCTAACAGCTGATTTCCTATAGCTGCCTGCTGCCGGTTTTAAAGAAAAAGGCCGCTTCGAAGCGATTTCCGAAGCAGCCTTTTATCCGACCGGCCTGCATTTTTTGATGCAAACCGCATCTGATGTCCGGCGACCGTACTTTAACGAGAGTCTTTTTTACCAGGAACCGGAGAATACAGAGGATGAAGCTTACACTGTATCCTTTTATTTCTGTATTGTCCTTTTATGGTTATGGTTTCAGGCTTTCAAGACGGTCGCCAGAGGTCTTTTACTCGAGCTCTCTTTCGATTTCAGCCCTGGTTTTACCCAGTTTCTGCTGGAGCTTTCCGAGTAGTTCCTCCTCTTTGCCTTCCACATACAATAAATCATCGTCTGTAAGATCGGCATATTTTTGCTTTAATTTTCCTTTGATCTCATTCCACTGTCCTTTCATTCTATCAGTTAATGCGCTCATAATATGTGTAATTTAATGAGTGTTTGATGTTATATGGTACTGAATGATAAATAACCATACCAGGCTGCCCGATGATCGCCCAAAAGGCGTTATTCGGGGATGTATACCTGAAAAGGTGGGTAACCCCGGCGGGCAGGGTAGAGAGTTTGCCACAAAAAGTAACAGGTATTCCTACACTAATTCATCAGCCCGTGCTCGGTAGCCAGCTTGAGGACCATGGCAGTATTGGGCACGCCAAACTTTTCCATCAGGTTTTTGCGATGGCTTTCTACGGTATGCGGGCTGATGAACAGGTCGCCGGCGATTTGCTGGGTGGTCTTTCCCTGCCCGATCA
>MEDT01000208.1 GCA_001724175.1 Cytophagaceae bacterium SCN 52-12 | reverse complement strand
TATTCGTAAAGCTTACCGACGCAAAAACTCATGAAATCAAAGCTGCCAAAGAAATGAGTTTCCCAAAAGGAAGCGTTGTAGTGGTGGATCGAGGGTATGTCGATTTTAGCTGGCTGAAAGTCTTGGACAGCAGCGGATGTTTCTTTGTGACCCGGGCAAAGTCGAATATGGCGTATGAAATCAAGGAGCAGTATGATGTAGAAGGCGGAGTGCTTGAGGATGAGGATATTTACCTGACATCCTACGCTTCCAAGAAGGAATATGGCTCGTTACTCAGACGAGTTGTTTATTTGGACAGCACAACCGGGAAACAGTATGTGTTTCTGACCAACAACCGCCATTGGGATGCACAAACCGTAGCGGATATTTACAAAGAACGCTGGGCGATAGAGGTATTTTTCAAGCAGATCAAAAGCCACATGAAGATCAAATCCTTCGTAGGAACCTCTGAAAATGCGGTTTTGATCCAAATATGGACTGCTATGATCGCGATGCTACTACTTAAATATCTCAAAGAGAAGGCTCGGTACGACTGGCACCTATCCAATCTGGTAACCTTTATCCGATTGAACTTATTCGTGAAGATCGAATTGATGAAATGGCTAAACAATCCGTTTTACAAGCCTACCAGGCATGTCGAAAGGGGACAACTGCGTATAGACTACGGGTAAAGGGGGGGGCTTGATTTGGAAAATCAACAGAAAACAAGCTTGGAAGTGTATAATCCCCGATTTTTCAGGCTAAAAAAACGTTTTGGACGCCAGTGATCCAATATGGTAACCTTCATTAGACTAAACCTGTTTGTCAAGATAGGCCTAATGGAATGGCTGAACAATCCTTTTTTCAAGCCAATAAGCGGAATCGAAGGCCAGCAATTACGTATAAGGTATGGCTAGTTTTTCAAAACGAATTCTAAACCAACCAAAAATGCTAGAAATCCCATATTCAATGCTGACTAAAAACGTTTTGGACGGCTGTGAGGTTACGTAAAACACCGGCTGTTAATTATCCCAAAACCTGGATGAGCACTTTTAAAGAAATGATAGAGGACGAAGCTGGTGCTTTGCAAAGCAAACTGGGTGAAAAGATTGATTTAGCCGAAATGATGAAAACCGCTTTTTACAATTGTGGAGGCCCCTTGCACGCCAATACAGCAGTAGCCAAGTTGCTCGATCCGTCGAATTATTATGAACTCTCTTTCACTATGGAGTCCGAAAGTGGGCGCATCAACAAAGGAAGTACCGGTCAGACTTATGCAGCCATCGCACTTCTCTGTATTGCCCGTTTGTCTATCATGAGCAGCGAGGAAGGCAAAGCGGCAGCACCTGCCGTCCGCATCATGCCGATAGACGAGGCAGAAGGCCTGGGTTCCAACTATGATATGCTGTATGACATAGCCCAGAAGTATGATTATCAATTAATTTCCCTCTCGATTGGCCCTGTTGGGAAATTCAGGGACGGAGAGCAATACCTGTATATGCTTCACAAAAACATGGAAGTAGAGGATTCCGTAAACTATACGCCGGTAGCCATTTTATGTGAAAATGATAAAATGCCCAACGTATGAGTAATCGGAAACTAACATGGCGTCACTTAAAGGCCCTCCATCAATTGTATATCGACAAGCGAACAGAAGCGAAGATAACGGACAATGCTTATATCAAAAACGTATTGATCGGGCAAAAAAAGCTGATAAAGTATAAATCTGGAAATGTGAAAATATTAGAAGCAAATACAGGTTTTACGGCATTTTATGAGCAGCATTTTGGGACAGATTATCTACGATATGAAACTTTTTTGCGGGAACAAAACCTGGAAACTGATGCAAGAAGGCGTTATACAGAAGACGATATTCAGACATTGATGTTCATTGCAGGGCAAAAAGAAGAGTTAGTCCAAAATCTTTCCACTATACGCACCTTTTCCAGTGAAATATTTAAGGGACAAGGCTCCAAGTACCTTGAAAATAAACAAGGGTTAAAAGACGCTGTCTGCAAAATTTTAGGTATAGCAGATTTCCCGGAAAAAGACCCTAAAAATCTTCAATGGCGGTTTGTGGTAGATTGCCTCAATCCTAGAGCCGTAGTGCTTTGCGAGAATATCGCCCACCTTAAAAACCCCTGGAAAGCAAGAGAACAGAATATTGAGCTCTGGTATGTAGGCGGTAATAATATCGGTATCATCGATTATATCAGCCCTGAAAAATTGTCAAAGCCACTTTACTACTCCTGTGACTGGGATTATCATGGCCTTTCCATTTATTCCCGTATTAAAGAGAAGCTGCGATTAAAATCTTTTGACATAGGATTATTGTTGCCTGATACTTATGAAACCGCCTTACCCGTGAATTCCCCGTATCATAAGAGTGAGTGGAACTTTAATGAGGAATTATCCGGATTAAACAGAACCCATTTTTCAAAGGAAGCTTTACAGCTTATCAATAAGTTGATAAACGAGAATAAATGGATTGAGGAGGAGTCGTTGGATCTAATTACGGTCATGACCATTCAATACATTCCTAAAAATGTATAACGTATGAAATGGAAACGAAAAAGGATATTAACGTATACTATGCTACCAAAATATCCGCCAGCGCCTTCAATTCCGTCATCAACCGGTTCGAGTTTCTTCCCATAAGGTTCACCGAGCCCTGCATTCCTGCTGGGCTTTTTTGCTTTTTGTGAGGCCGCAAGCCCTTCACGGTTGAAGCGGAAATCACATCCTGGAGGTTTATATAGTAAGCGCGGATCGCAGGAAACCCGGTTCACTGAGGGGACCTCTCATCTTCAAAATACATCCGATCTATATGAAAGAGCGTACCTCCCGCTTGCTCATTCAGAAAAACGAAGAACAAATCATGAACACCTCTGCCTTTTACGGGCAATAGTACTTCCTTCCATCCGCTTTTCGGGTCCGACACGCTACCTGCACCAACGCTTACCTCCCCCACCGGCGGTCCGTCCCTGTCTCCCTGCCGCAGTTCGACCCTCCCCCCGGCGCCATGCTCCTGTATCCGCAGGCGTATATTTCTGATATGGGTGAGGTCTATATTGTTATAGCGGGCGTAGCTTCCATTCCTGATCCCCGCAATGTAAGATGTAAAGCCGGTCTTCTGAGTGGCTATTACCACGCGCACGTCACCTTCATCATAGTCCTCCATCTCTACCTGCGGGCTGCGAAGGATTATATGATCTGACGACTTCAGCGGGCCGATACCATTGGCGCCTTTGTCTGTATAGGCAGCCTGCAGCAAGTATACTCCCTCGGTGCCTTTACCGATATGTTCATCGAGCTGCACCCGGGCTGCAGAAGGGATATGACCGGCTTTTTTCCCCAATGAAAGAATATATCCGGCGATCTTCTTCACGTCTTTTTCGGAAAGGCCGGGGTGAGGCGGCATCGGGTAGGAGCCCCAATTGCCGGCGCCTCCGTTAATGATCTTCCCCACCAGCCAATCGGCCGCCCTCTCCTTGTCCCGGTAGCGCTCCGAAATATCCTTCAAGGCCGGCCCGACCGACCGGGTATCCACGGAGTGACACGCTTTACAATCCAGCGCTGCATACAATTTGATCGCAGAGGCATATTCCAGACCTCCTTCCTGACCTGATAATATACCGGCGAGGTCTTTACCGAAAGGCTGATAGCCGAACTGTACAAGAAGCCTGGACGAGTCGATATCCCCATCTTCCCTGTCGGTAATGCTGACGTGGTAGTCAAGCGTAGCGCCATCCCGGTAAAAGCTCCTGTTCCCCCCGGTGATCACCTTCACATCGGGCGGTGTATTGCCGACCTTAAACTCGGTCGTGGCGGTGCTCTTACCTCCGTGCTGATCAGAAACCGTAAGCACCACGCTGTAGATACCGGGCTCGGTGAAAGTGTGGTCTATCTCTTCTCCTGTCATTTCCAAGTTACCGATCTTCCACTCGTAAGTCAGCTTGTCGCCCGGATCATGATCTTTTGATCCTTTCGCCGAAAGCGCGGCGCTGAGCGGCGCCGCGCCGACGGTCTCTCCGGTCCACATCACAGCCACCGGCTTGCGATTCCCTTCGGCGTATTCGATGCGGATGATCCCTGAATCCGTATTACGGACAAACCAGTTAGTCCCGTAAGCCAGCAGGTAAACGGCACCGTCCGGGGCAATCTGCATGTCGATGGGCCCTGTTGCTTCCAGGCCCGGCAGAAACGGCTCCATGCTCATATAATCCCCGTTGCCGTCCATTGTTACCGCCATGATCCATTTCCTCACCCAGTCATAGATAAACAGCTTGCCATTGTAATACTCCGGCAGTTTATAGGGGGCGTCCTGGTACAGGTCGCTGTAGTAGGCCGGCCCAGCCATAGCGCTTGCTCCGCCTTTGCCTACCAGCGGGAATTTGGCAGACGACCCCTTGCCGTACCAGATAAATGCTGGCTGCGCCGGCGGAAGCTCCCTGATTCCTGTGTTGTGCGGCGAATCGTTATACGGTCTCAGCGGGTCTTTGCCCGGCCCCTCCTTTTTTGTAGCGAAATCATAATCAGGAAACACTTCGTTGTCTCCCAGAAAATAGGGATACCCGAAGAAACCTGGCCCCCTGGCCTGGTTTATCTCGTCATAGCTCATCATTCCTTCGCGCCCCTGTACCTGCGTATTCGGGCCTACGTCTCCCCAGTAGAGGTAGCCGGTTTTCGGGTCTACGGAAATACGGAAAGGGTTGCGCACACCCATAGCGTAGATCTCGGGCTTGCCTTTTGATCCGTCTTTCGGGAAAAGATTTCCGTCGGGAATACTGTAGGTACCGTCGTCTTCAGGTTTGATCCGGAGGATCTTGCCGCGATAGTCATTGCTGTTGGCGGTAGAGGCTTGGTCATCGGAAAGCTCCCTCCCGGGACGCTCGTCAATGGGTGTATGACCTTCAATCTCTTCTGCATTGGTATTATCGCCAATTGCCAGGTACAGCAACCCACCCGAAAACGTAATATGACCTGCGGAATGACAGCAATATTCTCGCTGGGTCGGGATCTCAAGAAGGGTCTGCCCCGACGACCAGTCGAGGATCTGCCCGTTGAGCTCGTATCGGGCCAGATGGTTGACGCTTTTGTCCCCGGCTACCGAATAGTAGAAGTATATCCGGTGGTTGCTTTTAAAACCGGGGTCGATGGCTACGCCCAGCAGCCCATCTTCTATTCCGCTGAACACGTTGAACTGCGCGATGATAGATATCTCTTTCGTAAGATGATCGAAGTAGCGTACGGCGCCTTTTCGTTCGGCGATCACGATGTCGCTATTAGGTAAAATGGCCATTTGCATCGGCTCATCAAAACCCGACGCCAGGGTTTCATAGGTAAATCGGGTAGGATCCGGCCTTTCCCCGGTTTCCATACCGGGTAAAAGTGTATGATCTAACCCGACGGCGGAAGCCATGAACAATATTGCTGCTGCCAGGTACCCGGCAGCGGATCTCGTGCTAAGCATGGTTAATGTCAATAAATTGGAAAATATCCTCCCGGGTGGAGCGGGCAACTGTTATTTTCTGATCTGCTTTATCAGGTACGGGGGGAAATCGGCTGTGGACGACCCGGCCTCATTACGAAGGTTCCTCTGTGTGCCGATGTCTTCATACAAAGGGATATACATACCCGAAGTGTTCTTTAGCAGCGAGAACAACTCCTTATTCATAGAGGCCGCGATGTCCCGGTGCTGTTCGCTGCGTATGAGGTTGGTGGTTTCGTCGGGGTCAGCTTCCAGGTCATATAATTCATCGGTATCCCACACACCATGGTAGTGAATGTACTTGTAGCGATCTCCCCGTAAGGCATGTATGGTAGGCGTTTGGGGAAAATTCCGTTCCCAGTAATATTCATACAGCAGCCCGCTCCGCCACGATACCTGACCGCCTTTCAGTAAGGGCAAGAAACTCTGGCCGTTCATATAGGAAGGCGCTTTCAGGCCGGCTGCTTCCAGGAATGTAGCCGCCACATCGATATTGGCTACCACATTTTCCACAACCGTACCGGGTTTTATCCAGCCTGGGCTGCGGGCCAGCATGGGTACGCGCATGGAAGCCTCATAGGCTGTTCTCTTATCAATAAGACCGTGCTCCCCAAACGCAAAGCCGTTGTCCCCCATGTAGACCACCAGGGTATTGTCGTCGAGCTTTTCTTTTTCCAGGTAGTCGAGCACGCGCCCTACCGAGGAGTCTACCGCGCATAATGTCTCGGCATACTTCCTGTAGTGTTCGTCTATGCTCACGGTGTCGTGGAATGCAAACTCTACTCCATGCCAGGAATTACGCTGATTCTGAACCCACATAGGCGCTCCGTAGTGGGCGCCTTGCTTCATAGTTGCCGGCGGTATGTACCGGTGGCCCTGCGAGCGCCCTTTGTCCCGTTCTGCGGGCACAAACAATCCGTGTACCCCCTTATGAGAAAGATATAGCATGAACGGCTTGCTCTTGTCCCGGTTTTCCATGAAGTCTATGGCATAGTCAGTAAGCTCATCGGTCAAATACCCTCGCTGCCTCACTTGCCTGCCGTTCACGTTCAAACCTTCCTTACCGGGTAGGTAGGTTCCCTGTCCTTTGAACGAAACCCAATAATCGAACCCTCGCTGCGGTTTATCCACATGACCGCCCATGTGCCACTTGCCGACCATCGCCGTTTGGTAGTTGTGCTGCTGCAGGTATTGTGAGAAAAACACGAGGTCGTCCGAAACCGGGTTATTGTTATCTACTACACGATGATTGTGCGCATAAAGCCCGGTCAATATAGACGCTCTTGAAGGCGAGCAGAGAGATGTCGTCACAAAGGCATTTTTCAGGTAAGCCCCCTCCCTGGCCAGCCGGTCCAGGTGAGGGGTCACAACACAGCGTTGCTTACCGAGAAATCCCAACGCATCGAAACGGTGGTCGTCGCTAAGGATAAATACAATATTTCGCGTCTTAACGCCTGGTATCTTTTCAAGCTTTAAGGATCCTCCTTCCTGTCGGACTGCAGCCTGCTGAGCCGATGCCGGGTGCATAAGCCATGCGGATGATACGACAAGCAGCAGCGTATGAACGAATATTCTACAATAATTCATGAGGAAAGCGGGTTACGGATAGTTGGGGTTCTGTACAAGGCCCGGGTTACGGTTAATCGCATCCTGGGGGATCGGGAACAAAATAACGGGCGTCGAAAGCCACGGTTTTGCTTCTACTTTAAGTTCATCGAAGCCTGGGTGATTTTCCCTGACGAACGATATGAACCGGCCGCGCCTGTTCAGGTCGGAGTAGCCTCCGGGAGATTCCCAGATAAACTCGGACCGTCGCTCTTTGTAGATTGCGTCGAGTGTAGCTTCCTGGTCGAGAGCGGCAGGAAGATCCGGTAAGCCTGCACGGCGACGGATCTGGTTTACCCGTATGATCGCGTCGGAAGTACGTCCCGTTTCATTGAGGGCTTCGGCATAATT
>MEDT01000207.1 GCA_001724175.1 Cytophagaceae bacterium SCN 52-12 | reverse complement strand
CCTCCAAGTTTTATAACATACTGAACGGCCGGGCCAATCCCTCTTATGATACGATCGCACGTATACTTCAGAGCTATCCGCAGGTAAGCGCCGACTACCTGCTAAGAGGCACCCTGCCCGTGCTCCGGGACGGGAATGCGAAGATAAGGCAGGGCGGGGCAGACGAGCCTTACCGCGAAATACCCTACCTGCCGGTAAAATTCCATGCTACTTTTGTGGAAACTTATACGGAAGGCTTCCGTTACAGTGATATCGGCGCCTACCATGTGCACAGGGAGGCCGTGAGCGCTCTGAAAAAACCGGTGGTCATTGAAGTGTCGGGCAACAGCATGAGCCCGCAGCTGGTGGACGGCGCCAGGGTCATTGCGACAGAGATCAATCATGCCGATTGGCTGTACCAGTCGGGAGGGGTTTTTGCCGTAGTATACCGCGATTTTTTCGTGATCAAGCGGATCCGTGAGAATGAGCTGCTCACCAAGCACTACCTGACCTTGCACTCCGACAACATCCTGGGCGGCAGCGTCAGCGTCCCGGCGCAAGACCTCAGAGGGCTTTGGAAGGTGCATGGCATCGTGTATGCCCCCGTGGAATAAATTTTAATATTGATCCCGGTTTTGGGAAACAGGAATAATGAACGATTATTTATCGACTTTAAATGAGCCTCAACGCAAGGCAGTATTGCACGGAGAGGGGCCGATGATGATTATTGCAGGCGCCGGCTCCGGGAAAACGCGGGTGCTTACCTACAGGATTGCCCACCTGATAGAGAACGGGGTGGATCCTTTCCGGATACTGTCGCTGACTTTTACCAATAAGGCGGCCGGAGAAATGCGGGAGAGGATCGAAAAGGCCATAGGGTTGGAAGCGCGTAACATCTGGTCGGGGACTTTCCACTCGGTCTTCGCCAAGATCCTGAGGTTCGAGGCCAGGTACCTGGGATATACCAGCGATTTTTCAATTTATGATACGGACGACTCCAAATCGCTGATCAGGACGATCGTGAAGGAGTTTAACCTGGACGACAAAATTTACAAGGCCAATGTGGTGCTGAACAGGATTTCGGGCGCCAAGAACCGGTTGGTATCGGCCGACGACTACCTGAATAACCCGATGATCCAGGCCGATGACGCAACAGGCAAGCTGCCCGAGATAGGCCGGATCTACAAGGCCTACAGCATCAGGTGCTTCCAGGCAAATGCCATGGATTTCGACGACCTCCTGTTCAATACCAATGTCCTTTTCAGGGATTTTCCCGAGGTGCTGCATAAGTACCAGCACAGGTTCCACTATGTAATGGTAGACGAGTTCCAGGATACGAACGTCTCCCAGTACCTTATTACCCGAAAGCTGTCGGCCGTGCACCGGAATATCTGCGTGGTGGGCGACGATGCCCAGAGCATCTATGCGTTCAGGGGCGCCAATATCGAGAATATACTCAATTTCGAAAGAGATTTCCCGGATGTGACGGTGGTCAAGCTGGAGCAGAATTACCGGTCGACGCAGACTATCGTGAATGCGGCCAATTCGGTCATCGCAAAAAATAAGGCGCAGCTCGAGAAGAATGTATTTACCCGGAATTCGGAAGGGACGCTTATCGACGTGATCAAGTCGGGGTCGGATAACGAAGAAGGCAGGCTGGTGGCTACTTCCATTTTCGAGGAGAAAATGAAAGATAACCTCAATAATGAGAGCTTCGCGATCCTGTACCGGACCAACGCGCAGTCGAGGGCATTCGAGGAGGCGCTGCGCAAACGGGGGATCAAGTACCGTATCGTGGGCGGATTGTCATTTTACCAGCGAAAGGAAATCAAAGACCTGCTTGCGTACCTGAGGTTTACGGTTAACCAGCGGGACGAAGAGGCTTTCAAAAGGATCATCAACCTGCCCAAGCGCGGTATCGGCGATTCAACCGTTGCCAAAATTGTGGTGACGGCCGCCGAAAACGGGGTAGGCGTGTGGGAGATCGTAAGCAGCATCAATAACTTTGTGAGCGGCAGGGCAACGGCTCCTATCGACCAGTTTGCCACCCTGATCAAGAGCTTTCGCGTGCTCACCGAAATGGGGAAAAATGCCTATGAGGTCGCCAGCCATATTGCGCAGGCGTCGGGGTTGCTTAAGGAACTTCATGAAGACAAGACGGTGGAGGGGCTGTCCAGGTACGAAAACGTACAGGAGCTATTGAACGCTATCAAGGAATTTGTCGACCAGGCGGATGAGGACGAGGATGCCAGCCTCAGCGCTTTCCTGCAATCGGTCTCGCTTCTTACCAACGCCGACGAGCCGGATGAGGACGGCGACCGGGACCGGGTCACGCTGATGACCATACACTCTGCGAAAGGGCTGGAGTTCCGGAACGTATACATCGTCGGGATGGAGGAAGACCTGTTTCCCAGCCAGATGATGCTGGAAAGCCGCCAGGACCTGGAGGAGGAGCGGCGCCTCTTTTACGTGGCGATAACGCGTGCGGAGGTGAAGCTTACTTTTTCATATGCGGAGAGCCGGTACCAGTGGGGACGTTTGAAAATGTGCGAGCCCAGCCGTTTCCTGATGGAGGTGGATTCCAGGTTCCTCAGCTTCCAGGGACATGGCGTCGAAAGGGACTCCAGGGACAGCGGGGCAAGAGGCGGCCGCTCGTTTGCCCTGAAAACCCCCGCCCAGAAGCTGGTGCCGAGAACGCAGGCGGCCCCGATGCATACGCCTTCGGAAGGATTTACCCCGAGCGATACTTCGTCACTGGCTGTAGGACAGCGGGTCGAGCACCAGAAATTCGGATTCGGGGTAGTGGCCCGGATAGATGAAAACGGGGCGGACAGGAAGGCGGTCATCGCTTTCGACGACGCGGGAGAGAGAACCCTTCTGCTCAGCTTTGCAAAATTGAGGATTGTCTGAAAAGGCCGGACGGGAAGACGATCGGGGCGTTCGATCCGGGCGGATAAAAAAAACAGGCGGCATACGTAAGAAAAGACAAAGTCCTGCTTTAAGTATTGTCGGGCTTTTTAGCTTTTATCTATAACTGAATAATCAAGAAGGAACCAATGTTTGAAGATAAAGACCTGGAACAAATAACCAGAAGAGGGAGCGATATCCATGCGGTAAATACGCAGGTAAAGTATTTTGTCGACGGGTTCCCGTATCTCAGGCTCGAGAAGGCTGCACGGGTAGCCGACGGCATTATAAGGCTGGCAGAAGAAGAGGCAGAGCTGAAAATGGAAGAATACGACAGGCTGATAGCCGGCCAGCAGCTTACCCCGCTGAAATTCGTCCCTGCTTCGGGCGCTGCATCGAGGATGTTTAAATCCCTCTTTTCCTTTCTCGATAACGGGAAAACGGATAGCTCGGTAGAGGAATTTTTTGATAAGCTGGGTGATTTCGCCTTTTACGACAGCCTGAAGCAGCTGATGGCGACAGACGGGATAGATATTGATTCTGCAGACAGGCATACGATCGCCGAATATTTCCTGACCGACAAAGGTTTGGGGTATGGAACGCTGCCGAAGGGATTGCTTGAGTTCCACCGCTCCGAGCCGAAACCCCGCACCCCGCTGGAAGAGCACCTGGTAGAGGCGATCCAATATGCAAGTTCGGGCGGTACGGCCCTGCTTCATTTCACGGTTTCCCCCGAGCACAGGGATAAATTCGAGAAGCTGGTGGTGGAAAGGCTGCCTCATTACGAGAGCAACTTTGAAACAAAGTTCTATATCTCTTTTTCCGAGCAGCTTCCTGCTACCGATACTATTTCGGTCAACCCCGACAATACGCCCTTCAGGGAGCCTGACGGCAGCCTTTTGTTCAGGCCGGCAGGACATGGCGCATTGCTGGCTAACCTGGGCGAGCTGGACGCGGATATTATCTTCATTAAAAATATTGACAATGTTGTCCCCGATAGCCTGAAGCAGACCACGATCAAATACAAGAAAGTGCTGGCTGCTATACTGCTGGACTACCAGAAACGGATTTTTGACTACCAGGCCAGGCTGGAAGAGGGTGTGACGACCCCGCTGCTCCGGGAGCTCGATGCCTTTTACAGGGATGAGCTGTGCACGATCCCGCCAGAAGATTTCGAAAGCCGGACGGAATCGGAGCAGGCCGATTATTTTAGAAAAAAGCTCAACCGGCCGGTGAGGGTATGCGGCATGGTGAAAAACCAGGGCGAGCCGGGAGGCGGGCCTTTCTGGGCGAGAAACAGAGACGGCAGTACTTCCCTGCAGGTAGTGGAGTCTGCCCAGGTAGACCTGGCTGACGAAGAGCAGAAAGCGATATGGGTTACCGCTACGCACTTTAATCCTGTCGACCTGGTGATAGCTACCAAAGATGCCAATGGGAATCTGTATAACCTGGACGATTTCAGGGACCCGGATACAGGCTTTATCTCATCCAAGTCGAAAGACGGCAAAGAGCTCAAGGCACAGGAGCTGCCCGGGCTCTGGAACGGGTCGATGTCAGACTGGAATACATTATTTGTAGAAGTGCCGCTGATTACCTTCAACCCGGTCAAGACGGTAAATGACCTGCTGAGAGAACAGCACCAGTAGCCTGTATGTAGTATAATTCGTGCATTCGTGGCGATATCGGAGAGCTGGTCTCGCCCCACGGATGCACGAATTTTTATAGGCTTCTTTTACTTTGTTCGTAACCTGATCAGCTGCTGGTATACGACTTCCGCTTCGTCCTGGTAGGGGTGAATTTCGGTTTCCGCAATCTTATGAAACATATATTCTGCCTGGGCAATGCTGCCTTTGCGGAGGTAAGCAAGCGCCAGATACCATTCGGAAGCGTTTGATACCGTCTCTTTCATATGACGGGCCGGTTTCTCCAGGGAAATGCATGCCGCCGCCGCTTTACCTGCTTTTAAAAGAGCAATTCCCCTGTACAAATCGGCAGAATCTGTTTTCAGTTTTGACAATTCCCTGCTGCCGGCCCGGTAAGCAGAAGGGTAAGAATCCATCGCTTTCAGGGGTATAGGATTGAAGTGGGCGCGGAAGATCTCATCGGCCGTTTTCCCGGCTACGGGTCGCTGCGCCTCCGTCTGCCATGCACAGCAGAGAAGCAGCGCGATCAGGATCATATTGATGCCTTTCAGGGGCAAACCTATCTTGTGAAGCTTTTCCCGACAAATTTGAGCACTTCCGGGAGGGCGGTCCGCCAGTATGGCCATGAATGCCCGCCGTCGCGTACCCGGAATTCATGCGGTACCCCTTTGTCGATCATGGCGGCATGAAGCGCCATATTACCCTTGATCAGGAAATCGTCGTCTCCGCAATCGATATAATAACGTACAGACTTCAGCTTTTCGAGGGGAGCGGTTTCTACGATTTTGATCGGGGAGTTGTCGTACCAGTGTTTATTAAGGCGGTCTTTTCCCCGTAGCCCTTTTTGCAGGAAAACGCTCATAAAGCTGTCCCAGCGCTCGTCGGGAATTTTCTGGATTTCTTCATCGGTCCAGACAGCCGCGCTCAAAGGAGCTGCCGCCGCGAACAGATCAGGATGTTTCAGCGAGAAAATAAGCGAGCCGTACCCGCCCATGGAAAGGCCTGCCAGCGCGCGGAATTCTTTTTTACTCCGGATACGGTAAGTTTTTTCAATTGCCGGGATGAATTCGTTGATGAAGAAGTCTTCATAGAGGACTTTCCTGTCGTGAGAGTTGATATAGAAAGAAACTCCGCCATCCGGCATGACGATAATGGTAGGCGGAGCCTCGCCCGATGCGATCGTTTTGTCGGCAATATGCTGGACCTCCCCGAATTGCGTCCACCCCGTTTCGTCGTCAGAGTAGCCGTGGAGAAGGTACAAAACGGGGTAACTACGATTGGTGTTTTCGTATCCATGCGGCAGGTAAATGCTGTATTTGACTTCTTTCCCAAGGATCCTGCTATCAATAGCAAGGCTCTCTTTAAGCGTGCCCGATTGGGCAATGCAGAACGAGCTGAGAAGGGAGAGGCAGAAAATACAAATTAGTTTCATGAGGTAATCAGAATTAGACGATGAGGCAATTAGACAATCTAAAGGTAGTGAATTCTGCGTTATCCGCCAGTTCTATGGGTTTCCGGTAAAAGTGTTTTAATTTCAGGGCTTCTTTCAATTTTGAAATCATGTGATTTCCTGAACCTCTTTCTTTTTTGTTAATGCAGAATAAAGCGTTTAAAGTTTTTACAGCCGTCATGTTGGCCGGAGGCCTGACGGCGGCTTCCGCCCAACAGAATGTTTCAGCTACGTTCGAGCGTGTTAAATACCAGGATAAAACGCTTGTGACTGACCTGGGTGTGGGTCTCTGGGCCTGGCCGCTCCCGATGGATTATGACGGGGACGGCGACATGGACCTGGTAGTTTCCTGCCCTGACGTACCTTTCCGCGGCGTCTACTTTTTCGAGAACAGGAGCGGCGGGGAATTCCCTGTTTTCGAGCCGCCTGTAAAGGTGGGGGAATTTATCCGGAACCCGCAGATCTCGTATGTGGACGGTGAGCCCAGGGTCATAGACCGCGGGTATGAGCACGTCAATTTCAGGAATCCTGCCTTGTCCTACCGGAGGCTGGTTTTTCATCCTGATTCCGTTATGACGGATTTCAAAAAGAAGCAGCGCTTTACCCAATACACTTATGTGGACTATGATAACGATGGCGACCAGGATGTGATCGTAGGGATCGACGACTGGACCCAGTACGGCTGGGATGATGCCTACGATAAGAGCGGCAACTGGACTAACGGGCCTTTGCACGGGTATGTTTATCTCTTTGAAAATGTAAACGGCGGATACACCAACAAGGGGCGCCTGATGGCCGGAGGCGAGATACTGGATGTGTATGGCGCTCCCTCTCCCCAGTTTGCCGATTTTGACGGCGACGGCGATCTTGATATAATCTGCGGAGAGTTCCTCGACTCGTTTACCTACTTCGAAAATACCGGCACCAGGGAAAAGCCTGTTTACGCCAAAGGTAGAAAGCTGGAAACCGAAGGCGGGGTGATCCGGATGGACCTGGAGATGATCATACCGGTAGGGGTGGACTGGAATGGCGACGGGCATATCGACCTGGTGGTCGGTGACGAAGACGGGCGCGTAGCCTACATCAGGAATACGGGCAGGAAGCAAAACGGCATGCCGCTGTTCGAATCGCCGCGCTATTTTCAGCAAAAAGCAGACAATATCAAGTTTGGCGCGCTTCCTACGCCTTTCAGCGTAGACTGGGATCAGGATGGTGATGAAGATATCATAATCGGGAATTCTGCCGGTTATATAGGGTTTATTGAAAATCGCGGCGGAAAAGATATACCGGATTTCGCTCCGCCCAGGTACCTGGAAGCAGACGGCGAAGTGATCCGCATCCAAGCCGGCAGGAACGGGTCCATACAAGGGCCCGCGGAAGCCAAATGGGGATATTCTACGCTTTCGGTAGCGGACTGGGACGGTGACGGGCTCCGCGACCTGGTGGTCAATTCGATCTGGGG
>MEDT01000206.1 GCA_001724175.1 Cytophagaceae bacterium SCN 52-12 | reverse complement strand
GTGTGTAAGCGCGGGCGCTCCTTTTGCTTTGTACTACGGGCTCTTGGTCGGGCCTCTGTGACGAGCATGGGAATTCGCCCGCGCTTATTTTTAACAACATACTGTCTCATCATGATCCAATTTCTCCGACACACCCTCAAAACATCCGTTCCGCCCGAAGAGCTGCAAGCTGTGGCCGTATCCGCCAGGCCCCACTCCCTCAATGAGCATGCCTATTTCCCTTTTTCCGATTCCGTCTATTTCGTGCGTGAAGGCGTGTTGAGGTGGTACAGCATAGAGAAAGGAGAGGAAGGGAACGAGGAGTTTACCAACTGGTTCTTTGCCAGAGGCGATGCAGCCTTTTCCTATAGCGCCCTGACCTACGGGCAGCAGCCGGAAGGGTTTCTGCAGGTCTGTTCCTCCTCCGAGCTGGCCGAAATTAAAAAAGAGGACTATCTCAGGCTTCGGGGCCAATACCCCTGGTTCGATCAGCTGACCAGAACGCTCGAGCTTGATTTTTTTCTCAGGCGGAAAGCCCATTGGCGTCAGATGGCCCATCTGGCCGGCTTTGCCCGCTACAAGATCTTTATAGAAACTTATCCTTACATTGCCGCCCGCGTAATGGGAAAGCACCTGGCCGGCCTGATCGGGATCAATCCTGACACGCTCGCAAAGCTCAGGAAAAGGGACAGGGACAATGGCAGGAAACCGATCATTGCCGGTCCGCAATAACCGGCCGACTCCGATGATGCCTCCGATGTTTTAGCGGCCAGGGGGAAATTGCCGCCTACTTCGGCCGGAATCCGGAAGGATAGCTTTCATACAACGTATTCGAAGGCAGTATCCTGATCTCCACTCTCCTGTTGGCCTGGAGCCCTGTTTTGGTCTTGTTGTCTGCCGCCGGCATCAGCTCGCCGTAGTATTCGGTAGTGATGCGGCTCGGGTCTGCGAAGCCCAGCTTGACCAGCTCTCTTTTTGTCGCGTCTACACGCCGCTTCGACAGTGATTTATTATAGGCGTCGGACGCTCTTGCATCAGCGTGGCCGATCAAAACAACCCTGCAGTCGGGCTTCGATTTCAGGTGCCCGACGAGCTGGCTCAATGATTCCCTGGAAGCCGGACGGATAGTGGACCGGTCGGTATCAAATTCGATGCTTCCGAAAATAACATCGCAATCGTCCTTCGGTTTTTCTTTAGCGACTATGTCGCTTACGCGCTTGTTCAGATCCATTGCGACCCCTCCGCCTGATACCCAGCTGCCTGCCGGCGTATCCGGCTCTTTGTCAAAGAGATCGGCTACGCCGTCTCCATCGCTGTCGGTATATAAACGGGCATCGACAGGGTCGGGCATATTGGCTTTGGCAATAGAATCAGCATCGGAAAGGGTAGGGTTGTAAACCGGGGGGATCAGCTGGGCAGGGGTAGCATACCGCAGGTGGTAGCGACCTTTCGAAGCGTCGGTCTGTCCCGTTCTCGGGGCTCTTACTGCATTTTTCCCGATCTTGTAGGTAAGCGTTACCGCGCCAAAAGCATATTTGTCTTTGTTGGAGTCTCCCTGGTAAAAGCCCCAAAGCCCGCTTTGCTTGTCGTAGTCGGTCAGCGATCCTACCGTCAGGTCGATTTTTTCGGTATTGACGTGGTTATAGGTAAAGCTGAGCCCGATGTCGATACGGGGCGACACCTCGTAGTGGAATGACAGCCCTACAGGGAAAACCCATTCCCTGGTGTAGGTCGAGCCGTTTCGTCTCCAGGTGCCGGCCGTTTTGGAGCTGCCCTCGGTATTGCTCCTGAGCAGGAGGTGATCGTCGAACATGTCATAGAGCTCGGAATAAAAATACATGATCCCGATACCGCCATGCGCGTCTATCTTCCATCTCCGCATCTTATTGTAGCCGAAAAACAGCCGGTTCAGGTTGACCGTACCGTCGAGGGAAGCCTGGATATAGGACGGGCTTTTGAAGTAGACATCGTATAGCAAAGGTTTTCCGTCAGGACCGATTATCGGCTCCCGGGTAGCCAGGTCGATCCCCTCAACTCCCTTTTTGGAGCCTGAAAGGCTGCCGTTGCTGAAGGTAAGCTGCATCCCAAACAAGGGGGTGAGCTGCTTATTGACCGACAATCCCCAGGCACCGGTTAATGATTCCTTCTCGCCGTAGGCGAAGTTATGCTGCCGGAGGTCGCCGAAAAACCTTGTAATGCCTCCATACCCGGTTACCGACCAGGTATTCATCTTATAGGCGCCTTCGTAGGTTTTCCCGTTTTGACCGGCAGATTCAGTCAGTGCAAGCAGTAAAAGACCGAATACGATGTAATAACTCTTCAGGCTCATAGACAAATTTTTATCTAAACTATCAATAACAACCTTGTTAGATTTTTAAAGAGAAGAACAAGTCTGTAAGCCGGGTTCTGTTACTATATCGGAATATAGCCCTATCATTTATCTCGGGCTACGGTCACCCGCAGCCTCTAACGACCTACCCATGCCGGCGTCGTACCATGCGGTCCGACACGGAGCGAGCAGCCCCTTCCGACACCTATTTGGCCTTTCAACCCATAAGGTTTTCCGTGCCTTCGCCGTCACCGGCAAAGCGGTAGTCTCTTACACTACCATTTCACCCTTACCGCGAGGCCGGAGTATCAGCTACCCCGAACCTGTTGCGGCGGTATATTTTCTGTGGCACTGTCTGTCAGCCGCCGGTCGCCCGGCGACTGCCTTCCCGTTAGGAAGTATGGCGCTCTGTGTTGCCCGGACTTTCCTCCTTATCGGGAGATAAGGCGATAGGACAACTTGTTCTTCCAACCTTTACAGGCAAATACCTTGCCAGAGGTCTCAGTAATTTATTTTGTCAATATGAAGGTCCAGGTTCCCCGTAGCGTGCACGACCGTGTAGATGTGGCCGGGCGTAAGGTTGATCTTATCCGGCAAAGCTTCATCGAGCTTCCCTTTGAGTGTGATCCCCTCAGAAATCGTCTGGTTTGACAGCGATGTACGGATGGTTTCGGTGAGGGCTCCCAGCTCTTCCGCGATGGGGAATACCATCGCTTCTTTCATCATGCGCAAAAATTTCGCGTGAAGGAGCCAGTTGGCTGCTTTGATCAGCACGTTCCGGGTATTCAGGTCATATTCAAGCGCTTCCAGGTAGATGGTCTGCGAAACGGGGTCGTATCGCGGGATCCCTTTGAGGTAAATATCCCCGTTGATGCTGCCCGAAAGCCCCGCCTTAATAACCAGGCGCTCTTCCTGGCCGTATAATTCTATTTTCCTGATCTGAACGGAATACCGGTTTCCTGAAAAATAGTAGGTCTTGCCTTTGAAATAAGCTTCGGCGAGGCGCGAAGCCTCCTGGTAGCTGATCGATGAAATGAGCCCGATGTTAAAAGACTGAGGCAAATTGTCCACAATTTTCAGGGGAGGAAGTTTTACAATCCTGCTCCTGACAGGCGGCATCTCCGATACGATGGTCTGGGTATATCCCCGTATACCGGCCTGGATGTTCAGGAATCCGTTCTGCGCGTCGGGCAGCCTGGCTTCGACCTGCTCAGGGGTATTGACAAGCCAGGTATGGTAGGTTTCGGAGAGCAGCTGGGGCTTTTGGGCCAGGAGCCACGCTTCCTCTATTTTGTCCTTCACCTGGAAATTTTCCCGTACTTCCTTGTCTATAGCCGTAGTGATTTTCCCGGCATTCCTGTTGAGCATCCTGCTGATCATCCCTTTAATGGGAATAGAAAAGCCGGCAACGCTGATGGTAGGTTTGGTGATCCAGTCGTAGCTGTCGACACGGGTTTGAGTAAGGATCTGCCAGTCGCCCGAGAACCGGATTTCGCTGATGAGCCTTACCCTGATCTTAAACTCGGTGTCCCTGTAACCTTCCAGCGTGTAGCCCAGCGGGCTGATCTTATAACCCGCGCTTGCCCATATTTTCAGGGGGACATCAAACAGGAAATGGTTTCCTTTGGCCTGTATCCGGATGTCGTCGAGCTTCCAGACTTTCGCTTTCAGGTTATCCTGGTTATCGTCCTCGTAACTCTTGTCTTCGTACAGTAGGCCTGAAAGCTGTTTGTTGATTTGTCTTTCGAGCTCAGAAAGAGGCATCTGCGCGCTGATCGTAAGCGAAGATTTAAATTGATCTGATTGAATCTCCATATCCGAATAAAGGTATTTTGGAGTAGGCGGTTTAATGTCCGGAAGCCGCTGTCCGTAACATTCCAGCGATGCGACCGAACAGAACAACAGGATAGTTGCAGGAAATACCCGGGGATTTCCTAAGTTTTTAAGGATAGCGGCAAGGCTCCTTACCTGCCCGGAAATACGAATGGTCATTTAAGATGGGCTACGGTAGCGCCATATCCGAATTTTTCCTTCCGGGCATCTTTGTAATAAGCCACGTTAGGGTGTTTGCTGAGCTGGCGGTGGATCTCCTGGCGGAGGGTCCCCTGTCCGGCTCCGTGAATAATGAGCACCTGGTCGAGCCCGTCAGCAATAGCCTGTTCCAGGTAGTTTTTAAACGCCGACAGCTGCCGGTCTAGTATCTGTCCGCCCGACATTCCGGTGATGTCTACCTGCAAGGCATCGGTATGCAGATCGATTTCGGCAGCGGAACGGTTAAAATCCCGGGAAGGTCCGGCTACACCGGCATTGCCTTCCAGCATTTTGCTCCTTATGGCGTCGGCCGGTATATCCCGGGCTTCTTTTTCAGGGACGCCTGCCTCCGAATCGATCTGGAAAACATGCGCATTGACATTCAGAAGCGGCGCTTTTTGCAGATGCTTATGAAAGCTTTGTATCCTGCACCTGAGCGAATGGCTCAGTATAAACTGTTCAGGCGTTTTTGCGTCGGAATAGTAAAGGAGCGACGTGTCGAACACCGGCCATTGCCCGAAATCTTTCAGGAGGAGCCCGGTGATCTGGTGTGACGTGCCGGCTTCCAGCAGACCGGATGCCAGCCCCCGGGCCTGGTTTCCGCTTCTGCCGAACATGGTGAACAGGATCCGCCAGCCGGTCAGGTTGACAAGGTGAAGCACAACCTCGCGGTCATTGACGGGAACAAAGGCGAGGTAAATGCCTTTTACGGCAAAAGCCTGCCTGGCGGCGGGAATATCCCCTCTCCCCGGTCCGGGTTGCTTTGGCGCAGGTGTTTCAAGCCGGGCTTCCATCGGGGAGATCAGCACTACCTCGCTTGCCAGAACGGGTATACTGAAACCGTCGCCCAGATCGATCTCCAGGTATTTACCGGACCTGATTTTGGTTATAATGCCTTCTTCCTTTCCGTGAAGCAGGCGTACTTTGCTGCCTATGTTCATTAAATGTGAATTTCATCGATCACACCGCAAATATAGATAACAGACCGTTCCATAAAATTTCCGACCTTTGTAAAAAAAGCTTTTGCTTTATCGGACCAGTAAGGACTGCTATGTCGAGAAACCTTAAGATCGGGATTTTCCTAACACTGACCATTGTGACGGTCACTTTTACCTTTTATTTCTGGCAAATGTACAGGACCCCCAACCTGCAGGTGGGTAAAGAGGAAAGCTTTGTGCTGTATATACCGAAGGGGGCTACTTTTAAAACTGTAACGGACTCTCTCAATAAATACGATGTGATCCAGGATCATGTATCGTTTGCCTTCCTTTCGAAGGTAAAGAAGTACCAGGAAAATATCAGGCCCGGCCGGTATGTCATTCCTCCCGATGCGACCAACCCGGAAGTAATCAACAAGCTGCGGGAGGGAAAGCAGGATCCTGTCAGGCTCACCTTTAATAATATCCGGCTGAAGAAAGACCTCGTCAGGAGGATCGGCCCCCGGTTTCTTTTTGGGGAAGACAAGCTTCGCGAAGCCCTTTCCAATCCTGAGATGACCGCCAAATACGGGCTGGATACTGCGCGTATCATCAGCATGTTCATTCCCAACACCTACGATATCTATTGGGATGTACCCGTAGAAACCTTCCTGGACAGGATGCACAGCGAATACAATAAATTCTGGAACGACGACAGGAAAGCCAAGGCTAAAAACCTCAACCTTACGCCTGATGAAGTATCGGTGCTGGCTTCCATAGTGGAAGAAGAGCAGGGGAAAATGCCTGACGAGCGGCCGAGAATTGCCGGTCTCTACCTGAACAGGCTCTCACGTGGTATGCCGCTGCAGGCCGATCCTACCGTAAAATTTGCCCTGGGCGACTTCGGCATCAAAAGAGTGCTGAATTACCAGCTCATGTTCGACTCGCCTTACAACACTTATCGCTATGCGGGCCTTCCGCCGGGGCCGATACGGTTGCCTGACATCAGGTCGCTGGATGCGGTACTGAATCCTGAGCAGCATAATTACCTGTATATGTGCGCTAAGGCCGACTTTTCAGGGTATCATGCGTTTGCAGAAACGCTCGGCGAACACAGCCTGAATGCCCAGCAATATCAGAATGCCCTGAACAAGCTGCAAATAAAAAAATAAAAAGGCCGGTAAAGCCCGCCGCGGGGGAAGGTGTTTAAAAAATCCTGTACGGATTACAACCATTGACGCAGCAGCAGAATCTTAATGTCATCTGGACCAGGAAGAATAGCTGACAACAAAATGAAGCTTAACCTGGTGAATCAGTATCAGTTAGGAAACAAAAGCATCAGCAAGAGAAATGAGAATGACCGTGATTTGGGTGCTATTGGCGATGGCCGGCCTGGCGGGTTGTAAATCGTTGGATTCCGATCCCCAATACTCGTCTCCGAACTTCCTGGAATACAACAGCAGCGGCCTGAAATTCCCGGGGAAGTCTTCCGGCGAATTAACAGTCGTCCTGAAGAACCTGAAGGATACACGCTGCCCTGAAAACGTGATCTGCATACAGCCCGGGTGGGTCGAGCTGTCTTTCCTGGTCCGCGATGACTCGGATTCGGTCAGGGTGGAAGCACTTTTTTACGCGAATACGGAAAAGGACAAAGTGAAGAAATTTCAGCTGAGCGGCAATGATTACGGGCTACGCGTCTACCAGGTTCTTCCTCTCCCGCAGGAAAACAAGAACCTGAAGCTGGAAGATTACAAGGTCGGCGTCTCGGTATCGTCCCTATAGTCAGGCCTGATGGCCTTGCCTGACATTCCGGGCTATTGCCAGGCTGCTTTCGACAAGCTCCGAGATTTTTTCAAAATCGCCGGCTTCAATCAATTCTTTGGGAAAGAGGTTGGAGCCCAGGCCGACCGCATATGCCCCGGCATCGAACCACTCTTTCAGGCTGTCGTAGGTGGGCTTTACTCCCCCGGTTACAACTATCCTGGCATCAGCCATCGGGCCCTTGATGGCCTTGATGAATTTGGAGCCCAGCACATCGCCGGGGAAGAGCTTCACTACATCGGCTCCCGACAAACGGGCGTTGTAAATTTCGGTAAGTGTCGATACCCCTGGGAACCAGGGAATGCCGGCTTCCTGGCAGACTGTGCCTACGGCTGCGTTGAAGATAGGCTGTACTACAAAATCGGCCCCGCTTTCTATGAAGATTTTGGCCGTAATCACATCATAAACTGTTCCAATCCCTAACCAAAGCCCGGGAAGCTCCCTGTGGGCGTATTCGACGAGAGGTCGGAAAACATCT
>MEDT01000205.1 GCA_001724175.1 Cytophagaceae bacterium SCN 52-12 | reverse complement strand
GAGCCGGTGCCCGAACCGCACTTTCTCTATTTCCAGGTAAAGCTGCAGATGGGTGAGCTCTTCTGCCAGCGTGCTCCATTGGCGGCTTTCTTTCCTGAGCGTACCTCTCAGGAAGTCAGACAGCTGCTGGATCATTTTCCTGGCTGTATCCGGTTCGAACCCTATCAGCGCATTGATCGAGTTAAGGCTGTTGAAAAGAAAATGCGGCTGCAATTGCTGGCGGAGATTAAACAGCTCCGCCTCTATTGCCAGGTTTTCGGCTTCCTTCTTCCTCCGCTCGGCCTCCTGCTGGTTTTGAAGGTTGTACCACAGCAGGCTGCTTAATCCCGCTATCCCGATTATCAGCAGGCCGAACATCACCCTGACGGGCGCCGACTGGCTGAAGAAACGGGCATATTCGAAGGACTCTCCCAAAAAGAGAATGACCAGAAACCGGCTTACAAAAAACCAGATCAGCGTCATAATGAAACACAGCCAGAAAAGGTAGCTGTATTTCTTCTGGCTGGGCTGAAAATAGCGGAGGTTATTGCTGATGGCCACGCATTCAAGCAGCAGCAGGATGTTGCTGATCACACTGTCGATCAGGGCTTCCCTGAAGGTAAACCCGTACCAGTAAAGTATGGCGGCGTGACCTGCCATCCATATCATCCAGGCGGCTACGAATACCAGCTGAAAACGACGGATCGTAAATGGTGAATGCATGCTTGATAAAGGTTTAGACCCTGTATGGACAGGCAGACAACATTAATAGCTCTTGATCTCTATACCTCCCATCAGGCATACACCTTCCAGAACCAGTATCTTGCCCGGCTCTATCCTGAGAAAACGCGGATCTCTTTTGTCCTCCACCCCTCCCAGGACAGCTACGATATTCGATTGAATGTCCCAGTCGGAAGGTATCACAAGCTCGGTTCCTCCCATGATATTGGTTGCGTCCAGGCGCACGCGCCCATTGATGTCGGCCTTGGAAAGGTCTATTTCCGCACCGCCCATTATGGCTACGATCTCTCCACCCCTGAAGCTCTTGGAAACCACCACTTTTTTAACATTTCCAAATACCGAGGTGGTGTTCAGCACCTCTCCCGATATATATTCCCGGTCGCTGAAAGAAGAAGCGGATGCGTCCGGGGCCCATGTACGAGATCCGGGGCCATAAGATTCTCCCGGCCGGGCGCCCGGCTTCAGAATCAGGTAAAGCCCGGTGACGATGGCGATCGTGGCCCATGTAAACTGCGGCTTATTGAAAATGGGAAGAATAAGATCCAGCATGGATATCCCTCCTATCGCTACCATGATAAACCATCCGGCTCCCCTGAACTGATGACGGATCCCGACTATCAGCCCTATAGAGATCAGGATCATCTCCCAGCGGAATATCCACCGCGGGAATTCCGGCACCAGGTTTCTCAGCAAAAAAGCCAGGCCGACCAGGATCAGTATAATCCCTGTCCATTTCGGACCATTCAGATTTTTGTCACGTGCACCGGTATGACGATGCTCAAAATCTTCCATCGCTATCTCATCTGTTTTAGTTCAGCGAGACAAACATAACGTACGACGGGCGCACGCCCAACAGTATTTAGGCTAAAGACATGTTTCTCCCGGTAAAAGGCAGCCTCCGGTCGGTGAAATCTCCATGATAAACAGCCGCGGGCTTAATATGCGGCAATATCATTCTATTTCGATCTCCCCGCGCATATATTCTTTTACCTGTCCTGAGATCAGGACCCTTTCCCCGTTCAGCCTGCAGCGCAGGTAGCCGCCGCGCTGCGATATCTGCTTTGCTGTAAGCTCAGTTTTGCCCAGCTGTTTTGCCCAGTAAGGTACGAGTGTGGTATGCGCCGAACCCGTGACCGGGTCTTCGTCAATCCCCGACTGAGGGGCGAAAAACCTGGAGACAAAATCAGTCTCCTCACCCGGGGCGGTTACGATTATACCCCGTGTAGGAACGGTGGAAAGAACAATAATATCCGGCTTTAATTCTCTCAATTCCTCTTCCGTTTCCAGCACGACCATATAGTCGGCCTTCCCCCTGTATACTCCTACCGCCGTAACGGCTGAAATAGCTTCCTGGAGGGCCGGGGGCGGAACTGCTACCTGGTAGGTATCGACCGGGAAATCGAGCGTGAGCCACCCGTCATCCTCTTTCGTCACATTGAGAATACCGCTTCTGGAGCCGAAAGAAATCTCCCCGGCTTCGCGTGCCTCTTCCCGGAACACTACATAGGCTGCTGCCAGGGTAGCGTGCCCGCACAGATCCACTTCCGTGACAGGCGTAAACCAACGGATCTCATACCCGTTTTCATTTCTCACGTAATACGCCGTTTCCGGCACCATATTTTCACATGCTATTTTCTGGAGGGTTTCATCGGATAGCCACTCAGCCAGCGGTACAACTGCCGCCGGGTTTCCCCGGAAAAGTGTATCGGTAAAAGCATCCAGCTGATAAATAGGTGTTTTCATCGGGAACGGGTCGATTTTGTTAGAAATTCCGGTATTTCAAGAATAGCAGGATTGATCACAATATGGATGTTGTGAAAGCAATTAAGCAAGTATTAATTAATTATTCAAATCCCTTCACAAAAAAGTCCAAAGAATTTGAATCCGCCCGGGCCTAAGCCCTCGGATGAAACTCGGTCACGATCTGCCGGAGATAGTCCCTGTCGAGATGGGTGTAAATTTCGGTGGTGGTGATCGACTCATGGCCCAGCATTTCCTGCACTGCGCGCAGGCTGGCCCCGCCTTCTACCAAGTGTGTTGCAAAAGAATGCCTGAAGGTATGCGGGCTGACCGGCTTGGCTATGCCCGCCGCCATAGCCGCTTCTTTCACGATCAGGAAAATCATCACCCTCGTCAGGCAAGCGCCTCTCCGGTTAAGAAATACGATATCCTCGTTCCCCTTCTGAACCTTCATCTGGCTCCGGTAATGGGTCACATACAGGTTTACATACCGGATGGCATCGCGGCCTACCGGCACAAGCCGCGTTTTGTTCCCTTTCCCGACCACCTTCACGAACCCTTCCCCGAAAAAACAATTGGTAAGCTTCAGCGATGTCAGCTCCGTGACCCGCAGCCCGCAGCTGTACAGCACTTCGATAATGGCCCGGTTCCTGGTCCCTTCGGCAGTAGAAAGGTCGATGTGCTCCAGAATGGAAACGATCTCCGGGTAGTCCAGCACCTCAGGCAGCTTCCTGGCCAGTTTCGGCGATTCTATCAATTCTGTCGGATCTTTCCCCATCATCCCTTCCAGCTGCATATACTTGAAAAAAGCGCGGTTGCCGGACAGTATCCGCGACTGGGAATAAGCCGACATCCCGAGCTCAGAAAGGTACTGCATAAAAGCGGTGAGATGCGCGTCCGTGACCTGGTCCAGCGAGATGTTTATCCCGGAAATCTCCAAATATTCGGTAAGCTTCTGCACATCCCTGACATAAGCTTCGAGCGTATGGCCGGATAAAGACCGTTCAAGAAGAAGAAAATCCCGGAAGTCTGTTATATATTTTTGCATATTGCGCTGACAGCAGTCGGCTTTCAGCGGTCAGCTTTCAGCCCGTTGTCATAGATAGTTTTTTAGTAATCCGATTTCTGATAGCTGATTCCTGATAGCCGATAGCTATTTCACTACAAATTTAAATGAATTCCGGAGACCTGCTTATCCCTTCCCCGATCCGGGAGCTGACAGATATCGCATTTGAAAAAGCGGCCGTAAAGGTATTTCTGAAACGGGACGACCTGATCCACAGCGAGGTTTCAGGCAACAAATGGAGAAAGCTGAAGTATAACCTGACCGGGCTCACCGGCGAAAAGCCCGGCACGGTCATCACATTCGGCGGCGCCTACTCCAACCACCTGGCAGCCCTTGCTTCCCTGGGGTACATGGAAGGCGTCAGGACCATCGGCATCGTCCGGGGCGACGAGCTGACGCCGCTCTCCTCACCCACCCTCCGGCATTGCGCTGCCCGCGGGATGGAGCTCTGCTTTGTTTCCCGCAGCGAATACCGGGAAAAAGAACACGGAGCTCTTGCAAGTTCGTTGCTGGACCAAACCCCGGATGCATTGATTATTCCCGAAGGGGGTACCAATCGGCTGGCGCTGAAAGGAGTGGGCGAGATCCCGGACGAGTGCGCCGATGCCGGCTTTTCCCCCGATTTCTACGTAGTCCCTGCCGGGACCGGGGGAACTACCGCCGGCCTTTTGCTCCGCGGATGCGCGGTCGTATCGGTGGCGGTTTTGAAAAACGCCGGATTTCTCAGGGAAGACATCGGTCGATGGGCCTCCACCGGTCTGCTCGACCTTCAGCTGGATTATCATTTCGGAGGATACGGCCGGTACAACCGGGAGCTTATCGATTTTATAGCCCGGTTCGAGGCACAGCACGGCGTCCCCATTGAGCAGGTTTATACCGGAAAAATGTTTTACGGATTATATGATTTAATTAAAAGGGGCTATTTTGCGAAAGGAACCACCCTCATGGCAGTCCACACAGGAGGACTGCAGGGAAAACTTGAACGTTAATCTTCCAAAAAATGCTACAATTAGGCTTTGCGAGCGCTATCCTCGCCGACTTTTCGCTCGATCACGTCCTTTCTTTTGCCGGTAATCATGGATTCAAATGCGTAGAGATCATGTGCTGGCCTAAAAACAACGCCGACAACCGGCGCTACGCGGGCGTATCGCATATCAATGTAGAAGCATTGGGAGAAAGAGAGATCAAACAAATCAACTCGATGTTCCGGAACTCGGGGATTTTCGCTTCAGCGCTGGGTTACTACCCGAACCCTCTCGATCCCGATCCCGACAAATCGAAATTTTATATAAATCATATTCTGAAGGTAATCGATGCCGCTGCCGTTTTCAGGATCCCTGTCGTCAATACTTTTGTAGGCCGCGACCCTTCGAGGAACCTGGCCGACAACCTCGCACGCTTCAAAGAGGTCTGGCCCGACATCGTCAGATATGCGGAAAAAAAGAAAATAAAGATCGGAATAGAGAATTGCCCGATGTTTTTCACCGACGACGAATGGCCGGGCGGCAAAAACCTGGCTACGACCCCCGCCATATGGGACAAGCTGTTCGATATCATCCCCAGCGCGAACTTCGGGCTCAACTATGACCCATCGCACATGGTCTGGCAAATGATGGATGAGGTAAAGCCTATTTACGAGTATAAGGACCGCCTTCACCACATTCACCTCAAGGATGTAAAAGTATACAAAGACAAGCTCGACAGGGTAGGCATCATGGCGAATCCGCTTGAATACCACTCTCCTAAGCTGCCCGGCCTGGGCGACGTCAACTGGCGGGGCATTTTTGCAGCCCTCACCGACATAAGATACCGCGGCCCGGTTGTGATCGAAGTGGAAGACAAGGCCTTTGAAGGCCACATCAACGATATCCAGTCGGCTATTCTGACGAGCAGGAATTATGTAGGGCAGTTTATAGGGTAACTTCGACAAGCTCAGCTATCGTGTGCAGGTATCGCGATCCCCTACCCGTTCTCCACCATTCCCTCCATGCCTTTATGCTGGTTGGTCTTAGGAAGAAAATAGATAAATACCGCCCCCAGCAAAGCCACTGCGATCAGTACCGAAAAGCCCAGGGCATAGCTCTGGGTCTGCTCATTGTACAACAGCCCCAAAAGAACCGGGAAGAGCGCCTCGGCCACGCCGTCGGCCACCAGTATGATCCCCATGGTCCTGCCCAATGCCTTTAAGCCGAACAGATCACCCGCCATCAGCGGGATAATCATGTAATCGCCGCCCAACCCGATGCCGAAGATCACGGCAAAAATATAGATACGCCCCCCAAAATCGGGAACCAAAAGCAGGGGTATGGCAGACGCTACGATCAGGTATATCAGCAGCATCACATACTTCCTGTTGAAAATATCCGCCAGGTAGCCCATCAATATCCTCCCGAACAGGCTGGACAACAGCACAAAAGACATCACGCGCGCAGCTTCCACCTGTGAGTAATCAAGGTCCCTCAGGTATAATTTGATATGCTGGTTGATCCCGCCGACAACACCTATGGAGCACATGCTCCCTATGGCCAGCAAATAAAAATTGCGGTTTCTCAGGATTTCCTTCATAGGCGTCCCTTCAACCAGCGGGGCTCCTGCTACCTTTTCCTTCTCAACGGCCGCATTCTGTTTACGGGCATTATCCTTGATAAAGAAGGCAACACCAAATACCAATACAAAACCAATTCCACCCAATATAGCCAGCGCGGTATGCCAATCGTACATCGCCACCAGCCGGGCGGCCAGGATAGGAACTACAGCTCCTCCGGCCCCGATACCGAGATAGGCAATGCCCATGGCTTTGCCCCTGTTCTTGTCAAACCAGCGGGAAATCAGCACCTGGGAGGGCAAAGGGCCTGCAAAAACATAGCCCAGCGCATTGAAAACGTAGAATACGTAAAACATTTCCAGCGAACTGGAAAAAGCGATCCCGGCGAACGCGATGAACAGCATCAGAGCGCCGGTCATCATCAGGCTCCTCGGGCCGTATTTGTCTATCAGCCACCCTGCCAGAAAGCCAAACAACGGGGCGACAATAAGCTTCCCTACTGCGTTTCCGGAGGTAATTACCGCTCTGGACCAGCCTCTTTCTTCCATGATAAAATCATAAAAGAAGGGCAATCCGTAAATGCCAAATCCCACAACCGCAAAGAGCGCCAGAAAGGCGGTGACAACGATATAAGTCTGCGAGCTTTTGGGAGCAGGCTGCAGGGCGGTAGTTTTTGTATCGGAATTCATCTTAAGGGTTTATTGGTATCTGGTTGAGAAATTTAAGTATGCCGGACCGGGATACATAACTTCCGGTCCGGTATAGACCATTTACAGCCTTTGAATATTCATACCTCCGTCCACCAGGATGACCTGACCGGTGGAATATGGGAATGAACCGGTGACTACAGCCGCCACCGCCTTGCCCACATCTTCAGGCGTACCCCACCGGCGCTGCAAAGCCATTCCGCCTTCAAACAACTGGTCGTATTTAGATTGCACTTTGGCCGTCATGTCGGTTGCGATGACGCCCGGCCTGATCTCGTAAACGGGAATTTCATGTTCCGCCATCCTGACCGCAAAAAGGCTTGAAACCATGGAAAGGCCCGCTTTCGATATACAATATTCTCCCCGGTTAATGGAAGCCACGGTCGACGAAATCGAAGTTACAAAAACTATCGACGCCTCAAACTCAGGATCGGCAGCTTTCTTTTCGGCCATATGACGGGCAATCGCCTGGGTCAGGAAAAAAGGTCCTTCCAGGTTGGTTTCCGTCACATACCGGTAGCTTTCACGAGTGGTTTCAAGAAGGTCCAGCCGTTGCTTCGGAGCCACACCTGCGTTATTGACAAGCACATTAATGCTTCCGAAAGCTTCTGTCGCAACCCTGATCATACTTTCGCGGTCTTCCTCTGACGAAACGCTGCCCCGGGCGTAGACCACTTTTACGCCGTGCTGCCCGAGCTCCTCCAGCGTTTCCCTGACATCAGCTTCAGGCCTTACCCCATTAATGATCAGATTATAACCGGCCCTGGCCAGTGAATGGGCGATGCCGAGGCCAATGCCCCGGCTTCCCCCT
>MEDT01000204.1 GCA_001724175.1 Cytophagaceae bacterium SCN 52-12 | reverse complement strand
CCCTGCCTTTCGGCTTCATCGTCGGCCTGAACGCCGGTTTGGGAGCTTCAGCTTTATTTTCGGGTTCTGACGCTACACTGCCTTTCGGCTTCATAGTCGGCCTGAACGCCGGTTTTGGAGCTTCAGCTTTGTTTCCGGGTTCTACTGCTGCGCTGCCTTTCGGCTTCATTGTCGGCCTGAATGCCGGTTTCGGAGCCTCAGCTTTATTTTCAGGCTCTGCCGCTATGCCTCCTTTCGGCTTCATAGTCGGTCTGAATGCCGGCTTGGGTGCTGCTGCGCCCGGCGGTGATGTTGTACCCGCAGGCTTTATTGTCGGGCGGAATCCTGCTGCGGAGGCTGCCTTTACCGCTGATTGTATGGGGTCAGGTATGTCGGCAGCGCGTTTCAGCGGCTGCTGTTTTCCGTAAGCAAAGTAAAGTCTTTCGGAATTTCCAATAAGATCGGGGGTCCAGTTCCGTGGATGAAACGGCATAGCAGGTTTTGTCGGCTTTTCTTTTTCTGTATTGATATCCCTTGCCGGGGCAGCAGCTGCTTTCGGCTTCATGACAGGGCGGAAAGCGGGTTTGGCTGCGGCAGGCGTCCCTGCGGCAGGCGCTTCGGCAGGAGCGGCAGCCCGGGCCTTGCCCTGCGCTTTCTCCATCTGGAACTGCTCGAGCAGCTCTCTTTTTTTCTGTGCTTCCTCGGGTGTCAGGTTGCTGTAGGCATATACCATTTCCCGCACATCGAACTCGCTGTAGTCGAATGTCTTGGTCATGGTAAGACATTCCGTCGGACAAACCGTGGTACACAGGCCGCAATAGCAGCATTTCGCCATGTCGATATCGAACCTGGCGGCATACAGCCTGATAACCGATCCGTCGGAGGCCCGGCCTACTTCTTCCGTAGCTTTGATCGCCTCGATATCGATGCAATCTACCGGGCAGACCTTGGCGCATTTATCGCATACGATGCAGTCTTCGATCTCGTTGTGAAGCCGGTAGCGGCCGTTGTCGGGGATAGGAACGGTTTCCTGCGGGTACTGTACAGTCACCATGCCTGTCTGTACCTCGAAAAAGTCATTCAGCTGTATATTATTGGCTTTACGGCGTCTGCGGGCATCCCGGGCATGGCGCAACGTAATCCCCATGCCGGTCAGCGTGGATTTAACTCCTTCAGCAATATTCTTAAAATAGCCGGCCATAACTTCAGCACTATCTGACTCAGAAGTGCAAAAATAGACGTTTTAAGTGACCTTACAGCGAATTTTTAATAGCTGCAAGCAGTTCTTTCTGAACAGAAAGCGTTTTGTCGGTATGATACCACCTTTGCAGCGCCTCTGTAAGTTCGGAGAACGGCCTGCCCGGCTCAGCCATGAAACCGGCATAAAGCTCCTGCGCGCCCGCCGGACGGGGCCCCCAGGTAAAGCGCTCATTCCCTTCCCCGTCCAGCGCGATCAGCTTCGGGATCGATTTCCCTCCGTTGGTCAGGTACCGGCTCATCACATCCGGGTTCTCGTCGCGCAGCATGAGCGTCAGCGATATACCGGTGTTGAGGGCGACGGCTTTGGCGATAACCGGAACGCATTGCGCAGCGTCGCCGCACCAGGCCTCCGTCAATATATACCATTTCCCGGGAGTTCCTATGGATTTAATAGCCTCTTCCAGCTCCGGCCCAATGACGGCCGTCTTGTTAAGACGCTGCATTCTGGCCAGATTAAGCCGGGTATAGGCGGCGTAATCTGCATTTTGCTTCGGACCGGTGGTTTTACCCTCTTTTACCAGGCTTTCCATCAGCGCCATATATTCAGGATAGGAAAAAACAGACTTCAGCTTTTCGGGGGCAAAGAGAGATAGCTTATTTTCAGTACTCACTGATACGCGGTTTTAAGAAAGGTTGAACATATTTATATAAACATCTCACCGGTACAATAGTTCATAATTTCCGTGAAAGGTATTCGGTAAAGTCCGACTGGCGCGATAAATATTCCCCGGACATAAGGGGTGAGGTGAAAAGGAAATCTGCGGTAGCGCTGTCGCAGGCCAGGGGGATATTCCAAACCACGCAAAGCCTCAGCAGGGCCTTTATATCGGGGTCGTGCGGCTGGGCGGAAAGAGGGTCCCAGAAGAAGATCACGACATCGATTTTCTTTTCCGCTATCATAGCGCCGAGCTGCTGGTCGCCGCCCAGCGGGCCGCTCAGCAGCTTTTTAATGGGTTGGCCAAGATGGCCTTCCAGCAGTTTACCCGTAGTGCCGGTGGCATAAAGATGGTGCATTGACAACGCTTCTTTATTGACAACGGCCCATTCGAGCAGCTCATCCTTCCGGTTGTCGTGGGCAACCAAGGCTATATGCTTGCTGGCCGGGATAGTCCTGAAAGTAGTCATGAAGTTGATCGGCGTTTAAATTTGTACAGGTTTGAAAGTTAATGGAAATTAGCGAAAAGACGGTTCAAAATCGATATTCGCTGGTGGAGAGCCGGGGGAGGAAACAGCAGATTTGGATAAGATGCGTTATTGCTCTTATTTGGGGGAAAGATTTACCGCTTTATCAACATACACCGATGAACATTTTAAAATCCAGTAACTTTTTAGCAATGACCGGAATACTCGGCACAATAGGGGGCTTTCATGTCGGGGCCCAGAAAATCCACTATCCTTCTACTGCGAAGGTCGACCAGCATGACATTTACCACGGGGTGAAAGTGGAAGATCCTTACAGGTGGCTGGAAGACGACCGCTCCGCGGAGACGAAAGCTTGGGTTAAGAAGCAGAACGAGGTAACCTTTGCCTACCTTGAAAGCATCCCGTTTCGCGGGAAGATACTGGCGGACCTGGAGAGGTATTTCAACTATCCGAAGTACTCCGCTCCGGAGAAAAAGGGAGATTATTACTACTATTCCAAAAACGACGGGCTTCAGAACCAGGCCGTTTTGTACCGCCAGAAAGGACTGGACGGAGAACCGGAGGTCGTGATCGATCCCAATAAGCTGTCAGCCGACGGCACCACCGTCCTGAAGGCATTCAGTCTTTCAAAAGACGGGCGCTATGCGGTGGTCGGTACTTCAAAAGGCGGCTCCGACTGGCAGGAATTCCGGGTGATGGACCTCTCGACCCTGGGAATGCTGCCGGACCGTCTCGACTGGGTGAAGGTTTCGGGAGTGGCATGGCAGGGCAACGGTTTTTACTATAGCAGGTACCCGGAGCCCCGGGGAAGCGCCCTGGCTGCAAAAAATGAAAATCACCAGGTCTTCTTTCATCAGGTCGGCTCTTCCCAGTCGGCAGACGAGCTGGTCTACGAAGACAGGGAGAATCCGCACCGGTTTCACCTGGCTTCCACCACGCGCGACGAAAAGTACCTGATACTCTACATCAGCGACCGCGGAAAAGGAAAGGACGGCAATGCGCTTTATTACCGGGCAGCGGGCGCTCCGGCTTTCGAGCCGGTTGTAACCGATATTACCGATTTCAGCTACTCTGTCGTGGATAACGTACCCGAAGGCTTTCTCCTGGAAACCAACGAAAACGCGCCGAGGGGTAAAGTAGAGCTATTCAGATTCAGCGATAAAGCGCGGCAGTCAGTTCTTCCCGAACAGGCCGATCCCCTTAAATCAGTGACTACCGGAGGAGGGAAGCTGTTTGCTACCTATACGAAGAATGTGACATCCGTTGTGAATGTTTACAGCCTGTACGGCGTGTTTGAAAGAAATGTGCCGTTGCCCGGTCTGGGAACGGTTGCCGGTTTTTCAGGTGAAAAGGAAGATGAATCCGTGTTTTATACCTATACTTCCTTCAATTATCCTCCAACCATCTTCCGGTACAACGTGGCGCAGGGTACAAGCAGGGTTTTCAGGTCGCCTGAAGTGGCGTTCAACCCGGATGACTATGAGACCCGGCAGGTATTTTTCAAAAGCAAGGACGGAACCGGCATCCCTATGTTCATTACCTTCAAAAAGGGGCTGAAGCAGGATGGTACCAATCCCACGGTACTCTACGGATACGGCGGGTTCAATATCTCTGTTGACCCGTCCTTCAGCGCTACCCGTATCAGCTTTCTCGATCAGGGAGGCGTATATGCGCAGGCCAACCTGAGAGGAGGCGGCGAATACGGGGAGGCCTGGCATGAGCAGGGGATGAAGCTCAGGAAGCAAAATGTATTTGATGATTTTATAGCTGCAGCCGAATACCTGATCGGGGAAAAATACACATCGGCAGAAAGGCTGGCTCTTCAGGGAGGATCGAACGGCGGGCTTCTCGTCGGGGCGGTCGCCAACCAGCGGCCTGACCTTTTCAGGGTCGGCCTTCCCGCGGTAGGGGTTATGGACATGCTTCGTTTTCACAAGTTTACGATCGGGTGGAACTGGATAGCCGACTACGGGAGCAGCGAAAACGAAGATGAATTTAAAGTGTTGTACAGCTATTCGCCTTTGCACAACATAAAAGCCGGCGGGAAGTACCCGGCCATTTTGGTCACTACCGCTGACCACGACGACCGTGTCGTACCGGCCCACTCGTTCAAATATGCGGCGGAGCTGCAGGCTAAGGCCGGGGCTCCGTCGGATTACCCGCTGCTGATCCGCATCGATACCAATTCAGGTCATGGCGCAAGCAATACGCGTAAGGCGCTGGAGACAGCAGCCGATCTATATGCTTTCATGTTCAGGAATTTCGGCCTGACTTGGAAGTAAAGGGATTAGATGATGTGATCATGTGGTGATGTGATGCGCTTCGGGACTTGCACCGGCTGCATCATTTAAACGGGATATTCATCGTAGTGCCGATCCTGAAAGCCGTTTGTAAGTACCTGAATTTTTCGAAATTACTGACTACCTCAACCCTGAAAGGAAAGCGGATCCCTACGTCAAACCCGTACCCGAGCTCGGTATAGTGGCTTGAGCCCGGGGTAGCCAGGTAGTGTGCAATGACCGTTTCCTTGATGCCGTATCTCCTGAACCATTGGATCTGGGTAAACAGCAGCTGCCTGAATTCCGCCAGCAGGTGACCCTCCAGGAATTCCTCACGGGTAGAATGCCGGTAGTAGTCGAGCATGCGGAAGGTACCTACCGGGTCGCCGAACTGAAAGAAGAAACGGTTGCCGCTGAAATGCTGGTAGTCGGGAAACCATACCGATCTCCTGTTGAGGAATGAGCCGGCGCCGAGCTGGTAATACAATTTGCTCCTGATACCGGTCTGGAACCCGTGCTTCACCCTGAGGTGCAGGAAATCGAAGTCGGCATCGCTGCCCAGCACATCCGGAATGCCTTTCCGGTAGTTCAGCAAAAGCTCGGGGCTGTCGTCTTTGTAAAAGGTCGTTTTCCCGTTTTTGATCCTGTATTTCTGCCACGGCTTGTAGCTGGCCGAGACCTGGAAGACAAGCGCGGAGTGGTCGGGCATCAGGGGTTCCGGGACGGACAGACCGCTGTGTAAATCGTAGGGGATAACAGGCGCATTGGAAGTAAACTCTCTTCTTTTCCAGTTGATCCACCGGTACCGGTTTAATTTTTCATCGTTTTCAAGCCCGGTTCTGTCTGCATATTCGACCGATGCGCCGATTTTGAAGTGATCGTTGTTTTGGGCGTGAACATAATTCAGGCGGATGTAGTCTTTTTCATAAATTTTGGCAAAGTTCTGCTCGAAGAACAAAGTAGTGACGGAGTTGAGAAGGAATGAAATCGGGTTGTCGGGATTGTATTGGGAAATAGCCCTTCCTCCTTCGGCCGACAGCGTATTCCCGCGCCACCTGTACGAAGCTTCTCCCCGCGGCGACAGTAAGTTCCTGGCAAATGAATAGCGCGTCATACCGCGCAACGCGAGCTGATGCCCGGCTCTGCCCGTGGTTTTGTCATCTTTACGGGTATGCCTGATCCCGATGCCTGTCCCGTCTATAACCCATCCCTCTACGGTATTGACCTGTACGCCTCTGAGCGGCCCGGTATAGTCGAGCCTCCACGATTTGTCGCGGTTAAGCGGAAAGGAATGTCCCCAGAGTATGTCTCCCGGGTCAAGCTTCCTTCCTTTGGCTTTCCTGGCTGCGCGGGCAGCATCGGTATCGTCATTTTCAATAGCTTCTTTCCCGGCAGGATATTCGATTTTCTTACGGGCCATCAGGCTGTCGAGCCGGTTATAGCTGACGGTTTCTGCTTTAGTGAGCGGTACAGTCCGCAGGGAATCCCAGAAAGAGCCGGCCCGGTGCGTAGCCATCGAATCGATTTCCGTGCTGCTCACTCTGCGCTCAATAAGGTCTATGTCCTCCCCTTTATCTTTACTTTCTTCCAGCTGCTTCTTTTCATAGTTCTTCATTACTTTGCGCATATCTCTAACCGAGAGCTTCTTGCCGCTGCTCAGCAGCTCTTCCAGCTCCTTGTCCCTGATGTCTTTTTTTGTAACGGGCAGCGCTTTGACGTCCTCTTTTTCGGTCTTATTGTCCAGGATTACCACATCGGGCGGAAAGCTGGGATTAAGCTGGATGGACTGAAAGGTCTGGGATATGACATATTCGGCTTTGCCCTTTACGCCATACAGGCCGCCGTCTGCGTTGAACTGCTGCTGGATTGGCATCCAGACGTTTTGAACGGGAGAATATAGCTGCTTGATTTTCAGGTTTATCCCCATTTTGACGGTTTGGAGGTCCAGGCTGTGAATGGCCCAAAGGTTTTCGATGATGTGGATAGTGCCCCTGAATACGCCGTCGCCGTAGGCGCGGGGAATCACTTTAATTTTGCTGACATCCACCCCGTTTTCACGGAAGGTGCCCAGGTATTCGAATTTGTAGTAGCCGAAAGCCCTCGGCGACAAAGGGGATACGGTCTGTACGACGTCGGGCTTGTAAAAGCTGGAGAGCAGGTATTCATTGGGGCTTGCGAAACTGTTGTCCTGGCTGTTCCTTGCCGCAACCACTTTCTGTTTATAGTTGTTCGGCTGCTTAAACTCTATCTCCGAGACCGTTTCGTTCAGAATAGGAACCCCTTTTTTGAAGTTTTCTTCAGCAGCGATCTTTTCCAGCTCTTTTTTATAGAGGAACTCCAGGGGCAGGTCCGTGATAACGACCGACGACTTCGTGTAAGCCCTGGCTTTGTAGCTTTCAACCTGTAATAAATGGTATTTGCTCTTTGCGATCGCGCGGCGCATGATCGCATAAGCGGGGTCTTCGTTCCCTTTACCGATCTTTACTTCTCCCAGCTGAAGCGCCTGCTCGGCCAGCACGGCGTCAAAGACTTCTTCGGAACCGGTAAGGGTAATGGCCTTGAAGCCGCTCTGATACCCCAGGTACTGGAATACAATTTCATAATAGCCCGGCTTGAGGTTCAGCCGGTACTGCCCTTCTTCGTTGGCGATCGTGCCCATCGAAGTGCCTTTGACCGAAACAGACGCGAATGGCAGCGCTTCTTTACGCTGGTTGTATACCGTACCCTTGATCGCTGACTGTGCCGGGACCGCCTGGCTGAGCAAAATGAAGCCCATTGCCCAGGCAATCCGGGAAAAAAGTATGGAAAGTAATTTCATTCTATCGGTTTTTACATGACTGAAATTAGAAAACCGATAGAGATGATCACCGGGTTTATCGAAACGTTGCAAGATTCTTACAGAAGGCAATACCTGGGGATGAACGGTTTTAGGAGAATAACGTGAAGATTTATTCTATAGTTTCACCCCTTCGGGGTTTAAATGGTCTCGGATTTCTGTGCAGCTATAGTCATGACACCACTTCGTGGTTAAAGAGTAGGAAAATCGATATTATATACCTGGAACTCAATGTCTATTCTGT
>MEDT01000203.1 GCA_001724175.1 Cytophagaceae bacterium SCN 52-12 | reverse complement strand
GTGTCGAAAAGTACCCTCAGCAATCCGGGCCGGCCGAAAGAGAAATGAATCAGGTTTTCATTCAACGGGCCCATTTTGTCGCTCGTGATCCAGGCCTGGCTGATGGCCGACCGGTCGACGTTATGGGGAATCCATGTAAGCGGAGGAGATATTTTCGGATTGTCTTTACGATGCATCGTGGGCGGCACGCCGTAATACTCGCCTTTCTTAACCAGGTAAAGAGGCGTAGAAGGCACGAAATTTCCCTGCTGATCGGAAGAAGTCAGCACCCCGGTTTTCGGATGCATCCCTATATAAGGTCCTCTGAACCCGGTAGCTATCACTTCGGCGCTCTTCCCGTCCTGCGAAATTTTCAGGATGCTCCCGGAGTGAACGGATCCCGTCCGGAAGCCCTTGGCCGCAAAAGGCGTCAGCCCGGGGCCGTTATTGAGCGCGCCTCCCTTTGCAATATAGAAGCAATCATCGGGCCCGAGCACCAGGTCGGCGGCCCATTCCCGCGACTCCGGAGACTGCTGGGTAATGTTGGAGAAATTCTCGTAATAATCTGCCATACCGTCGCCATTCAGATCTACCGGCTTCACGATGCCCCCCCTATCGAAAACATAGATCTCCCCTTTCCTGATCTCTATGCTCATGGGCTCGTGCAGTCCGGAAGCAAAACGGCGCCATTTTATTTTCTTCAGATCTTCCGTTATCCCTTCTACGATCCATATATCACCCGAAAAAGTCACTACAGCAGCCGTCCCGTCGGGGAAGAACGCAATATCTGCGACGCGCACATTCCGCTTCCACGGGTTGGGTAAAGGAAGCGTTACCTGGTCTATTACAAAATCTTCAGAATCGGCAGACAGCCTGCCCTGGGTGAGCACCGATCCTTTCCAGAGCGTGGGGCCTCCCTTTTTAAAGGAAGGAAACGCTACCGGCTTCGCTACACCCGCGCGCGCCTCAAAGTCAGGCAGCTTACCTGCGGGTCCCATCCATACCAGCACCGCAAGGTTCCGGGATTGAGCTCCTGCCGGCACCGAAACCGACAAATACCGGTTGTCGATAATATTGGTTTTCGCCTCGCCGCCGATCACTGCTACCGCAGTGACGGAATCTTTCTTAGCGCCGTGGTATATATAGGATATCCTGTCTGTTACTTTAGCGTCGATGCCTTTGACAACATCAGCCGCCGTAAAGAAAAGCTGATCGCTGCCCGAACCGATCTCGAAATTTCTCTGGAAGCCTGTCTCTCCCGAAAACCTGTCGGAAGTTACGAGCTCGTACACCTCGGTTTTACCTACGGTATAGCTCAGGACAGCCTGGTTTTTATAAACGTATACTCCATTCCAGTGGCCTGCCTCCGGTGGTACCGGCCCCCATATCGGAATGGTATCCAGGGCCTGCCTGATCTCCCTGAAAACAGGAGCCCCGGTGCTCCAGCCCGGATAGATCCCCGTAGCCAGCTTCGCTTTCCCGGCGATCTCCGCAGTCTTATTGCCCTTATTATAGTAATCCCTGTACGATACCTGCGGCATAAGATACATCGGCAGGAAATCGCCTGTCCACGCTACCGTCCAGCGCAGCAGGTCGGTGTCAAAGCAAACATAGCTGCTGTCGGCCAGCTTGAGCGCCAGCGTTCTTGCGGATACGTTGTCTTTCGGGAATGAAGCGCCCAGCTTTCTCGCATCCATCGATGTAGAGACATACGGGAAATCTTTCTCTACGAACGGACCGAGATCCAGCGTTTCGAAGTTATTCTCTCTGATCAGCGTTTTACTACCGGTACAATAAGTCATCAGGATCCCTCCGAAAACCACTACCGACAGGAGTGCTGTTACAGATAAGACCGGTTTTGAAAAAAAATGCATACTGGTTGATAAAATAAATGAGTAGGTCTTTCAGTTTCAATAAAATTCTGTTCGTAAGCCAGATTCTCCATTATAAGCCAACCCTCCCGCGCGATATACTCTTATATTGTGTCCAATAACGGGGTAGTTCCGGCGGACCGGATTCGAAAAGACCAAAACTAACCTTGAAAAGTCCCTTATACAAGGGATAAATCAGACAAGTAATAGTAAATTTTCACCTTTATCCTGTTTCAGCCGGTTAAGCGGCACCTTCCTCCGCGCCAACTTCTGCCTTGTTTAATCCTGCTGTCTTTACTAAATTTCCCGGCAGATCAGGTTAGTTTTTCTTCCGGCGCTACTTTCTTTATTATTTAAACCACAAAAAGTCCTTGTATGAGATCTTCAGCCTTTCTTCTTATCATGACAGGTGTCCTGATGCTAAGCAGCTGCCAGCAGCCGTCACAAACCCAGGCGGATACGTCCAATTACAAAAATGAAGTGGAAGAAGCAGTCGAATCACTCCGCAAACAGCTTCTCGACCCGGAAAAGGAGGCGCTGCAAAATCTCACATCCGAAAAGCTTACCTACGGGCATTCTGCCGGACTCATCGAAAACCAGGCTGAATTTATAGAATCCCTCATTAGCGGTAAATTCAACTTCGAAACGCTGGACCTTACCGGTCAAACCATCGATATTTCAGGAGAAACGGCCATTGTCAGGCATAACCTGACAGGCAACACCGCAGACGCCGGAAAAGAGCCCGGCACGGCCAATCTCAAAGTGCTCCAGGTATGGCAGAAGCAGGATAGCGGCTGGAAGCTCCTCGCCAGGCAGGCTGTGAAGAATGTGGTTCAGTAGGTGTTAGGTATTAGGTATTAGGTATTAGGTAACCTTCAACTATCGGTATGCTGACGGCTGATAACTGACAGCTGATAGCTTTTTCTTCTCATGAAACTTTCATTGATCGTCGCTGCAAATACAGATGGCGTCATAGGAGGGAACAACGGACTCCTGTGGCATCTTCCCGAAGACCTGAAACGCTTTAAGAGGCTCACCATGGGAAAACCTATCCTGATGGGCCGGAAAACTTTCGAATCCATCGGGAAGCCGCTTCCCGGGCGTACCTCTTTTGTCATTACCCGCAATCACAAATTTCATGCAGAAGGTATCGTGACATGCGCTTCGCTGGAAGACGCTGTTGAAAAGGCCCGGGGAACAGGCGCCGAAGAAGCGTTTGTGATCGGCGGAGGTGAAATCTACGTACAGACCCTTCCCCTGGCCGACCGGATCTATCTTACCCGGGTTTACGGACAAACGGAAGGAGATACTTATTTCCATATCCCGGAAGAAGATCAATGGGAAACAGTGCGCCGGGAATTCAATAGCAAGGACGACAGGCATGCCTACGATTTCGAATTCCTGGATCTGGTAAGAAGCAGGTAACTGACCGCTACAACCTGAACCTGATCCCTCCCATTATCCACCGGCGCGGCATCACCGCGCCCAGCAGGTCGCTGTAAACCGTGTCGGTCAGGTTATCGGCCTGCAGATAAAGCGTCAGCTTTTTCGGCACCACGTCAAAGCCGGCCTGCGCGTTAAGCAGGAAATAGCGCTTCTCCACTTTGGTCACCAACGCCGATGCCTCCCGGGGCTCGCGCCTTTTATACAGGCCGTTGAGCGATACATGCATACGCCTGAAACGATAGCTGACGTAAGCGTTCGCCAGGAGCTTTGCGTGTGAAGACAAATAGAAAGACGGCACGGCGCCCGACTGCTCACTGTCGAGCACGGTGATCCCGGCCGCACCCGAAATGCGCTGATGATCGCTTATCCTGTAGTCATACTGGATATCCAGCTCGCCGCCTTTGGTCTTTACAGACGCTATATTCTCTGCCAGCGCATAGCTTCCGGAAGGCACGAGGTTTTCCTTGCGCGGCATATCATCGTAGGCGGTGGGCACATAGTCGATCATATCCTTTTGATTGCGCTGGAAGAAGGTCGCCGAGATCTTCCAGTTGACACCGTAAAACCAGTCGAAGCCAAGCTCGTAGCTCAGTGACCTTTCCGCTTTCAGGGAAGGATTCCCGATGCTGCCGCCGGTCACTACCGGCTTGTTGAAATTGTTATAGCGCTCGGTAAAGTCGGCATCCCTGATCGTTTTGCCCGCGCTGGCCCGCAGCTGCCAGCTCTCCAGCTTATAGGAAACGTTCAGTTGAGGAACCAGCTCCGAGCCGATGCTTTCCCGCCAGTCGAGACGAAGGGACGGATGCAGTGTCAGACCGCCTATACGATGACTGGCTGCAACAAAAGGCGCCAGCTGCTGTATGGTATGGTCGCCCCGATCGTTCGACCTGATCTGCCTTTGCTGGTAATGTACCCCGCCGATCAGGTCGGTGTTGCCGGATACCTGCTTTTGCCAGGTAACAAGTCCCTGCCACAGCCCTGAAACATTTTTATTGGGTATGGAAACGGAGTTGTAGAGGTATTCGTCCGTAGTCTTCTTATACCCGCCGCGAAAAGTAATTGCCGAGGTGCCTTTCTTCCTGCCTACCTCCAGCTGATGCCACCAGCCGCCTACTTTTTCGGTAGCGGTATCCGAAGCGAAAGCGGTGTAGAAATTCTGCGCGGCAAAATCACGCTGGTCAAATGCAGCTCTGTAAGCGACGTGAAGGTGGTCCGTTAGCTGGTAACGGGCAGACAAGGAGGCCGTATGGTTGTGAAAGTAGCCCTTTATACCCCTCAGTTCCTGGCCGGAAGCATTATTGCTCAAAACGCCCCCTGCCAGTGTAAGCTTCCCGCTTTTCAGATGGCCGCCGATCTTCCCGTTCAGCAGCCCGTTCATCCCCGTCGCAACGCTGCCTTCTACCAGGCTGCCGTCGGGCTTCGGGCTTGCTTCGAATGCCTTGGTGATCACCGACACCACACCGCCTACGGCTTCAGAACCGTAAATAGAGGAAGAGGCGCCTTTCAGAATCTCTATGCGCGAGATTTCAGACGGCGAGATCGGGATATAGCTGCTGAAATGACCGGTAGTCGGATCGTTGATGCGGAGCCCGTCGACCACTACCAGTACCTGCTGAAAAGTCCCGCCCCGGAGGATGATATCGCTTTGGGCCCCCATAGGTCCCCGGGCCTGCATTTCAAGCCCGGGCAGGTAGCGCAGTATCTCGTCGATACTGTTTGCCGGCAGGTCCCTGATATCTTCTCCCCTGATCACCGTCAGGTTACGCCCCGTCTCGGAGGTTCTTTTTTCCAGCATGGAGGTGCTGACCGTTACCGGGTCGAGCGTGATTTCCTGTGCGGACGCCGCATAAGGTAAGAGCAACGATCCCAAAAGCCAGCAAGCTAAATCTCTTTTCATATTTATAAAGGCTATCAGCTATTTTATAAAAAGCTATCAGCTGTCGGCTATCAGTTGTCAGCCCTTTGCCCCTGAGCCTGTCGAAGGGTTCATCGCCGGTGGGCGGCGCACTGCGGGGTCGCCCAGGCTGATTTCTGAAAGCTGACTTCCGAAAGCTGAAAGCTATTTCGCCCAAAACTAGTACCTTGCCGGATCACCAAAGTAATCCGGTTTTTATTTCATGAGTAGTCCGGCTGAAATTCCCTTCAAAAGTATGATCCGGATCGAACATTCCGCGACGCCGGTCTACCTGCAGATCAGCAGGCAGCTGATCAATGCGATCCAGCGCGGCGCGCTGGTACCGGGAGCGAGATTGCCCGGGACCAGGACATTGTCCACTCTCCTGGGCGTGCACCGGAAAACCATCATAAGCGCCATCGAGGAGCTCGACGCGCAGGGCTGGATACAGATCAGGCCCAACATCGGGACTTTCGTGACCGACAAGCCGCCGGTGATAAAAGCGGCGCCGCTTCCCGGCGATCTAAGCCAGCTCGCGCGCTATCCTGCTTCGACCGGCTATAGCTTCCCGGTCAGCGTGCTCCTGGAGCGCGAGGTCTCCTCTCCTGCCAAAGGGCTCGGGTTTACGGATGGTCAGCCCGACGTACGGCTGGCGCCCTTCGACAAGCTGGCAAAGGCCTACCGCCGCGTAATGGGCCGCCGGTCGGGACAAAGGCTCCTCACCTATTCCGATGTGGAAGGAAATCCCTTTTACCGGAAGCAGCTGGCTGATTACCTGAACAATACCCGCGGCCTTCATATCAGGCCGGAAAATATCCTGACGACCAGGGGCATCCATATGGGCATTTACCTGGCTTCGGAGCTTCTTCTCCGGCCGGGCGACCTGGTCGTGGTCGGGAGCACCAGCCACTACCTGGGCAATATGATCTTCCAGCAGGCCAGGGCCGAGATCAGGACGGTCCCGGTAGACGAAAACGGGGTTTCGGTTTCCGCGCTGAAGGCGCTGTGCAAAAGCCGGACGATCCGCATGCTGTACCTGACCCCGCACCATCATTACCCTACTACGGTAACGCTCAGCGCCGAACGCCGGATCGAGATACTTCAGCTGGCCCGAACGTACGGCTTCATTATCCTGGAAGACGATCACGATTACGACTTTCATTACAACAGCAGCCCGCTCCTGCCGCTGGCCAGCGCCGATACGGACGGGATGGTCGTCTACGTCGGATCGTTCTGCAAGGCTTTGGCGCCCGGCCTCCGGCAGGGATACCTCGTCGCCCCGGAAAACCTGATCAGGGAGCTTGCTAAATTGCGGCATATCATCGACCGCCAGGGCGACCTGGTCATGGAGCAGGCGCTGGCAGAAATGCTCGCCGAAGGAGAGATCCAGCGTTATTTAAAAAAGGCCCTTAAAATTTACCGGACCCGGAGGGATTTTTTCTGCAGCGAGCTTGCTACCCGGTTTGGTGATACCCTGAACTTTACCGCTCCGCCTGGCGGCCTGGCCGTCTGGATGGAATGGTCAAAAAAAGTAAACTTGCTGCGTATAAGTCAAAATTGTCTCGGTAAAGGGCTCAGCATACCGCAGACCCTGCTTTTCCAGACCGAACGGCTGGCCGCGATGCGCCTCGGGTTCGGTAGCCTTGACGAAACGGAAATAGGAGCGGCTCTTGACATCCTGGAGAGAGGGGTAAAGTAGCTTCTATAGGGCAGCTAGGTATAAAATTCCGGATAACTAATAATCTCTGCGACCTGGCGCCTCTGCGTGAACCAGAACGCTCGCGAAGGCGCGAAGGCGGGGAGACGCGGAGATTTTATTCATGAATGGTTTGTGTGCTAACATTGAAACCTTAAGTTCCTGGCTATTTCACCTGCGGTTATCCCGGTTGCTGAGCATGCTCAGACATACTTTATTAAATATTTCATATTTAATTCCTGAAAAATTACAACCATTCTTATTATACTAGAATCATCATACGTATAATAAGTTGTTCCTCAATCGAAACAAGTACTATATGAATACATTCAAAAAGCACCTGACTGGGTGGAGTATTACGATTATACTGCTGCTATTTCTCGCCGGTTGTACTGGCACTGAGCCGTGCGGCAATGGCATTGAAGACCGGACGCCGATAGCTGCTGAAGATTTAATAGCTCCTGACAGCGGCGTTTTAACGCTTCAGAACATCGATGAGTCACAGGATGAAGTCAACCTCGTGCTCCTAAGTTGGCAGGATTTCGAAAATTATGTCGAAAGTTCTATGGAATTACCTGCTATAGACTTTTCCAAACAGGTAGTTCTTGCCGGCCGGAAAAAATGGCATCAATGTATCGGTTTCTCAGGCTATAGCGTTCAGGCCGGTTGCCGGAAAGTCTTTTACCGTGTTTACCTTGATCAAATGGATTGCCTTATGCTGGAAAGTGTAACTTTCTTTACGGTAATCAGCAGGGAAGCGGCAAGTGGGAAAGTGGAATTTGAAATCGTTGTCAATCAGACCTGAACTTTCTGATATACGTATCAAGGTAGTGTATGATAGTTTATATTGAATATACGTCAG
>MEDT01000202.1 GCA_001724175.1 Cytophagaceae bacterium SCN 52-12 | reverse complement strand
GAACGACCGGAAGTTGATCACGGGGTTGGAGGGATTGTTGTTTACATCGGCCACGGGCGCAAAATTGATATGCACGCCCAGCCTTCGCGCCTGCTGCGCCACCTCTTTGCCCATCTTATAGATCAGCTCATTGCTGCCTTCCATGGCGCCGAGCGTCATCATATAGGGATACCGTACCGTGCTGTCGATCCTCATTGCCAGCCCGAATTCCGCATCCATCGCCACCAGTAGAGGGACCTTCGAGCCTGCCTGCAGCCGGTTGGTAAGCGCAGCCTGGGGAACGGGTCCGCCCTGGAAAAAAACAACTCCACCGATTTTGTGGTCCCTTACGAGCTTTTCGACTGCATCGGGGCTGGCCTTGTCATTCCCTATCAACGAACGCTTCACATCTGAAGTTACTGCCACCATCAGCAGCTGCGCTATTTTCTCGTCGCCCGACAAAGTAGTGAAAACCGAATCTACCCAGCGGGGATTTGCCTCCAGAAAAGCAGGCTTCTGGGCTACGGACGTATTTGGAGCAAGCAGTATGAAAATTGACAGGGCGAAAAAATACTTCATATGGATTGATGTGATAATGTGATGATGTGATGATGAGTCCCGATAGGTATCGGGATAGTTAATGTGGTAATTAATTAACAAATTGTAACTTTCGATAAATATCAGGATTAATCATCACATTGTCACATCAACTAATCATCACATTCTCATAACCCCGTGCGCATATTCAGATTCATTTTCCAGATATTGCTCCTGACTTTCTTCATTATCGGCATAGTGACGGTATGGCGCGGCGCCAAATACGGCAATTGGCTCACGGGGTGGTTTGCCCAGACTGCCGGGAAGGAGACTTCCACACACTCGGTCGTGCTTGAAGAAATCACTTCCATGGGAAAGCTGGAGCTGGTTAAATACAGCTTTAAGGACGTAGTCGAGCAGGAGATTACACGGCAATGGCTTCCTAACCCCAGAGCGGTGCTGATCGTCCAGGGGGAAGCGATCGGCTGTATCGATCTTACCCTCCTGCATCCGACCGACATCCAGACAGCAGGTGACACGCTGATTGTCCACCTGCCCGAGCCCGAGCTCTGCGTTTTTAAAATTGACCACAATCGCTCGAAAGTATACAATACAGAATATGCCTTCATGGACGAAAGCAGGCTTATCGAGCAGGCCTACCGGCAGGCGGAGGAAAAAATAAAGGAATCGGCGCTGGAAACCGGGATACTCGACCAGGCCCGGGAAAACGCACTGAAAGTGCTGATGCCCATACTTTCCAAAAGCTCGGGGAAACCGGTCCTGATCAGGTTCCCCCTGAAGGCCCGCATGGAACGGCTAAAGTAACCATACCTTTCAGCTATCCGAGATCAATCATCACATCGTCACATCATCTAATTGTCTGATCGCAACCAATGAAATCCCAAGGCATCTTAAACCCTTCAGAAATTACCCGGCTCATCCAAAACGGAGAAATAGAAACGGTGATCCTGGCCTTTACCGATCATTACGGCCGGCTTCTCGGCAAACGCCTCGATGCCGTATATTTTCTAGAAGAAGCGATCCGTAACGGCTCCCACGGGTGCGACTACCTGCTTACGACCGATATGGAAATGGAGCCTGTGCCGGGGTACAAATATGCGAGCTGGGAGCTCGGTTACGGCGATTTTCATATAGTCCCTGACCTTTCGGCCATCAGGAAGGCCGACTGGCTCGACAAGACCGCTATTGTGCTGTGCGACCTGACCGACGACAAATCGCACCAGCCCGTAGATGTAGCGCCGAGAAGCATCCTGAAAAAGCAGCTGGCATCTGCCGCTCAATCAGGATTTGACGCATTTGCCGCCACGGAGCTGGAATATTATCTTTTCAATACTCCCTACAGGGAAGCTCATGAGTCGGGATACCAAAACCTGAAATCCGCCGGCTACTACCTGGAAGATTACCATATCCTCCAGGGTACCCGCACCGAGCATTTTACGGGAAAAGCAAGACGCCACCTGCGGCAATCGGGCATACCGGTCGAAACCTCCAAAGGGGAATGGGGCCTCGGGCAGCATGAGATCAACGTAAAGTATGCAGACCTTCTGACCTCCGCCGACAATCATGTGCTTTTCAAGCAGTGCCTGAAAGAAGTTGCGGACAATATGGGCCTGTCGCTCACTTTTATGGCCAAATTCGCTACCGACAGGGCCGGGTCAAGCAGCCATATTCACCTCAGCCTGTGGAAGGACGGGAAAAATGCCTTTGCCGGCAACGAGCAGCTGGGACCTGTAAAAGGCACCTCCGATTTGTTCAAATGGTTCCTGGGAGGATGGATAGCGCATGTTTACGACGTTATGCCGTTTTATGCGCCTACCGTCAACTCCTACAAGCGATTTGTCGACGGCTCCTGGGCCCCGACAAGGCTTGCGTGGAGCTTCGACAACCGGACCGCCGGGTTCAGGGTGGTAGGCAAAGACCAGAGCCTGAGAATCGAATGCCGTATTCCCGGAGCGGACTGCAACCCCTACCTCGCGCTTGCGGCGTCTCTCGCATCGGGTCTCGACGGCATCAAAAACAAAATCGAGCCGCCGGAGTGCTTCACAGGCGATATCTATATGGCCGGCAACCTGCCGCGGGTCCCCTATACGCTTGCGGAAGCGATCGCCAGGTTTGGGGACAGCTCATTTGCCAGGGAAACTTTCGGCGAGCCTGTTTTCAGGCATTACCTCCATTTCTTTAAAACGGAGCAAAGCGCTTATGACAGCGCTGTAAGCGACTGGGAGCTTAAACGCTATTTTGAACAGATATGACCAACTGATTAAAAATAAGCAGAAAGGCCCCGTCAGGGGCAGCCCCATATTCCTGTCCCGGAATAAATTCCCGGGGCTTTTTTATCATATATGAGTCGTGCCTACGGCACTCCAGATTCTTTCGGTGGGCTTTTCTTTACCTGGGGCTGAAACCCCAGGCTACAATATGCAGGCGATCCTAAAAGATCTTTGTCTGTCTGAAAAATATAGCTCATTTCCTTTCAAAAATGAGCTATATCCGGCTTTCGAAGGAATCCTGTTATTCCAGCCAAAAAACACTGTCCCGCTCTTAAAGAGCATAAGCATTCTTCGCAATAAAATGATCCGCTATTTCCCGCCTCAATGCTTTGAGGTTGACGGGATCGGCCTTCGTAAACCTTTTCAATCCCATCAGCATGACGCGAAGCTCGTCGGCCGCGGCAAAAGATGTAATCGCGCTTTTGCCTGATTTTGCTACTTTTTCTACCGCTTCATACAGGTATACCAGCGCCATGCTCTGCTGGATGCGCACTGCATCGCTGCCCTTTTTCTCTGCAAGCTTTTCTACGCGGAGCAGCACCGATTCGGCCACATACACCTCAATGCCCATATCTGCAATATCCATAATGATCTCCTGCTCTTCCGAAAGCGACATCGCGAACTTCTGAACGGCAGCGCCAGCTACCATCAGAATAGCCTTCTTAAGGTTACGGATCATCTTTTTCTCCGCAGCAAAAGGCACATCGTCATCGCCGGCCTCGAAATCGGGAATAGATAGAATTTCTTTGGAAACCGCCATTGCAGGCCCCATCAGGTCGATCTGGCCTTTGAGAGCACGCTTGAGCAGCATATCGACCGTCAGGAGGCGGTTGATCTCATTGGTCCCTTCAAAGATGCGGTTGATCCGGCTGTCGCGGTAAGCTCTGTCCATAGGCGCATCAGCGCTGTAACCCATCCCTCCGTACACCTGCACGCCTTCATCCGCCACGTAGTCGAGCACTTCCGAGCCGTGGACCTTCATAATGGCGCATTCGATGGCAAACTCTTCCAGCGCCTTCAGCTTAGCCTCGGCATCCGTCATGCCGCCGGCCTTGAAGGTACCGATCAGGTTGTCGATATCCTGACCGGCTCTGTACGCGGCCGATTCCGATGCAAAGATCTTTACGGCCATCTCGGCCAGCTTGTATTTGATAGCGCCGAAGCTGGCAATTGAAACCCCGAACTGCTTTCTTTCGTTGGCGTACTGGATGGCGGCATTCAACACTTTTTTAGCTCCCCCAAGCGCTGCGGCGGCCAGCTTGATACGTCCTATGTTCAGGATATTGACTGCGATCTTGAAGCCGTTCCCCCTTTCAGACAGCAGGTTCTCAACCGGGACATGACAATCATTGAAAAAAATCTGGCGGGTGTCAGAGCCTTTGATGCCCATCTTATGCTCCGGCTCATTCATGGTGATGCCGCCGTAGACCTTTTCGACAATAAAAGCCGAAAGATTTTTATCAGCCTTCCCGTTCTCGTCCGCGATTTTGGCAAAAACAATGAATACATCGGCAAATCCTCCGTTGGTGATCCACATTTTCTGCCCGTTGATGATATAGCTTTTCCCGTCGGCGCTCAGCGTGGCCCTGGTTTTGCCGGAATTGGCGTCCGACCCCGAATCCGGCTCGGTAAGACAGTACGCCGATTTTGATTCGCCGGAAGCAAGCCCGGGCAGGTATTTTCTTTTCTGGTCTTCATTGCCGTAATATACGATAGGCAATGTGCCGATGCCGGTATGAGCCGAAAGCGCTACCGAAAACGAATGCCCGGCCCCGGTACGTTCCGTGACCAGCATGGAAGTATTGAAGCTCATCCCGAAACCGCCGTATTCCTCCGGGACTGCCACCCCCAGCAGTCCAAGCTCCCCGGCTTTGTCCATCAGAGACGCGATCAGCTCCGGACTCCCGGCTGCATCCAGCTCGTCGAGACGCGGCCAGATTTCCGCCCTCAGGAAGTCATCACAGGTCTGGGCGATCATCAGCTGCTCCTCGGAAAATTCCTCGGGTATAAACACGTCTGCTGCTTCAGATTCCTTTACGATGAATTCGCCGCCGCGGATAGTCTTGGCTTTAGCTTGTTCAGTAGCCATTTCTAAAATATTATGGTGATGTAAATAACTCGTTTTTCAAAATGCCGGAAAAGCTGTTCCGGCTGCCGAGACAAAAGTAGCAGGAATAATATTATTATGCAAGCATACTATTAAGCGACTATGAGCTTTAAAGGATCGGGTTCTGTGCCCCTCCGTCTTATATGTGGCTCCAGTATCGGATCTGGTTACCCCGGGTTGAAACCCGGGGCCACAGGAGGTTCGATCCTACGGATCTTTGCCCCTCACCCATGGAGCGCTAGTTTTTCGCTACTTTTATTCTTTTCCTGACCACGCCGTCGAGCGCGGCTTCAACGATGTAAATCCCTCCGGGCAGGCCGAAATTTGAAAAATTAACCTGGTAAAGCGGCCCGGTGCGCACCACAAACCGCTCGGGCACCTCCAGCCGCTGTCCCATGGCTGTCACGATAGTAAAACGGTACGGATTTTCCTGGTCATCGCCGGCTTTCAGGTTCATGACATCGCTGAACGGAACCGGGTATACAGTCCAGTCCGGCATATCACCAGTAATGTCGCCGTCGGTTCCTTTAGCGATATAAAAATAAGTGGAAGTCACATAAAGCAGGGAGTCGTCCCAGGTATAGGCTTCCCCGAAAAGGTCGTATCTTCCTATTGCGGGCTGAAAGCCTCCGTTACCCTGAAACAACGTATAAGGGTGGCGCCTGGTACGCGTTTCGTACAGGAAGGGGCCGGTCAGCTGCAGCCGGATCCTGTCAAACGGATAGTTGCCGTCGACCGCTATATTGAGAAAAGAAGGGATCGAATCTAGAGGATAGACCTTTCCTTTCTCAATGAGGCTGACCACTTCCGGGTCGATCACTCCTCCCCCTTTTTGCAGCGTGAATCTCAGGGCTGCTTCTTCTACCTTGATCGTAACCGGGGCATCGGTAAAAGAGCCGTTGTTGTCAAAAGCCCGTACAAAAAAGCTATAGTCCCCTTTGCCCGGCGGGAGGCCCTGTATGCGGTTAAAGGCCAGGCTCAGCCAGGTAGGATGGGCATGCAGCTGGATGTGTGTGAGGTAGCCGTCGGGGTCCACGAATGTACCGGAAGGAATATCGAAGGTAAAAAATTCGTTTTCAGGGGAATACAGGGTCGGTATAGGCTTGGCGATGATCGGCGCCGTATTGAAAAAGCTTTGATCTTTTACCTTCAGCGTGAGGTAGGTCTCGACGAAAGCATTTTCGTTGTCATAGGCTTTAAGCGTAAGCTGGTAATCGCCCAGCTGCGTGGGACGACCCGACAAAACGCCGTCGGAGAACTTCAGCCAGGCCGGCAGATCGGGCACTTCGATACGGGTTACCGTGCCGTCGTCATCGGTAAACATCTCCCTGGGCAGCTCATAGGAATAGGTCTCGTTGACACGCGCAACGAGCTCCGACAGGTTGATCTGGAGCTTGGGGGGAATATTAGGATTGTCGGTGGGGTCTATCCGGAGCGTGAGGTAGGCCGAAAACTCTCCTCCTTCGTCGTCAGTTGCCCTGACTTCCAGCCGGGTATCGCCCAGCGAAGAACCTGTCCCTTTTACGGTAAGCCCGTCGAAAGTAAGCCAGCCGGGCAGGTTAGGGATCCTGATCCTGTCGATAGACCCGTCCACGTCGCCGAAATGGTCCTTGGTGATATCAAAAGAAAAAGGCTTGCCCAGCGCCTTGATCTGCATGGGTATGGGCACTTTGAGATAAGGAAGCTTGTTCGCCGCCACAGCCCAGTAGGAAGGCACGAACATATCATCGTCAATCTTTATTTTCACGGGCCTGGGTCCCCCGGTCTTATTGGCTGCCGCGCTGTAGCTTCCGTGCACCAGGTCGGCCATGCTCTTGTTGTCGATCCCTCTGACCAGGCTGTACGAAATACTGTCGGCGTAGACGATCTCGGTCTTGGGGTCGGACTTCCACCTGGTAACGGCCGATCTTACAGATCCCTGTATCCTTTCCAGCGTTTTCTCAAGGGAAACGACAAAACATACCATATCGGCTCCATGCTCGAAACACTGGTTTATCTGCCGGTCTATGTCGGCCTGCGTCACGTAATCGGCGATAAATACCTCGTTGCCCACGAAAGCGTTTTTAGGAAGCCTGCTGCGGAGCATATCGGTACTAAAGCGGTGATCGGCGCCGATCTGGTCGTTTACCTTCACGCCGTCGGCTTTTTCATTCAGGTGCGGGAAGGCGATGGTGCCGCGAAGCCCGCTTCCGCCGTCCATTACCGAGCCGTAGTCAGATACATAGCGGATCGTGGGAGAGACCGACTTAACAGCCGAGATCAGCTTCTCGGTATAGGTTTTCAGTTGCTCGTGACGAAAGCGGTACCAGTCTTTGCCGAATCGCTGCTGAAAGCTTTCGCGCGGCTCCCAGTGTGTAATATGGGGGCCTGCTTCCTCGAAAGAGCTGAATTCGACTCCCCATGCGTAGTTCAGGCGTTCTATTTTCCCGTAGTGTTGTTTAAGCCATACCCTGTATTCGGCGGCAGTCTGCTCGGAACAGTCAAAAATGGCCGGGTATATCTTGGGGGTTTCGGTATTGGGCTCGAAATTTTCGTATGGGTACCCCGCCTCCTGCTCAGGCGTATTGGAGGTAGAAATAAACAGGAGCTTTCCCTGGTCGTGCACCCATTTATACCGCTGCGCGACCTCTTTTACAAAGGCGGCAGCTTTGTTTGCGGACGGTTCATGGCTATACCTGAAAGTAGTAGCAGTAAACGCCCCCATATGAGAGATCTTGTACTGATCCTTCAGGCCGTCCTTTTCCCAATCCCAGAATCCTTTCAGGCGTCCTTTAGCCCTGGTAAGGTGGACGCGTATGGCCACCGACATTCCCCTGTCTACCACAGATCTGATCTGCTCATCGTACATCGACCAGTCGGCTTTGTCAGGCGAATCGTAATAGACCCTGTCCCACTGGATCGTAAGGTATACCGCGTTCAGCCCGTAATCGGAAGCCATCCTTATCAGCTGCCGCTCGTGATTTCC
>MEDT01000201.1 GCA_001724175.1 Cytophagaceae bacterium SCN 52-12 | reverse complement strand
TTACGAATCCCGCAATCAATCCGGACAGGAAGCCATCACCGAAAACATCGTGGAAGTTCTCAAGACCGTCATCCGTGCCGGTGAAGAAAAAAGCTCGGGGAAATCCGATGATCCATTTTGGGAAACGGCCCTTGATATGCTGATGGTGAACGCCATCGACCTTTGCCGGCTTGCTTACGGACGGCTTACCATCACAGACCTATACAATGTCGTGCAGAGCATCCCCAAAGCGGAGGAAAGGCCACAATCCGGAGAGGAAGAACCCAAAGCTTTTCAGGTGGCCTTCCGACTGGCAAAGAACAATGTGAATTTACAGGTTGACCAGTGGTTTGCCAATCTATCCGAGGACGTCAGGGAAAGCTATATGGAGGACCCTGGCCATTTCCAGCAGCAAATGGCCAACGAAATCCCGGATGTACGGCTGATGCAGTTTCTGGACCAGTTCTTTATCGACAACTATATCGGCCTCTCAGAAAAAACACGCAGTATTGTCGATTTCCAGTTTTCAGGTTTTTTATTCCGATTACTTCGGGAGCCTATTTTTTCGCTGTTCTGTCAGGGGCGGTCAACAGCAACTCCGGAAGATGCCTTCAATGGAAAAATCATCCTGCTCAACTTGCCCATCAAACTTTACCACAAAGTTGGCCGGGACTGCCAGGTGTTATTCAAGTACATTTTCCAACGCCGGATGGAAGCCCGGGACGTCAACCTGCACCCGCGCCCGGTGTTTCTTTGGGCGGATGAGGCCCAGCACTTTGTCCACGAACACGATGCCACTTTTCAGGCAACGGCCAGATCGAGCCGAGTAGCTACGGTTTATATTACCCAGAACTTGCCGAATTATTATGCGGCCATGGGTGGGGGCGATAAAGCCGAATACCGTGTCAAAAGTTTCCTTGGGACACTTGCGACTAAAATCTTCCACGCAAATGCGGAAATGGAGACCAATCGATACGCTTCAGAGCTTGTGGGAGATGGCTATTTCGAAGAACGTTCCGATAGCCTAACCGTGAGCCAGTCCTTCTCACGCACCCGTTCGCGTTCCCTGGCCATCGACAAACTCTTGCGCCCCGAAGATTTTGTACGCCTGAAAACCGGAGGCCCTTTAAACAACTTCCGGGTCGAAGGCGTGATACACAAACAGGGCGACGTGCTGCTCAACGGCCAGAACCATGTGAAAATGGTGTTCAACCAGCAGTATGCCCCTTCCCCAGCATTACCAACTTCCAAACTGATTATACCGTGAAAAAAAACCTGTACTACCGCACGCTGTTCCGGCGTAAAAACGTCATAAAGGAATTTACTTATGGCTTTTTCTATACCATCTGTTCTGCTCCACGCCTATTGCTGGAAGTTTTTGTACGAAAGAATTTCGGTGAGCGCTACTTCTCTTTCGCGACGGCAATGGGACTTGCTTTCGTATTGTTTTGGATTCCTTTTTTTACGATCGGCGTTACGCGCGCGCTGGGATGGATCGACTCTAAATTTTTGTCCTTCATCCTTTTCTACCTGACCTGGTATGCGGCCTTGGCAGCTTTCGTTTATATGTGTATCCAGCGCCGAAAGGAGATCAAGCGCCTTCCGAGCGTTTTCGAGTTCGGGCGGTTCAGCCTTTCGGCTGGAAGTATCCATCCCAAATTCTATGAAATCTCATTCAAGGAAAAACACTTTGATACCCGTCAGATTGAGACCCTCATTGAGCCCGGATTCTTCTTTTTTATTGGCTTTGGCTTGTCGGTATTAGGTCAGCCCATCGGTGGCGTGATCATGTTCTGTGCTATCTGCTATTCGCTGAGTTATCTTGCCGCCTACCATATGGGGGACAATTTCATCATGGACAAAATAGACGAGTTGATCATGAACGAGGAGCATACCAACACGTTTATTGACGGTCTGCCTGCTGAAGACACCCGGGGAGTGCGGTACATGGGGCGCATCCCGCAAGATCCTGAATTACGCAAGCTGCTGACCGATTCCATCATTGTCGACCCGGATGTAGTCGAGGCCCGGTAGGCCTAAGCTGTGCTTAGGGGAGATGTCTGATGCAATTCATTTTCCAGAACACACTTTCTCCTTGAGCACAGCTTTCCTCCAAAACCACACATAGCCCCAAACGGATCGATCAGTTTAACGCACATAGCGGGTCATTACCGCCAAACGATTCCCAACCGTTCATTGCGCATCCTGCCTTACACTCGATCGGTTATGATACGAATGATCCAAAGCAATAATGCCGCCCATGCGAAAGCCTATTTTTCCCAAAACCTGGAAAAGGCGGATTACTATATCAACGATCAGGAGCTAAAGGGAAACCTCAGGGGCAAACTAGCCGAACGATTGGGGCTGGAAGGGATCATTACCAAAGAGGTGTTTTTCGACCTGTGCGAAAACCGGAATCCTGCCACGGGCGAAGCCCTTACCCCGCGCACGAAAGAAGAACGCCGGGTTGGGTATGACATCAACTACCATGCCCCAAAAAGCGTGTCGATCATTCATGCGCTGTCACAAGATGACCATATCCTGAAAGCCTTTGAGGCTGCTGTCCATGAAACGATGCTGGACATCCAAAGCGATGCCAAAGTTCGCGTTCGGGCAGACGGGCAATATGACGACCGCGCTTCAGGTGAGTTGATCTGGGCAGAATTTATCCACCAAACAGCGAGACCGGTTGAAAATCATCGCCCTGATCCGCACATACATGCCCATGCATACATGTTTAACAGTGCGTGGGACCCGGAAGAAAACAAAATCAAAGCCGGACAGTTCGGGGACATTAAACGGGATATGCCCTATTATCAGGCACGATTTCACAAGCGGTTATCAGACAAATTAATTGATCTGGGCTATGGCATCCGCCGAACCGAGCAGTCTTTTGAGATTGAAAATGTACCGGAAAGAGTGATCCAGCTCTTCTCCAAGCGAACCGATGAGATCGGACGGGTGGCCAAAGAAAAAGGCATTACCGATGCCAAGGAACTGAGCGAGCTGGGCGCGCGCACGCGCGGCAAAAAACAGTCGGGGCTGGCTATGGATGAATTGAAAGCCGACTGGAAACGCCAGATCAGAGAACTGGGGCCGGAAGAGAACGGAAAGGCGGAACGCCCCGTTCGCTTCGCTCCGGAAAAGCTGCGCGAACTACTGCACGCTAAACATTGCGTCGATCACGCGATGGGACATCATTTTGAGCGGGCATCGGTGATCCGAGACAGGCGGCTGCTGGAAACGGCCTACCGGCAGAGTATCGGGGAACGGAGTGTTTCGCTGGATCAGGTCACCGATTTTGCACAATCCGACGCGCGGCTTATCACAGTTGAGGAACGCGGTCAGGTGATGATGACCACACAGGCGGTGTTATCGGAAGAAAAATACATGGTGGATTTGGCCAAAAAAGGACAGGGCAAATTGACACCACTTTTTGAAAAATGTCCTTCTCTCAAGCTCGAAGGCCAGCAAGCTGAAGCCGTCCGGCACGTGCTGACCACTACCAACCGGGTGTCTATCATCCGTGGTACGGCAGGTTCAGGCAAAACGACGTTGATGAAAGAGGCAACCAAACAAATCGAAGCTGCCGGAAAATCGGTCACAATCGTTGCCCCGACCTCGGAAGCCTCGCGCGGGGTCTTAGCCACCGAAGGGTTTGAAAATGCCAACACCGTCGCCAGACTATTGGTCGATAAGAAAATGCAGGAGCAGATCAAAGGACAGGTTTTATGGGTGGATGAAGCCGGACTATTGGGAACCAAGGACATGATCTCGCTATTGGAACTGTCGCAGAAACAAGATGCGCGGCTCATTTTGGGCGGCGATACCCGCCAGCACAGTGCCGTCGTGCGCGGGGACGCACTGCGCATCCTGAACACGGTGGGCGGTATCCGCTCAGCAGAAGTCAACCGGATTTACCGTCAGCGGAATGAAACGTACCGTATGGCTGTAGAAGCCCTTTCAAGAGGTGATGTCCGTTCGGGGTTTGATCGGTTAGATGCGATGTGGGCTATCCGAACAATCGAACCGGAAGCACTCTCGCAAGCGTTGGCAACCGACTATGTGGAGCGAATTAAAGAAGGAAAATCGGCGTTGGTGATCTCACCCACCCACAAACAAGGAGAAGAGGTATCCGGTCAGATCCGGGAAAAATTGCGCGCGTCGGGCATGCTGGGAAAACGGGAAGTCATGGCGTCCAAATTGGTTAGCCTCAATCTCACCGAAGCCCAAAAAGCCGATTGGCGCAATATCGACAAAGGACATGTCGTCCGCTTCAACCAGAACCGTGCCGGGATTGCCAGAGGAAGCAAATGGGAAGTCCAGGAAAGCAATGACAACCATATCATCATTCGGGACGATAAAGGTGAAACGGTCAGTTTGCCTACGAAGGATTCAGATAGCTATGATGTGTATTTTAAGAAAGAGATCGCGCTAGCTAAAGGAGATAAGGTTCGTATCACGCGGAACGGCTTTGATCTGGAAAAAAAGCGGCTCAATAATGGCCAGATGCTGGAGGTCAAAAGCGTGCGAAAAGACGGACGTGTGCTGCTTTTCAATCAGCAGAGTAAAAACACCTACCACCTTGACAAGGATTTTGGCCATCTGGATCACGCCTACTGCATCACCTCCCATGCCTCGCAAGGGAAAACGGTCGATGACGTACTGATCGCGCAGCCCGCCGCTACTTTTCCGGCCACCAATGCCAAACAGCTGTATGTGTCGGTCTCGCGCGGACGCGACAACGTCCGGATTTATACCGAAGACAAAGATGCGCTTCTAAGCCACGCATCCCGGATGGGCGACCGGCAGTCGGCGATTGAACTCGTTTCTCAAACGAGAGGGGCGCAACAGCAGGCCGTACAGCAAGAAATCGTCCGGCAGCAAAGCAAAGAGGCTATCAGTCGCCAGAAATCCAAAACCCGTGAAACCTTAAAACCCCGTGTAAAATCAAAACACCATGAACGAGAGATTTGAGCTTCGGCTGGATAGGTTTGACAAGATGCGGGAGAACAATCCTACACCCGCGCATGATCAGGACAACCTTTATAAGGAAGCGGGACATACACGAAATGTCTGTTTTGTGCTGCCGGAGGGCAAACGGCAGTTTTTCAATTATGCCTACCTGGTATCGGTTTTGTTTGAGCCTTCCGATGACGTCAATACAATCACCCTAGAATTTACTTCTCACACGATCACGTTAAAGGGATATCGGCTTGAAGCGCTGTACATGGACTTTTTTGACCATTTTCCGCGTATCGTGACCACAACCGATCCCCGGTATGCTGCCGCGCAGCCAAATGATGTGGTCGTGACCGATATTGGTATTGAGAAAAATGGGGAGTGATCTTTCTTGTGTTTGAAATAGTGACGCAAAAAAACCGGGCGGAATAAAATCCGCCCGGCCTGTTTTAAGTGGCTTACTCAGGCTTGGGTTTGAATTTTCTCACGGTGATCGGGATTTGCTGTCCGAGCACATCCAGCGATAAATTCATGCCTTCGCCGTCGGCATTTCCCAACCCACGCCCACCTTCACCCATTCGGGTTTGTCAGTGTCAGCCTTATTTTTGATAAAGTAGGCCACATGGGTATAACGTTTCTTTTCGGATGTGTTTTCAGTAGTCATCATCGTCTCCTTTCCTGTACTTGCTGATGATGGAAGCGCACAAAGCGAAAAAATGAGTGAAAGCTCCCCGAAGCGCAGCGGAGTCGCCAGATGAATTTTTTATGAAAGAAAAAATTCAGGGATAAGCGCCATCGCGCATTTTTTCGCTAAGCTGACAGCATCACCCGGAAGCCACAGGAAAGGAGCTGGTGCGCTGACACCAGAAAAGAAGCGCCCCATAACCATTCTTGTTAACCAACAGGTGAAAACTAAAGCCAGATAGAGTATAGCGGTGAATGGCGTCAAGCGGTGCGGTCAGCGCATTTATTGGCAATAAATAATACCGGTTAATACCGGAATGAAGGCATACAAAAAAAACAACGCAGGGGCTAAAAAAAATCGCTTGAATTATCCGCTGAAAGCACCGTCAACTTGCTTTCAGCGGATAGATTTTATTGATCAAGGCTCAATAGTCGTCAAACGCTTCGCCGAACAAATCTTGCTGCGCCTCAAATCTGTAGCGCACCCGGTACAGGGAAGTGCCTGAAAAGTTGATCCGGTTATCACAAGCGGCGTCTTGATAAACCCAGATCATTTCCTGACCGACAAAAAGAAGATCGTTTATCAAGCGCTGACCGTTGCCATCCTGAAAGCTGAGAAGATCAATCAATGGTATGGACGAAAAGCGGACTCTGTCTCCAAAGTCACTAAGACAAAGGACATTGGTAGGTTTATCAGGGTCGATCTGTGTCAGCAACCAATTGGTTGCGCCGTCGTGGGTATGTAACCTAACGACAGGTATCTGATCCGTACATCCGCATGGGAAACGAGGATCAAATTGTTTATAGCAATTGTCAAGAAGTTGCCGGTATTGGGCTTTGGTGATCAGAAACATGGTGTCCTCATGGGTTGAAGGTTGATGGGGATAATCGACCCGACGCTTAAGCGAACAAGCCAGCAAAAATTTTGTCCCCGCGAGGAATGCCGCAGGCAGGGGAAAATTTTTGTTGGGGTCGGGAGCGCCGTCGGGTATATTCCCGGCAACAATCTTCGACTTATGAGGACAAGACTTGGGGTCACCAAAGCCGAATACCGGCTGGCGATCAAGTACATTCACAAAATTTGTCGTGCTCAATTCTCCTGTGGCTGTGTATGTATGCCGGTTCAGATCACCTGAAAAACGGCAAATCCGACAGAACGCAGGGCATTGGCCCAATGCGTGCCGTCGTAATTGGCGAGTGCCTGGAAGAATGGTTCAAACCCGTTCAGGGTCGGGGTCTGGACATGGCCAAAGGTCTGCATGGCGTTTTCTACGGCGGCGCTTCGTTTGTCGTAACCATAACCATTAGCAAAACCTCTAACCATTTGGGTTCCTAAGAAATGTACATAGGCGCTTAGACGCCCTGCTCCGTCTTTGGGGAATTTGAAAGTTACCGTAGCCACAATATGCCCGTCCTTCATGACCACATAGGCCGACACGTTTTGAAAGGCTCTATTGTGCTGGTCATAGATTTTGACGAGATTGTTCGGCTTGCATTTTTGCGGCGCTTTCAGGCGAACCAGGCTATTCAGGTTTGTGATCATCAGCTATCTCCTTTTTAGTCTGCTGTTGATGATGACAGCAGGAAAAGCGCTTAAGGCGAGTGATAGCTCCCCGAAGCGTAAAGCGGAGTCGCCAGATGAATTTTTTATGAAAGAAAAAATTCAGGGATAAGCGTCATCAGGAGCCGTACGCTATGCTGGCAGCATCGTTTCAAGCAGCAGACGAAAAAGGAGCGGACAAAAAACCGGACAGGGTGAACCGTGCGCCAGAAAATACTTAGAACAAAGCCAATCTGGAAAAAGTCTATGGCCGTAACGCTGGAGCGCGAGGCAATGCAATGGAGCGGCTGGACGCTTCCGTAAGGACATTGTTCCAATCCAAGCCTGTCTGCTTAGGGACATGGCGTATGATCTGGCCGGTGAACGTGCCGGCAACGGCATTTTCGATCCGGCTTGCGATTTTCTGACCACCTTCGTCGTTATCGACAGCAAGAATGATGCTTTCCAGATGAGGCATATTTCGAATGACCTCCAGCAGGAAATCAAACTGTTTGTCGCGCATGCCCCCGGAAACGGCGGCATAGGTAGCGTTTTCAGGCTGAAACAAGGCGAAATGGCTTAAAGCGTCAATGCCACTTTCAGCAAGAACCAAACGGGTGTCAGAAGGGTCGGCATGGCCAAGCCATAGAGCTTTCTCACTTCCCCGCATAAAAACGCCTTTATCGTAATTTTTAAATTCAAGGCCACAAACGCCCTGCCCGTCCCGGTGGGGAAAAACGGCATTGCCATGGCGATCTTCAAATATTTTGCCCTTGAAGCGCGGGTGGTTCAGGACGACAGCGGGGATTT
>MEDT01000200.1 GCA_001724175.1 Cytophagaceae bacterium SCN 52-12 | reverse complement strand
AATACCGTTTTCATCATACTTGAGGGTGAGCTTGGGGGCTACATAATCCCATGTTCCGGTAAAAGATTCAACCCAAATGACATACTTATTCACGTTGACAAATGCCTTATTGCTTTCAATAATATGGATTGTCGAAAGAGGAAAGACAGTTACACCAAAATCCAATAGATAGGGAGATGCCGGATCGATTTTTTCTCCGTTTACTAATACATCCTGCGCATTGTTGGAAAAACCGCTAACCAATACCCCATAATCCAGACTCCATTTTCCGACCACCTCCGGAATAGGGGCAGGTTCCTCATCTTTTTTACAGGAAGTAAGGGCCAGGGAGATGGCAAAAAAGGCCAGTGCATAAAGACGTTGTTTCATAAATGCCGTTTTTTGATATTATATGCCAAAGTACGAAAAAAAATATCCGGTTGTTGCGCGACGGTTTCTTTTTGTCAAACTTATTTGATCACAACCAACCGGCCCTGCATGAGGGCATGATGCCCGGGGAATGTACACACGTACTGGTAAGTGCCTGGTTTTGACGGTGCGGTGAAATAAATGGTCTCCGAAGATTCGGGCTGCAGGAGGTTGGAATGAAAAAGGATTTCCTTCATATCGGGGATATAATGCTTTTCACTTCCTTTAAGTCCGAGCGCCAGCGCAGCTTCACCGACGGCATTTGCCGCGCCCGGCTGGGTGATCACGAAATTGTGCTGCATATCGTCGTTGTTGTTAAAGGTAAGCTGTATTTTACTCCCTGCCCTTACCCTGATTTCGGAAATGTCGAACTGCAGACCCGGCCGGGTACCGATTGTAATGACCCTGTCAGGCCCCCTGTTCCATCCGTAAGGCTCTACGGTAACCCTCTTCGCGGCAATTGCTGCCCCGGCAGGAGAAGCTACGACCTGGGGAGACGGGGCCTGTGACCCGGCAAATTCTGTCAGCAGCGCAGGATCGGCACTTTCCGTATCCGGGATCTCGTTGAGCGTGTAATAGCCTTCCGGGTGAAGTAGGGGCAATCCTGCCGCAGACAGGATACCTTCCGCTTTTATTTCATGGATATAGCCGGCTTTCAGCCTGGCGCGGTCAATGACAATACGCACGCTGAGACTGTCATCGGATACGGTAATTCCCTTTACCGGGATGGCTTCGTTGTTGATCACCGGGCTGCCGTATTCCCTGTGGTATTTGTAGGTAAAGCTGCTCACTTTCCAGGATTCCGCCTTCCTGGCGCTTTCGGGGTCGATGGGCAGGGTGAAAATAATTTCAAAGCCGTCGGACTTTGCCCTGAGATGCTTCATTTCGAAGGGTATTACACCTGTCCATACCAGTCTTTGAAGGGCAAACGGAGCAGTGCCTTTTGCAGACCAGCCCCTGCTCGTCTGGCCTACGAACATCGAACCGTCCAGGCCCCAGTCCATCCTGAAAACACCTGATGCAAGGCCCTGTCTGAACCCGAAGCAGGCTCCCTGCCATTTGCCGTTGACCTTTTCAGGATCGGCTCTCATGATATTGCTGTATCCCCGGTCGCCGACAAAAAGCTGCCCTTCAAAAGGACCGAAAGCGCCGGCGGTCAGATCCTCCTTCAGATCGGAAAGCGAAATGCCCATCAGCGTATGCGGGAACCAGATAGCAGGCAGCTTAAGCTCCGGGATGCTCCGGGCCACGTTGTGCATCGGCTCACCGGACCCGGGTATGTCTTCCGGTTTGAGCCTGATCGGTGAACCGGGAGCGCCGCTCCATTGCAGTCCTGCCGGGTGGCCGGCGAAGTCGCCCTTTTCAAGGTGAGTGAGGCGTCCGGACGCTACCCATTCGCCTCTGTTTTCGGTATAAAAGATATCTCCCCGGTAGCTGCCCATTCCTGCCGGCGACCTTAACCCCGTAGCCCAGGGGACAAGATTTCCTTTGTCATCGAGCTTTAACATCCAGCCCCGCCATTTGCCAAGGCTACCGCTGTTCCCTGTCGAGTCGGCATTCAGGGCAATGATCATTTCTCCGTTTGGCAACCTGACCGGCCCCTGAGCGTATTGGTGATAATCACCGGAAAGAGGCCATTTAGCAAAAGATTCATACAAATCGGCCTCCCCGTCTGCGTTGGTGTCGGCAAGCCTGGTGACCTCACCTCTCTGGGCGGCAAGGAAATCATCGCCGCGGTACAAAAGTCCGAGCGGTTCGTGCAGGCCGTGAGCAAATCTTCTGAACTCCGGTTTTCCGTTACCGGCAGTATAAGGATTCGAGATCATCCATATTTCTCCGCGCCTGGTGGAAGCGGCCAGGCGGCCATCGGGCAATACCGCCATCCCCCCGATTTCCAGCTGTATGTTTTCCGGAACCGGGATCGTGATCACCCTGTAGTAGTCGTCTTCCGTTTTCGCCCGGTTCTGAGAAAATACGCTGGCGAGCGTACAAGGAACAAGGAATAAAAGAACAAGGATCTGTTTCATATTCATCTTACCATATGATCGAGTAACTGACAGGCTGGGCCAGCTGGAGCAAAAGCTCGGTTTTGCCTTTCGACCTGCGGAGGGTAGGAGGGGCAGGGCTGCCCATCTTTACATAGTACCTGCCGTCGACCCGGTAAAGACCTTTTTCCACGGGTATGATCTGCGTACCTTCGGCAAGTAAAATATAGTTGCCGGAAGACGCGTTGCGTTCCGGCGTAACCGTTCTGTTTATACTTTTTCCGGTGGCGGTGATCGCATCTTCGATGACCGACGGCCCCAGCGCATAGCGGATGACCGGGTAGCCGTGCGAATCGATGCGGTACCCCAGGAGGTTAACCGCCGAAGAATCGACCCAGGGAGCGTCGGCATTGGGCAGCCTGGCAAAGCTGCTTCGACCTGAAATGCTCTCTGCCGTACCCAGCGGTGTCAGCAACTGCGCTTCTCCGCGCCCATACCACATTTCGGTCGTATTGGCAAACGCTCCGCTCCATACCTGGAGCAATGCAGCCCGGTTCAGATCGACAGAAAAATTTCGCTGCAAGGGTGATCCTACGGAAAGGCAGTGCGTACGCTTATGCGATTCGCCGGGAAAGCGGATAAAGGATCTCACCATCTCCGGTCGCTGCGCACCGGGTCCGGCTGATAGAAATGGCCTGGCGGACGGCTCCGGCAGCGACGACAGGGCGTGAAGGTCGTAGTCTCTTATCCCGGTTTTTCCTACTTTCAGCCCGAGCGCGGCCTGCGCCCAGGGAAGCTTTGAATACCATAACCTGATCTTATGCGTACCTGCCTCGATCCTGACGTTCGTCTGATGCGTTTCCCGCGAGGTGCTGCGGTCGGTGTCGAGCACCACGTTGCCGTCGATGCTCAGCTGACAGTATGCGCCCGTATACAGGGTAGTGAAGTTGTAGTCGCCGTTTTCTTTTACGACCAGGTTGCCTTCGTAGACAAGGTTATAGCTGCTTCTGTCTCCGGCAACCTCGAATGTCAGCTCCGGCGATGTTCCTGACGACGCCAGCTTGTCGGTAGTACGGCTGTCCCATTCGTCGTTGTATAGCTTATAGGTAAGGTCTGATACCAGCACGGGGCGGCGGTTTTCGGATTTCTGAAAGCCGATTGCGCTGAATACGGCTGTTCCGTTGTCTACGCGGATGCCGATAGCGGGGGAGGAGGGGAGATGGGCCAGGTATTGCGCCTGCTGTACGACGATCCCGTTGATCCTGACCTCGTTGATCCGGGCCTTGTCCCGCAGGCCGGGAATGTCGCTTTCATAATCTACTTCCATTGTTTGCAGCAGGCCGGCCGTTTTACCGACATCCTGGAAGGGAGCCAGCCCCGTAAAACCGCTCATCTTTTCGCCGTCAGCCCCCCTGCCTTCGCTGACCAGCACGAAGCCTCCGCCGGGTAAGGAAATAGTGGCCGATGCGCCGGGACTGAGTGAATACGACAGGTAAAGCTTGAAATTCCGGCCGTTCAGCGAGGGGAAAATCGGTTCGCCGGGTTTTCCCACCAGGATCCTGCTGCCGGGGACGATCTTCACCTGGTTTGGTTTCTCAGGATGGATCGTCACGCTGTCGGCGAAGGTCCAGTTGGGCGGGATCTTTCCGAAAGAAGCTCTTTTTTCGAGAGGTAGCCATTCGTAGTCCCGCACCCTGGTCTGAGCTTCGCACAGCCCCGCAGCCATGCCGCCATGTAGAACCAGTACAAGCAATCTGATGTTGGAATAATATAGAAAACTTCGCATAGGCAGCCAATTACTGATGGCGGTTTTTCAGGTTTAACCTGTAAAAATTACAGTTGCGTTTTTCTTATCCAAATTGTGCTGCAATTGCTTTCTTTTTTTTAAGCGGATGCAACCATTTAACGTCGTAAAATCTCACTATAGAAAATGGGTTTTTTACTTCAGGAAAAATGAATAAAAAATGCCCGGTGGTTTATATATGTAAGTATTGCGAGAATTTTAAGCCTGCGAAGAGTTAGGTGTATGGTCATATATTCCTGATATTCAGTTGGTTAATTGTTTTCGGGGCCTTTCATAAAAATTTGTATTTTTTTGGGGCACTAAAATTATAATCTTTGCGTTAAGAAATTAATTCTGACTCGACTTCGACGCATTATTTATAGCGGTTTTTAATTTATGTATTCTCATGAAAAATAAAATTATTGAGATTTTCAAAAATTTTGGGATAGAATCATCTGCGTTGACGGACGATGCCCATTTCATTAAGGATCTCGGATTAGACAGCCTTGATCTTGTTGACCTGATGATGCAGCTGGAGCAGGCTTTTGGAATTGCCATTCCGGATGAAGATTACGCCCGGATCACGAACCTCAGAAACCTGGTTGCTTACCTGGAGGAGCACCAAACCGTAGCAGTATAAAGAAGCAGGTGAAGTCAAGTCCCTGGATTGCGGATATTTCCTGCAATCCGGGCCAGGATATATGAGGTCCGATCTATCTGTATTTCTGAGCAGTAATCCCGGTCCGGTATGACAGGGACTCACAACTCGGCAGACGGATCCCAGAACACGGTTTTGAAGTTTTGAACTTTGTTATCTTTGACCGTAACCCCCTCCGCTTCAAGCCTTTTGTGCATAGGATTTGCCGGGTGAAAGGCAGATGCCCCGCTAAGAACACCTGCAGAATTTACAACCCGGTGCGCAGGGATATTTTTCTCCTTCGTAAGTCCGTTCATAGCCCAGCCTACCATGCGCGCACTTTTTATTCCGAGGTATCTGGCAATAGCGCCATAGGAAGTGACCCTTCCTTCGGGAATAAGGCATACCACTTCATAAATATCTTCAAAGACGTTACCTTCGGCCATTTCGTTCGAGCAGTTCTTCAGCTTCCTGTACCAGCTGTTCATACCAGCTTTCCCCGTAGGCCCTGATGAGCGGCTCTTTCAGGAATTTGTACAGCGGCACACCCAGGTGCTCGCCGAGGCTGCACGCATCCTTGCAGATGCTCCACCTGTCGTAGTTCAGGGCGTGATACTGGTCATACCGGGTAACGCGTATAGGATAAAGATGACAGGAAATAGGCTTTTTATAACTGATCTTCCCGTCGAGATATGCCTGTTCTATCCCGCATTTCAGGGTCTTGTCACTGTCGTAAAAAGCATAGGCGCACTCCCTGTCATCAATGATAGGCGTAACGTAGTCGCCTTCGAAGTCTGTAGTATAGACTCCTTGCCTGGCTATGGCGGCTTTCCCTTCTTCAGTCAGGTAGGGCTCGACTGCTTCGTATATATCGGCAAGGATCGGCAGCTCTTCGTCTTCGAGCGGGGCTCCTGAGTCGCCCTCTACGCAGCATGCACCCTTGCACTTCTCCAGATTGCAGACAAAAAACTGGTCAGCAATATCGTCACTTATGCAGGTGTTATCGATCAGGATCATCGGTGGAAGTTATGGTCAGGGGACTTTAAGCTTTTGACCTACCTTGAGACCGGTGCTTTTCATCCCGTTCAACTTTGACAGCTCCTGAACGCTTGTACCGTATTTCTGGGAGATGCTGAAAAGAGTTTCTCCCTTTTTGACAGTATGAAAAGCGCTCCGGACGGGTGCCGGCTTAGGCGCAGCAGCTTTAGGCGCTGCTGTAGCGGCCACAGGGGCGGAGGTCGTAACCGGTGCAGCCGAGGCCGTCGCTTCTTCTTCGCTACCTCCTACCACGAGCTTTTTCCCCACATGTAGATTATCGGATATCTTCAGGTTATTCATCTCCAGGAGCTCGGTTATGCTGATGTTGTGCCGCCTGGAAATGCTGTAGTAAGTGTCGCCTTTCACCACTGTGTAGTAGCGGGATGGGTTGCCGGAGGCGGCAGGCTCCCTGGCGGCAGGTTCCTTATATGAAGCCGCAACCGGCTCCGTTTCTCTTTTCACTTCTGCTGCTGCAGATTCCTCAGCAGGAGGTCTTTTGGCGCCTGCCGAGGGAGTAGGGCTGTAAACCGGCTTTACGTCCTCGCTTGTCGACGGACGGCTGCCTGCCCGCCGGGATACATAAGGCTTGGGGCGTTCGTCGTCAGTAACGATAACGATGCGGCTGTTGGGCCTGGCTACTACCGCTTCTTCGGTCTTTTCAGCTTTAGGAGCTGCCTCGGTTGTACGGGCGACTGTCCCGGCAGGCTCCTGGCGGACGTCGGCGGCGGGCTCATCGACAGCAGCTTTGGCTGTTTCCCTGGGTTCAGCCATCTTGGGCGTATATTTCCTTCTTTCGGAAGCGTCTCTGGGTATGACATTCCCGGTTTGTGCGGCCTGCACGGCTTCCGGTTTTGGCTCCGCAGCCTGCGCGGGGACTGCAGCCGTCCTCTCTGTCTGGCCGGGTGCGGCTTCCGCTATGATTTCCTGCTGCACCGCTTCAGTTTCGGAAGGCCTCTGGATTTCCCGGCTTTTCGGTACTTCGTTGATTTTGACCTTTACATTTGACGGCCTTCTCTTGGTGAGCCATAGCTCCCGGCCCGCTTCCAGGTAATATCCCTTTGAAAGTATCCTGTTGTACTTCAGAAGATCCTTCAGCCTGATACCATACATATGGGAGATCGAATGGAGCGTTTCTCCAGGCCTGGCGGTGTGAAATTCGACGGCTGCTTTCTTACGTTTCGGAGCCAGGTAATATACCTCCCCGGGCACGACCGGCATATTGACGTCCATATCGTTGTACTTCCGGAATTTTGAGGGAGACAGCCCGCCAGCTTTTGCAAGCGAATTCGGGTAGTCTCCTGCCCGCGCCAGGATCCCCTTTACGCCGTTGATTTCATACAATACGTGGGAATTGTAGCCTGAAGGCTGGTTGGCAAGTTTTTTCAGAACGGGGAAGCCGTTGTCTTCGTATTCGTACTTGCTGGCCAGGCTGTTGTCGCTTTGCACGATGGCCAGGCTTTCTTTTACGTTGCCAACTTTGCTGCTCGCTACGGGGACCGTCACATAGTATGATTTATCAGTGGGGATTTTATTCCCCTTAAGCCATACGTTATAATTTTTGAGGTCTCCGGAGCTGACTTTCAGCTCAGCGGAAATTTCCTCGATGCTGCGCCCTTTTCCTGCGTTTGCTTCAATCAGGGTAATCGGGTTTTTGCTTTGATAACGCTCCAGACCGGCTTCAAAAGCTATTTTATATGCGAAGAATCTCAGCACATAACGATCGGTTTTCCCGGTGATGTTGATGTCGTAGGCGTTGGCCCAGTTGGTGGGAATTTTCTCCATAGCCCCGTTTACACCCTGGTAATAAGAGTACAGGGAGGATACCCAGTTATTGAACTGGCTGTTGCTGCGCTTCAGGTATTTTGCGGCAGCTCTCGTAGAAGATGAGATATTTTTACGCTCGTCGACATGCTTGTCTACCCGGAGCCCGAGCTCCCGGGCGGTTTCCTCTTTAAACTGCCAGAAACCGACCGCATTCGACGAAGAAACCGCTTCCGGGATCAGCGAGCTTTCCTGTGCTGCCAGGTATTTGAAGTCCATCGGGATTTCCTCATCTATGAAGATCGATTCGATGATGGGGAAATACAATAGCGCACGTTCCAGCTTTTCTTCCCAGTACTTTTGGTTGATCATCAGTACCTTGATATCGGAAGCCATGATGCTTTTTGCGCTCTGATCAAATTTAACGTTGATCCCTCCGAATGGAAGCTGTGCCGGTACTTCCGGGTATTGCTGCCCGGAAACCTGTTTTGGGAGACCCAGCCCTAAAAGCAAGACCCAGCCCTAAAAGCAAAAACAGAAGAATTACTTTTGTCAGCGTATTTTTCATTACATCTAGTTGTAGTTAAGTATTCTACCGAGGTAATCAGGTTTATTTTTTCTGCATGATCATCAGGCCGTCCCGGACGGGCAGCAGAAGGTTGGATACCCCCGGATCGAGATGAACCTTTTCATTGAACGTTAAAATAGCCCTGGTATTTTTGTCAGTACCTGTTTCTTCCGACGAGCGCGTCACCTTCCCGCTCCATAAAACGTTATCTGCAATAATCAGACCACCGCTGCGCACTTTGTCGATAACGAGGTCAAAATACAGGGAATAACTGGCTTTGTCGGCATCGATGAATACGAGATCGAATGGTCCGTCGAGACCCGGGATGACTTCTGCAGCCTTACCGATGATCATTTGGATCTGACCTCCTTTTTCAGAGCGCCTGAAATAGTTCAGCGCCCTTGCTTCCAGCTCTTCGTTTGCTTCTATCGTCGTGAGAATACCGCCGGGGACAAGGCCTTCGGCCAGGCAAAGGGCGGAATACCCGGTATAAGTTCCTATTTCAAGGATACGGCGCGGTGCTATAAGCCGCGATAAAAGAGCGAGCAAACGACCCTGGAGCTGCCCTGAAAGCATTCTCGGGCTGAGCACCTCTGCGTGGGTCTCACGGCTGAGCGCCCGGAGCAGCCCGCTCTCGGCATCTGTATGCGCTTCCGCGTAATTTTCTATATCCCTGGGAATCATAATATAATGATGAGGCGATCAGATGATGCGCTGCATAATTGAGAACCAGGAGTGAAAATTGACCGGGATGATCTTCCGCGGTCAGATATCCCCGGTTCGAACTATTCAATAAGTTTGAGCAGGTACTGCCCGTAGCCGCTTTTGAGCAGGGGCTGCGCAATTTCGCGCAGATGGCCGGCGTCGATAAAGCCCCTGCGGTAGGCAACCTCTTCTATGCAGCCGATTTTCAGGCCCTGCCGTTCCTCGATCACCTGCACGAACTGGCCTGCCTGCATCAACGATTGGAAAGTGCCGGTATCGAGCCAGGCCGTACCCCTGTCGAGCACACCTACCTTCAGCCTGCCCTGCTGAAGATAATATTTGTTTACATCGGTGATCTCCAGTTCTCCACGCGGCGAAGGCGCGATGTTCCTGGCGATCTCAACTACTTCATTATCATAGAAATACAGTCCGGGGACGGCATAGTTAGACCTGGGCTTCTCCGGCTTCTCCTCTATCGAGAGCACATTATTCTCTTTGTCAAACTCGACAACCCCGTATCGCTCCGGATCGTTGACCTGGTAGGCATAAATCACACCCCCGTCAGGATTGTTGTTGGCCTGCAGGAGCTTTGACAGGCCGGAGCCGTAGAAAATGTTGTCGCCGAGGATGAGGGCCACTTTGTCGGACCCGATGAATTCTTCCCCGATTATAAAAGCCTGGGCAAGGCCGTCGGGAGAGGGCTGCTCGGCGTAGCTGAATCTGCAACCCAGCCGGCTTCCGTCGCCCAGCAGCTTATGAAAATGCGGTAAATCGTGGGGAGTGGAGATAATAAGGATCTCGCGGATCCCGGCCAGCATCAGGATGGACAGCGGATAATAGATCATCGGCTTGTCATATACGGGCATCAACTGCTTGCTGACGGCAAGCGTCAGCGGATGCAACCTCGTTCCGGATCCGCCTGCCAGTATTATTCCTTTCATCAATAAATAGTGTTAAGTTGTTGGTGTTTGTAAAGTCGCTTTTTCTCGCCGCACAAGCTGACAGCTGATTTCTGACTTCTGATAGCTTTCTTCAGCGTTTCCCGTACATCTGCTCGTAGTACGACTGATAGTTGCCGCTGGTCACCCCTTCCAGCCACGCCTGGTTGGAAAGGTACCACTCCACGGTCCTGGCGAGGCCTTCTTCAAAATTGACGGAAGGAGCCCATCCGAGCCGGCTGCGAAGCTTGGTGGCATCGATCGCATACCGGAGATCATGCCCGGCCCTGTCGGTCACATAAGTGATCAGCTGCGCCGATGTCCCTTCCGGCCTGCCGAGCTTCTCGTCCATCAGCCGGCAGAGCAGGTTGACAAGATCGATGTTCTTCCATTCGTTTTCTCCTCCTATGTTGTAGGTTTCGCCGTTTCCTCCTTTATGAAAAATAATATCGATGGCCCTCGCATGGTCGATCACATACAGCCAGTCGCGGATATTTTCACCTTTCCCGTAAACGGGGAGAGGCCTGTTGTTGAGGATATTATTGATCATCAGCGGAATGAGCTTCTCCGGGAAATGGTTGGGACCATAGTTGTTGGAGCAATTCGAAATGACCACCGGAAGTCCGAAGGTGTTGTGATAAGCCCTTACGAAGTGATCGGAGGCAGCTTTTGAAGCAGAGTAAGGAGATCTGGGATCGTAGGCGGTGTCTTCCCTGAAAAAATCTTCCGGGTCGTGCAGCTCCCCGTAGACCTCGTCGGTAGACACGTGGTAGAACCGGCGTCCTTCGGGATCGTTTTTCCAGCTTTTGAGCGCAGCGTTGAGCAGGTTGACCGTACCGGTTACATTGGTATTGACGAAAGCCATCGGGTCGGAAATGGAGCGGTCTACATGCGATTCCGCCGCCAGGTGGATGACCCCGTCGTACAGGTTACCGGCGAACAGCCCGTCGATGAACTGCCGGTCGGTTATGTCGCCTTTTATGAACTGATAATTAGGCGCATTTTCAATATCGGAAAGATTGGCAAGATTACCGGCATAAGTAAGCGCGTCGAGGTTATGTATCTGGTAATCAGGGTATCTGGTGACAAAAAGCCGGACTACATGCGAACCGATAAACCCGGCACCGCCGGTGATAAGGATTTTTTTTGACATGGATGAATGATTACGATATGGGCGCCTCAGACATTAGCTTCTGCTGCCAACGCCAGGCGTCTGAAAGGGATTCGGCGAGCGTCTTTTCTGCCTTCCAGTTCAATTCTGAATTTATTTTGTCGGATTGAGCATAAATCTTAATGACATCTCCCGGCCTTCTCGGCTCAAACGAATAGTTCAGCCTGAGATGGTTTACCTGCTCGAAAGTCGTGATCACTTCCAGCACGCTGTGACCCTGGCCGGTTCCGACGTTAAAAACATCGTAGTAAGACGCTTCGTCGGTTTTATTGATTTTTTCCAGGGCTTTGACATGCGCTTTGGCCAGGTCGGTCACATGTATGAAATCGCGGATGCAGGTGCCGTCGGGCGTATCGTAATCATTGCCGAAAACAGACAGCTTCCCGCGTATCCCCGCCGCTACCTGCGTGATGTAAGGCACCAGGTTGCCGGGAACGCCCAGCGGCAGCTCTCCTATTTCGGCCGACGGGTGGGCGCCGATGGGGTTGAAATACCTGAGAGAGATGGCTCTGACCGGGGCTTTGGAAAGCACAAAATCCCTGATGATGTCTTCGCAGATGCTTTTGGTATTGCCATACGGCGATGTGGCAGGCTTGCGCGGCGTGCTTTCGGTGACCGGCAGGCTGTCGGGCTCTCCGTAGACAGTGCACGACGATGAAAATACGAAATTGCGGACCCGGTGCTTCCTGCAAAGTTCCAGGAGGTTGAGCAGGGTGCCGAGGTTGTTCTGATAGTACATGAGCGGCTGTTCTACCGACTCTCCCACGGCCTTATATGCGGCAAAATGAATGACCCCGTCAAACTGCTCTTTTGCAAAGACAGCATCCAGCCCGTCGAAGTCGTTGCAATCCGTCTGGTACAGGGGGAACTTTTTTCCTGTGATTTTTTCAAGCCCGTCCATTACTCCGGGTTTGGAGTTGTAGAAATTATCCAGCACAACAGGCTGATAACCGGCATCGTGCAGCTCAACGACTGTATGAGAACCGATAAAACCGGCTCCTCCGGTCACTAGAATTTTCATTCAATAAGATTTTGATACTACCAAACATTTTTTAGATTGCGGGCAAAAGTAAATAATTTGATAGCCATATAAAAATAGTTTCATGTGTATAAAAGCGATCAGCCTTCAGCAGTCAGTTATCAGCCCTTATTCATCGACGGCGGGCGGCGACCGCTTTGCAAGCTGATTTCTGACAGCCGATTTCTGATAGCTCATTACATCAACAAAACGATGCAGGAAGATGACAGAAAAAGAGATAAGGGCGCTGGTGTCACTTCTTGATGATGACGATGAAGAGGTAACCACGCACGTGGAAGGCAAGATCCGTTCGCTGGGAACGGAGGCGATCAGGTTTCTTGAAGTGCAATGGGAGGAAAGCTTTAATCCCGTTATCCAGAAGAAGCTGGAGGACCTCATTCACGATCTCCAGATCGACAGTATGGTGGAGCGCCTTCAGGGATGGATCAACGGCGGAGCTTTGAATTTACTGGAAGGGATGTGGATACTGAACACTTATCTTTATCCCGACCTGTCTTATGAGAAGCTGGTAGCGGAAATAGAGCAGCTATACTACCGGATCTGGCTGGAATACAGGGAGCAGATGAGTCCTACGGAAAAGGTCAAGCTCATGAACAGCCTGTTCTACAACACGATCGGTTTTGGTCCCAATACCAAGAATTTCCATTCTCCGGCCAATTCCATGATCAGTGTCGTGCTGGAAAGCAAACGGGGGAACCCGATCACGCTTTGCGTTATCTATATGATCATCGCGCAGAAGCTGGGTATGCCTGTGTACGGCGTAAACCTGCCTAACCTGTTCGTGCTGACTTTCAAGCAGGGTAATATCCAGTTTTATATCAACGTATTCAACCGCGGCATCATTTTCTCCAAAACGGATATAGAGCATTATATCACGCAGCTTAAGCTCAAGCAGAACAAGACCTTTTATGAGCCTTGCTCCAACCAGGACATCGTGCAGCGGGTTTTGAGGAATATGATCCTGTCCTACGAAAAATCGGGGGATAGCGACCGGAGCCAGGAGCTGGAGCGGGTTCTGGAGGCGATCAGCCCGAAGGACAGCGATGAAGTTTAGTCTTCCGGCTGCCGCAGGGCCACGGCCAGGTAGTAGTCAGACAGGCGGTGGAACTCTACAACGGCTTTTCCCGAAAAAACAGACGATGCGACTTCTGCCTGCCATCCGGCCGGCGCGTCGGCCTGGGCTATCCTGATATGTTCTTTGAAGCTGATCTTCCCACCGACAAGCTTAAAAACGGCTTCTTTCGCACACCAGTACCGGCAAAGAAGATCGAGGTTCCCGCCCGCGCACCCCGCTTCTCTTTCATCCAGGAATTTCGGTGCGATCTTCATCAGCTTGGGACGCGGCTGCTCGAGGTCGATACCGACAGGCGAATGAAAATGAAGCGCAACTGCTACCAGGTGCTCGGAGTGGGACAGCGAAATGTGCGCAGCCGACCCCAGGAGGAAAGGCTTTCCCTCGGGGCGCTTCCAGATCCCCTGGAACGGAATACCGGCCTCTCTGCATAGATCGATGAACAAACGGCGGCCTGCCAGCCATTCCCGCTTTTTCTGCGGGTGGCTGATGGCATCATATTCGGAAAAATCAAGCCATTCCGGGAGGCTCTCCTTTAATTCGTCTGCCGATTCTTCCAGCTGCCAGATTAGTATATGACCTTCGGTAATGTTAATTTTGTCTGTAAGCAAAGGCATGCACCGCGGATTCTTTGATAAAGAGGTTCGTCCTGTAAAATAAGCAGGAATAAAGTGTAAAACCATGCATTACCGCATTTGAACTGCAAATGATAAAAGTTGCCAAGCTGGATACTTTTGCCGGGCACAGGGACGCCGTGTACGCGCTGATCCCCTCTCAGGATCCGAACCGTTTCTTCTCGGCAGGGGCCGACGGGCTGGTGGTGGAATGGGATCTCGACAAGCCGGATCTGGGCAACCTGGTGGCGAGGGTAGGAAGCTCGATCTATGCTATGGCGCTTGACAAAAGCGCCGGAAACCTTTGGATCGGGCAAAATTATGAGGGGGTCCAGCTGATCCGTCCCGACCTGAAGCAGCAGAGCGGCTCCGTGAAAGTAACTTCTTCCGCTATTTTCGATATCCGTATTTTTAACGAAAAAGTCTACCTGGCATTCGGCGACGGTGTGATCGGCGTAATGGATGTCGGGGATATGACCGTCCGGAAGCACGTGAAGCTTTCCGACAAAAGCGTGAGATCGCTCGACATAAGCCGGGACGGAAAGCATCTTGCAGTAGGCATGAGCGACGCCAGCGTCCGTATTCTCGACCTGGAAACGATGAGCCCCCTGCACAGCTTTATGAACCATACCAGCTCGGTGTTCAGCGTAGCATATTCGCCCGACGGGCATTTCCTGCTTTCGGCGGGGCGGGACGCCCGTTTTAAGGTATGGGATATCCGGAACAACTACGCGATGGCAGAAGATGTTGCAGGACATATGTATGCGATCAACCACATAGCCTTCAGCCCGGAGGGCGATATGTTCGCTACCTGCAGCATGGATAAGTCGATCAAGCTGTGGGACTCCGCCAGCTTCCGGCTGCTGAAAGTGATCGACCGTTCACGGCATGCGGGCCACGGAACTTCGGTAAATAAGCTGTTGTGGTCGTCGCATCAGAACCTGCTGATTTCCGCCAGCGACGACCGGATGATCTCCGTATGGGACATCAGGGAAGAATAATTTACCGGACTTATGACCAAAGGGAGCCGGGATAAGCTCCCTGCGCATGCAGCTGGTTCAGCTGTGACTGAACGACGGGCTTATCTTCGGGATAGGTGACGCCAAACCAATCAGCAGTGCTTTTGAATACCTTGCAGCTGCTTTCGCCGGTACGCAGCAGGTGCGACATAATGGTGGGTATATAGAACTCTGCTTTGGGATTGTGCAAATTGTTTTGCGCGTACGCTTCGAAAAGCTCGAGCGTTTGAGGAAAGACACCCGGCTTAA
>MEDT01000199.1 GCA_001724175.1 Cytophagaceae bacterium SCN 52-12 | reverse complement strand
TTTTCCCGTCATCCCTGCCGCTTCCCGTATACCGGTACTCCCTCATCCTGGCAATATCGTCGAGCTGGTGCCGGAGCCCTTCCTGCGTTCCGAAAATATCGAAGTCATGGTACCTGATCAGCGCATTTATCTGATCCTTCCGGTTGCCCCAGGCATTGATCCCGTCGTTCCGGGTATCGTAACGGAGGTTATAGGTCGCTATATTCAGATAATTGACCGGCCGCCTGGAAACGCTCGCGCAGGACGACAGCAGGCCCAGGCAAATACATGCAAACGTAAACACTCTTATCATTTCCGATCTGCTCATTATTATTTTCTGCTTTTTGGTTACAAATCAAACCTATGATCGGCTTACCTTTCCTTTCCGGAGACAAACGGCAGCAGATCCTCGCTTATATATGTATCCGTCTTTCCACCTGGCGTCACATAGACTGCAAAAATTCCGAGTCCCGGCAAGTCCGGCAGCTTTTCCTTCAGCCGGTCAATCCCCATTAAAATGCAGGCGGTTGCAAAAGCGTCGGCTGTCATTGCATCAGCGGCAAACACGGTAACGCTCAGAATATCACTTATACCCGGTTTCCCGCTGATCGGGCTAATAATATGCGTATACGATACGCCGTCCTTTTCGTAGTGGTTCCGGTAGTTGCCGGAAGTGGCCATAGCCCGGTTTTTGATTTTTACCGTGGCCAGCAGATCCGATGGCTTCAGAGGGTCCGAGATTCCGACTACCCAGGGGGAGCCATCCGGCTTGGAGCCGCTTCCGCGCAGCTCGCCGCCCACTTCCACCAGGTAGTCGGTGATCCCATGTGAATGCAGAAAGTCGCAGATGACATCCACGGAATACCCCTGGGCGATTGCATTAAAATCAAGCGTAACTCCTTCTTTCGACTTCCGTACCGATACCGAATCGAAAGAGATCTGCCTGAAGCCTACCAGCTGCATCACCGAATCGAGATCAAAGCCGGCCGCCCCTTTCCGGCCTTTGGGGCCAAAGCCATAGGCTTCCACCAGGGGCATCACCGTAGGATCGAACAATCCTCCGGTTGCCTGGTAGACTTCCTCCGACTTTTTCAATACCGGGTAAAAGTAAGGAGACCGGAACGCGATCGCATGTGAAAGGTTAAAAAGCGAAAGCTCCGAATCGGGCCTGTAGGTCGACAGCGCCTTGTCAAATTCTGCCAGGAGGCTATCGATGGCCTTTCCGAAATTACGGGCCTGCACGTCTACGTATTTTAGCTGGTAGGTCGTCCCCTGCGCATACCCGGTAAGCGTTTTCAGCTCACCCTGTCCCCGCGACGCCTGTGGGTACCAGAACAATACAAGCAATAACAAAAACCTGGCGGGGCTATCCATCCTGAAATCTGAGTTTCCGCAGCTTACATCGGTTCGCTTCTCAAAAGCGCCTCATAAGCTACATCCTGTATCCGTCTCCGGGTTTTTAACGAGTTGATCCTGTTGTTATCCGCATTGGGATATACCCTGTTGGAAAGAAAAATAAAAACCAGGTCTTTTTCGGGATCCACCCATACGAGGTTCCCGGTAAAGCCGGTATGTCCGTAAGAAGCCGGCGAAGCAAGCTCAGATAAAAACGAGCTGTTACCGGAAGTCCTGGGCTTGTTCCACCCGAGCGCCCGGGGGCTGTTCCCCTGCATTTTGGTAAATAGCTCTATGGTTTCGGGCCTGATGTACTGCTTCCCTGCATAGCGGCCTTTCCAAAGGTTCATCTGCAACAGGACGGCGAGGTCGCGGGCATTTCCGAACAGCCCGGCATGCCCGGCTACGCCGCCGCAAAGGGCAGCCATCTGGTCATGCACGGTACCCTGGAGAAGCTCTCCCCTGAACCGGCTGTCATCTTCAGTAGGCGCTATCACGGCGGCCTCATAACGTTCCAGCGGGTTATAAAGCAGGTGAGCCAGGCCCAGCGGCTCATACAGGTTCTTCGACACGAAAGCGTCAAGAGATGTACCGGTGATCCTTTCCACCGTTTTCTGAAGCATGAAAAAACCCAGATCGCTATATATGTAAGGGTAGGGCCTGGAAGGCGCGCTTCTTTTCGCCATTGGTGATTCAATGATCCATTTCCATACAGAATCCTTTACCGTGCTCCGGGCAAATAAAGTCGGCGCTACCCTTAGCGAATAAGCGCTATCAGACTGGCTGCTGTAATATTTTCCTGAAAGCTCCGTCGGCGACAGCATGGTAGACTTCCACAATTTCGGATAAAACGACTTGAGACCGGCCTGGTGAACCAGCAGCTCCTTTATGGTGATATCCTGCTTGTCAGTCCCTTTCAGTTCAGGCAGGTAAAACGATACCTTTTTATCGAGCGCAATCTTTTTGCTGTCATACAGCAGCATCACCGCCTGTAGCGTCGACATCACTTTTGTGACCGAGGCCAGGTCGTAGAGCGTTTCGGGGCTCACCTGTCCGGGCTGGTCGTAAGTGAGCTTCCCATAGCTTTTTTCAAACACGATCTTACCGGAATGCGCGATCAGCACCTGGCAGCCGGGAAAAGCCTTTTTTGCGATAGCGTCGTTGGCCAGGTAGTCGATGCTCGTCAGCACCTCACCGTTCAGTCCGACGAGATCCGGAGCGCCGTACGCGAGCTTGTCCAATGTGCTGGTCCTGATCCCGGCGCCCCTTTCAAACTGCCCCGCCGCGACGGCCAGCACTCCTTGCGCCCCGATCGCGCCTGCCACGACCTGGGCCGCAGTTTCCTGGGCCGTAACGTCGTTCTGATAAGCTACGATCACAGCCTCGGATTCGGGAAGGATGTCGAGGGCGTAAGGCGTCCCGAAGATACAGACCGCCGTCTTTTTGCCGCTCCGCCTCAGCGTATCGATCATCCGGACGGCTTCAGGGTCGATATTATAATTAGCCGATTTTGAAGAAGACACATGATGCAAGGCCACCACCACCTTGTCGTACCGTTCGGTGCCCTTCAGGATACCGGCGAGCTCGCGCTTGTCGGGCGACATTTTACGATAGCTGAAATGACGTGCATCCGCAAACCTGCCCAGCATTTTAAAGAAGGCCGTTTCGCCCTGCTCGCCCACGGATATCAGGGCAACCTGCTGCTTCCCGGCAACAGGGATCAGGTCGCCGCGGTTCCTGATCACCGCCACCGACGCTTCCACCAGCTCCCTGTTGAGGCTCACAGCCCTTGACGAATTGATATCCTTTGCCAGGTTATAGAGATCTACCGGCCGGTATTCCGCCAGGCCGGCAAAATATTTGGCTTTAAGGATACGCTTCACTTTCCCGTTAATGAAGGCTTCATCTATCAAACCGTCATTAAAAGCGGCTTTTACCGCCTCTACCGACTCCTTGAAGCTCTCGGGCGCCAGAATGATATCATTGCCCGCAAGCAAGGCTTTCAGGTTCACTTCGCTCGGCTTCCCCGACTTCAGCACTCCTTTCATATTCATGGCGTCTGTAAAGAGCAGCCCTTTGAACCCCATCTCCTTTCTCAGCACTCCTTCGAGCATATTGGAAGACAACGACGCCGGCATCGCTTCCGTCATATCGATGGCCGGCACATGCAGGTGGCCGCTCATGACGGCCGTAAGGCTGTCCCTGATCATCCGGCGGAACGGAAACAGCTCTTCTTCTATCAGGCGTTCGCGGGAGTGCTTTAATACGGGCAGCGCATGATGGGAATCGGTATCGGTATCTCCGTGACCCGGAAAATGCTTGGCGACCGCTATTACCTGCTGATGCTGCAATCCCCGCATATAGGCCGATGCTTTCCCGGCAACATTTACCTTATTATCGCCGAAAGACCTGTTGCCTATTACGGGATTGCGGGGATTCGTATTGATATCGGCCACCGGCGCAAAATTGACGTTCACGCCGATCCTTCTGCACTGCCGGCCGATCTCAAGGCCCATCTGGTAAATAAGATCATTATCCCTGATCGCGCCCAGCGTCATCTGTCTCGGGTAGGAAATAGTGCTGTCGAGCCGCATCCCCAGCCCCCATTCCGCATCGAGGCCGATCAGGAGCGGCACTCTGGCGGCAGCCTGGTAACGGTTGGTAAGGACAGCCTGCCGGCCGGGCCCGCCCTGAAAAAAAAGGATCCCCCCTGGATTATACCGGTGAATGAGCTCTTCTACTGCTTTGTACTCGGGTTCCCTCCGGTTTGAATAGGCGCTTATCATAAAAAACTGGCCTATTTTTTCGTCGATCGTCAGCGCCGCCAGTATGCTGTCGGCCCAGGCGTTCTCGGGGAAGATTTCGATGTTTTCAGGTTTCGGCGTAACAGGAGGCTGCCTGATGCCGGCCGGCTCCGAAGAATCCGGCGGCGGTGGCGGCGGCTGGCTGAAGAAATGCCCGGTGAGCGGGCCGGGAAACCGGGCCAGCGAGGCACTGGCCGCAATTCCCGCCAGCAATATCACTCCTGCAACCGCTAAAATCCTCCGGGAATAGAATGGCCTTAACCTACGCTTCATTTACTTGAACGCTTACTGAACTACGGGAATTCCGGGCGCCTGTGCCGGGCACAACAAAACCGTAGCATGAATATAACGAATTTAACTGAACCAGAACGCTCAACGCGCTTTGATTATTTCAGTAAAGTCGCGGGATTTTAGGGAGGCCCCTCCTACCAGTCCGCCGTCGACGTCGGGACCGGCAAAGAGCTCCGCAGCATTGCCCGCTCCCACGCTTCCGCCATAAAGAATACTGATGCCGGAAGCGATAGGGCTACCGTACTTTTCGGACAGGTGATCTCTCAGGGCCTTGTGCATTTCCTGGGCCTGCTCCGCCGAAGCGGTAAGACCAGTGCCGATCGCCCAGATCGGTTCGTAGGCTATGACCACCTTCTGAATTTCTTCCGGGCCCAGGTGGAAAAGGCTTTCCGTAAGCTGGTTTTTCACAAAACCTTTATAATCTTCATTCTGACGCTGCTGCAGCGATTCTCCACAGCAGAAAACCGGGGTCAGGCCGTTTTCAAGCGCTATGTTTACTTTTTCAGCAAGCACTTCATTCGTCTCATCGAAATACTCCCTCCGCTCGCTGTGCCCCACGAGCACATATTGTATACCCAGCGATTTCACCATTGGCGCCGATATCTCCCCGGTATACGCGCCCGAGGCCTTCTGGTAAATATTCTGAACACCCAGGCTGATCGCGGGGGCATCCTTTACATACGACCTGAGGGTAGACACGTACAAGGCCGGAGGAAATAAAATGACCCGGACATCGCCCGTCACCTCGTCTTTCACCATATTGACCACCTCCGAGACCAAAGCCAGGGCCTCTTCGTAAGTTTTGTTCATCTTCCAGTTACCGGCAACAATCTTTTTCGCCATAGCGCTCCGTTTTCGATTATTATTTATAAATATTTTGCTCCAGGCAAAACTAAACCATTCTGCGGAAATTTTGAATAGCTGCGCCGGAGAGCCTCAAAAAAGAGATTAATCCTGACTTAACATTCACTTCATATCCGGCCTTTAGCTTTGCAACGGCTCTTTACTAAAATCAATAAACTATTATTTAATAACATTTTTGAATTAATCACAATTAACGTATATATTGAAGGACACGAATCCTGTTTTAAATTTTAACTAAAAAACGCGTATGAAAAACTCATTACTCCTGACCGGTGTATTCCTGTGTCTTTGCTGCAGTCTGTGCTTCGCCCAGGTTGAGGTAAAAGGCACCGTCACCGGCACGCAGGGCACCCAGCTTCCGGGTGTCAGCATCCTGATCAAAAACACCAATCAGGGTACGATCACCGATCAGAACGGCCAATACACGATCAGCGCCGGGGAAAACGCCGTTTTAGTTTTCTCTTTTATCGGGTTTGAGGCGCAGGAAATAGCGGTCGGTGCGAGAAAAACCATCGATGTGGTGCTGAAGGAAGATCTTCAGAACCTGGAAGAGGTCGTGGTAACCGCCATCGGGATCAAGCAGCAAAAAAGAAGGCTCGGGTTTACAACGCAGGAAGTAAACACCGAGCAGCTGGCCAACTCGCGGACCATGAACCTCGGCAATGCCTTGTCGGGACAGGTAGCCGGCCTTACGGTGACCAACCCCACCGGGATGTTCCAGGCGCCTTCGTTTACGCTAAGGGGTAAAACGCCGCTGATCGTGATCGACGGCATCCCGGTTGAAACCGATTTCTTCGATGTTACAGGGGAAGATATCGAAAACATCAACGTGCTGAAAGGCACGGCAGCTTCCGCGCTTTACGGGTCCCGCGGGAAAAACGGGGCGATCCTGATCACTACCAGAAACGCGCAGAAAGAAGGGCTGGAGGTCAATATTTCAACCAACAACATGATCACCGCCGGCTTCACGGTATGGCCCAAAACCCAGACAGAGTACGGCAGCGGTTCTAACGGCCAGTATGAGTTCTGGGACGGCGCCGACGGCGGGATTTCCGACGGCGACATGACCTGGGGCCCCAGGCTCAATTCGGGCGTGAAAGTACCGCAATGGAACAGCCCTATCCGCGACAAGCAAACCGGTGAAACGATTCAATGGTACGGGGATGTAAAAGGCACCGTTTACGACGACCGTTCGCGGTACGAACGCGTGCCGATCGACTTCGTCTCGCACAATAACCTCAGGGACTTCCTCCGGACCGGCGTGGTAAGCACCAGCAATTTCTCCGTTTCCTATAAGGGAGAGAAAGCCAGGTATTTCGCTTCAGGCAAATATGCCTACCAGCAGGGACAGGTACCCAATATGTACCTCAATACCGGGAGCATCAACTTCAATGCCTCGTTTGACCTTTCGAAAAACCTGAACCTGGAAACCTCGCTGTCTTATAACAAGGTTTTTTCGCCCAACTACCCCCGGTATGGCTACGGGCCCAAAAACCACATTTATACCATCCTGCTCTGGATGAGCGACGACGTCAACGGGAATGACCTCCGGAATCATTTTTACCGTCCCGGATCGGAAGGATACGTACAGGCCAACTATAACTATGCCTGGTATAACAACCCTTATTTCGCGTCGTACGAGCTCGCGCAAAGCCAGAACCGGAACGTAATGGACTCGCAGATGAAGCTTAGCTGGTCGCTCAGCGAAAGCTTCAGCATCCAGGCGCGGGGATCCCTTCGCAACATCAACCGCTTTGAGTCCATGAAAAGTCCCAAATCCTATATGAATTACGGCGACTCACGGAACGGCGATTATAAAATCTGGAATTCGGCCCAGGTCAATTTCGACGCCGACGTGCTGGCTTCCTATAACAAAAGCTTCTCCGATAATTTCCAGCTGGGGCTAAACGGCGGGGCATCTGTCTTCAGCCGCTCCTATTCCCAGGAGTACCAGTCGACCGACGGCCTGATCGTACCTTTCGTATACAGTCTGAATAATACCGCCGGACCCGTGCAGGCCACCAATCTCCTGCAGGAAAAATCGATCCGGAGCGTATACGGAGCGGCCAACCTCGATTTCTTCAACGCCGTTTACCTGAGCTTCACGGCCCGGAACGACTGGTCATCCACCCTCCCGGTGCAAAATAATTCCTACTTCTACCCTTCCGTCTCGCTGAGCACGATGGTGTCGGAATTTGTCAGGATGCCCTCAGCCATTGACTATCTGAAAGTGTATTCCTCCTGGGCGCAGGTATCGAGCGATCTCGACCCGCGCAACGAAAACCCGTACCGGATTTCTTCTGCATATAACAAGGGCATAACCTACGGCTCGACGCCGTCGGTATATTACCCTGCCGGGATCGTCAACCCGAATATCCTGCCCGAAAAGTCCTCCTCTTTCGAGCTCGGGCTTTCTTCGGCGCTGCTGAAGAACCGCCTCACCCTCGATCTTACCTACTATAATATAGTGGACGAAAACCAGATCATCGACCTTGCGATCTCGGAAGCTTCCGGGTTTACTTCCAGGCAGGTAAACGGAAATGTATACAAAACCAACGGCTTTGAGGTCGTCGCCGGTATCAAGGCTGTCAGGAAGAAGGACTTTTCATGGAATGTAGCCGCCAACTGGTCGAGGTATGTACGTAAAATCACCGAGATCTACGGCAACCAGCCCCGCTTCGGCGATCTCAAGCTGGGCGAAAGAACCGACAGCTACTACGCCCAGGTCTGGATGAAGAGCGCCGACGGGCAGCTCATCCTGGACGCGAAAGGGCTTCCGATCAGAGATGCTTATGTG
>MEDT01000198.1 GCA_001724175.1 Cytophagaceae bacterium SCN 52-12 | reverse complement strand
GCTCGTTGGCGGTAAGGCCGGCTATATAATCATACGTGTTGAGCGTCAGTATCTCCGGCTTGTTCAGGTAGGCCGGCGGAGAAGGATCCAGGTGGTATAACGGGAAATAGGAGCACACTTCACGGATTTTCCGGCAATAGGTATCTATTGCCTCAGCCTCACCGGGGAAGCGTTCCTTCATGTATCGCGTAAACCTTTCATATCCTTCCGGGATATAGTATTCGCTTCCGTCGCCAAACCTGATGATGTCCACCTTCTCCGGATCCAGCCTTCTCAGCTTCAGCTCATCGAGGATGCCGAGGTATTTGAATACCTGGTAAAGGTTTTCGCCGGGGTTGACGCTGCCCAGGTAGTGTACGCCTGTATCCAGGATCGTCTTATCCCTGCTGAAGACCTGCAGCATGCCGCCGATCTGGTGATTTTTTTCGAGGACGACCACGCTGTAGCCTTCCGAAGCCAGTATGTTCGCACAAACCAGCCCGCCCAGCCCGCTGCCGATAATCACGAAATCATAGGTGCTGCTTTGGTCGGTCATTCCGGCTTACTTAAAATGAAAAGCATGTTGGAAGTTTTTTCAGAATGGATCCTTTCTTCGATGTCCAGACCGTATCGTACAGCCAGCCGCCGGATATCCTCTCTTGAAAAAAAGTGGAACGGGCCTCTTTTTTTATTGAAGGAGAACAGTTTCGTGGACATCCATTCGGTGCGTCTTGTATTTTTATGTTTACCGGTATCGTCGGTTACCCCGTCCCTGATAAACAATATCCCGCCGGGATTGAGGTTCCTGATGCAGCGCAGCAGCAGCGTATCCTGGCTTTCTTCGGGCAAATAGTGCACGATATCGTTGAGAAAAATGACATCCTGCGCTCCGAATGCGAAATCCGCTACGTCGGCCTGCACAAAACGCAGGTTGGCGCTTTTGGCATAGGAATTTGCGGCGATGCCTGTTTTCTCCTCATCGTAATCTACCGCAAGGATAGAACGCTCTTCATCCCGGTAGTGCAGGTAGAAATCCAGGAAGCCGTATCCGCAGCCCAGGTCCAGGATTTTTTTCCGGGAGCCGATGCGCCGGTCATAGAATTCATAGTTTTTCTTTTCCAGCTCCCATTTAATGCGGAAGTACCATTCGAGGACCGGCCCTTTGAAAATATAGTTGTTGAAAATGCGCTGCTTCATGAACCGGGTATCGTCCATTTGTTTCTGAAAGGCGCTGAAGCCCTCCCTGAAGTAGCGGGAGATAGTTTTGGTCCTTTGCTGAAAATTGTCACCCCATCTCCGGTCGTCGGGCTGTATTCTGGGCTGGATCCCCACGTTTACGGGCCCGTGCTTGATCACCAGCTCGTTTTTGGGAGATACATATCCTGCCCCATGGATAAACACCGGCTGGATGGGCAGGTTCAGCTGCTCCGCCAGGTAGAAAGCCCCCTTGTGGAACCGCTTTATCCTGCCGTCGTCCGAACGTGTGCCTTCCGGGAAAATAATGATCGAATAGCCGTCCTTCACGAGCTCACGCGCCTGCTCCAGGTTGGCTTCCGGCCCCTCTTCCATAAAAATATAGTTGGCATACCTGATCACCCAGCCGTAAAGCGGCGATTTATACACCCATTCCTTTACCATAATGACTGCTTTGGGGTGATGCATCAGCATGATCATGATATCGAGAAAGGAAGAATGGTTGGCGATCAGGATGGCGGGCTTGTCGTATTCCAGGTGCTGACGACCGTATGTCCGCTTCCTTATCTGGGTGCCCGAGTACATCACCGCGGCTGAAAGGAGCGACATGGCCCGGGCCAGCCACTCATTCTTCTTTTTGCGGCCTACAGGAATCAAAACCAGCACGACCATAATGACAAAGGCCAGGTAGCACATGCAGACGAAAAAGGCGAAGCAGAACCATGTCTTAATGAATGTCCAGATGCTGATGGGAGTCCGGCCTTTATCTACGCGGCTTTGTACGAACAGGTCGAAAACCAAAGGCTGGAACACCAGCGATATGAGCACAATGCAGATAATGCCCGGCACGCTTACCACGGCTATCGATTTCAGGGCAGGATGGGAGGCAAGCAGCAGGACGCCCGTCCCGATCAGCACGGTCAGCCCTGATAAGGAAATGGCTGACGTATAGGAGGAGAGCTTGTTTTTTCCCTGCCTGTACCGCTGGAGCAGGCCGTCTGTCATGAAGATGCTGAAATCGTCGCCCAGCCCGAAAATGAAGGTGGCAAACACCACGTTGACAAAGTTGAATTTCACGTCCAGGAGCACGGTAATACCGAGGATCCAGACCCAGCTGATCACCATGGGGAGGAAGGAGAGGAGCGCCAGCTCGAGCCGGCCGTACAGGAGCAAAAGGGCAATGAAGACGATGCCCGCCGAAACGAAGAGAATGTAGTTGAAATCTTCCTTGACCACCTCGAGCAGCGATTCCACCATTTCCATGCGGTGAAATACCCGCACGTCGGCTACATCCTGCATGGCGGCTTTCACCGCGCCGAGATCTTCCTTTTCTACGACCAGCGTTGTAATGTATGTCGATTTCCCGTTCTCCCGGTGGACGAGGTTGTCAATTCCAAGTCCCTCGACCAGGTAGCCGATATCTTCCGCTGCGGGCAAAAGACGGCTTGTATCTTCTATGCTCTTTTCAAAAAAGGAGAATGCGCCGGCAGAGAACCCGTTCTTTTCGGCCGCCTCCCGCAGTGAGCTGACCACTTCTGCGGCCCTGCCGTCACTTTGCCAGTAGCGGTTCCAGCGGGCTTTTCCGGCAGCTCTCAGGCTGTCCGGCAGCACAAACGGCGCGGCGGAGCTGAAGCTCTTTACAAGGCTGTCTTTTCTCAGCTCCAGCGCGCGCCGGTAGATTTCGGAATTGGCTGCCGATGCGCGCGTATCGTTTTCCGAAGAAGCGAATACAAACAATTGAACGTCGGTTTCCGGGTTGACAGGCGTAAGAAGCTTTTCAGCCTGCTGCAGCGGCTCTGTCTGGATGCTGATCTGCCGCGGGTCGCCGTCGAAGCTGACCCCGTCAGCAACCTGATAAAGCACGATGGTGATAATCCCGATAGCAGCCAGGGCGGGTAATGCGTATCGCCTGGGCAGCTGCGGCACGCTCAGCAGCTGCTTTTCCGAAACAGGCGTTTTCCCGGGTATCCCTGTCAGCCTGAGGATGACCGGCATGCCGATGAGCGTAAAAGCCAGGGCGCTTGAGAGTGCGAGACCGGCAAAAAGCCCAAAGTCGTGAAGCAGCCGGGAGTTGGCGAAGATCAGTGCTGAATAAGCGAGAATGGTCGTAAGGCTGCCGGTGATAAGCGGAGCCGAAATGTCGTGTAGCGCGCCGGACACCGATCCGGTATGCCTGACATGGCTTACAAAATGGATGGAATAATCCAGCGCGATCCCCAGCAGGACAGCCCCGGTCGCAAGCGATATCCCCGATACGGACGGCGCCAGGTAGCCGATCATACCCAGGGCGGACAACCCGCCGAAGAGCGCAGGCAGCAGGATAATGACGGAGGTTTTGAAATTCCTGTAATAGGCCCAGAGAAGCCCGAAAATGAGGATCAAAGCCAGGGTCATCGTCAGGAGGGCATCTGCTTTGATCTGTAGGGCATTGCTCGCCGCTACGGCAAATCCGCCGAAATACCTGAGCGTGTACCCGGGGTGTTCCAGGTTCCAGGCCTGCTGGAATTCGTTGAGCTCCCTGAATAAAATGCTTCCCTTTTTGGAGTCGCCCGAAGGAAACGTGGTCTGCGCCGTGATCAGCACCTGCCTGCCGTCGTTGATGAGCACCATATCTTGCTCAAACCTGGCGTCGGCGGCACCGGCGCCGTTTTTAAGTGTTTCGAAAAAAGGATATGTGATCCCGAGCGGATCCTTCAATACCAGCTCCTTTATCCATGTGCCTTCCGGGGTATTCAGGCGGCTGCGCCCCTGCGCCACTGAAGCCTCTATGGCGTCGCGGCTGGTTTTATTGCCGAAAGTGGCATAATAACCCGGGTCGATCAGCTCGGGGAAGTGATCCAGCACGTATTCCACTACGTCGGCGTCCATGTTCTCCCTGAATTCCCGGACATCGGTAAGGTAGCCCGCCGACCGGGCTTTCAGCTGCTCTCCGAAAAGCGCCACGGTGTCGCGCAGGCTGCCCGGATCGGTGCGGGGAGGCACATCCAGGGCAAGCATTACCCGGTTATCGAGCCTGGAGTCGGAAATAAGCTTCTGGAAATCGGTAAAAGCGCTGCTTTGGGGAAGGCTGTCGAAAATGCTTTCCGATATATTCAGCTTCCTTATACCGTTCGACAGGAACAAACCCAGCCCTGCCAAAGTGAGGAAAAAGAAAGCCTTTTTACGGAAAAGGTATCGGGCGATCCGGACTAATAGGTTTGAAATCATCAATAAATGCAGCTACTATCCGTCAAAATTAGGGACATGTATCAAGTTTGACAACTTTTACCTATTGACAGGTCAAACATTATCGCGCTTTATCAAATTTGCTATTTTTGGGCCGGAAATTGAAAATAAGCTATTAGCTGTCAGGTTTTAGGTTTTAGCAGCGCACAAACGATCTGCCGCTGCGCCGGAGTCGTCCAAGCCAGCCGATGAATAAGGCGGTCTGCCGGTCGGCTTGGGCAGCCCCGCTAATACCTGACAGCTAATAGCTAAAACCTTTTTATACAGATGAATATAATTTCCCTGGAGGGGATTGAAAGTTATACTTTCGGCGAACAGGAAGTAAGGCTGGACGAAGAAGTCCTGGAACGCGTCAGGAAATCGTTCGGATTTCTTAGTGAGTTTTCCGAAAATACCATCATTTACGGCATCAACACAGGGTTTGGGCCTATGGCGCAGTACCGTATAGAAGCCGACGATTTACATTATCTTCAGTATAACCTGATCAGGAGCCATTCTTCCGGCATCGGGAAGGTCCTGGATGAATCCTATGCCCGGGGAGTGGTGCTGGCCCGGCTGTACTCCCTGTCCCAGGGTAATTCGGGGATAAGCCTGCCGGTATTGGAAAAGCTGCAGCAGTTTCTGAACCACCGCATCGTGCCCGAGATATTTGAGCATGGCGGAGTAGGGGCTAGCGGCGATCTTGTACAGCTGTCGCATCTTGCGCTCAACCTGATCGGGGAAGGGTACGTCTATCAGGACGGAAACCGGCTGGAGGCGCGGGGGGTACTGGAGAAGCACGGTATCGAGCCGCTGAAGCTCAGTCTCAGGGACGGGCTCGGGCTCATCAACGGAACATCCTGTATGACGGGCATAGGAGCTGTGAACCTGATTTTTGCGCGGCGGCTTCTTCAATGGAGCATTGCCGCCTCATCGATCATTAACGAGGTCGTCTGCTCGTTCGACGATTCGTTTTCGGAAGAGCTCAATGCCGTCAAAAAACATACCGGGCAGAAAAAAGTTGCACAGGCAATGCGCGATTTCCTGGGTGGAAGCCGCCTGCTGCGGAAAAGAGACGACCTTTACCGCGACGCCAACGAGCTGAAAAGGAAGGAGTTCAAGAAGAAGATCCAGGAATACTATTCGGTACGCTGCGTTCCCCAGATACTCGGTCCTGTTTATGATACCATAGAGGCAGCCGTAAAAGTGGTGGAAGATGAATTTAATTCCACCAACGACAACCCGGTAGTAGATATGGAGAGCGGCAACGTCTTTCATGGCGGCAATTTCCACGGCGACTATATATCGCTCGAAATGGATAAGCTGAAGCTCGTGCTCACCAAGCTCACCATGCTGGCCGAGCGTCAGCTGAACTTCCTGCTCAATAACAAGCTCAACGGCAAATTTGCCCCGTTCCTGAATGCAGGTACGCTCGGGCTCAATTTCGGCTTCCAGGGCATGCAGTTCACCGCTACGTCGACTACGGCAGAAAACCAGATGCTGAGCAACCCTATGTATGTGCACAGCATTCCGAATAATAACGACAACCAGGACATCGTAAGCATGGGTACCAACAGCGCGCTCATTGCGCGTACGGTGCTTGACAATGCGTTCCAGGTAATGGCCATTCATATGATGGCGGTCTGCCAGGCTATTGATTTGCTCGAAGAGGAAGAGCGTCCATTGCTTTCCCCCAATACGCAGCGCATTTATAGTGGTATCAGGGAACACGCCGGATTTGTCAGGGAAGACAGCGTCCCTTCGGGTACGATCCGGCAGGTGTGCGATTTTCTTCGCTCGACCAATACGGAGCAGCTGATTTCCTGAGATCCGGGAGGTTTAGGGATTAACCATTGTTTAGGGATTAATTGTTTAGGGATTAACCATTAAGGAATTAAGGAAATTGAGAATACTCTTAACTACCCTTAATTCCTTAATGGTTTTAATAATTTAAAAATTACGACTGAACTGCTTTCCTTACAGCAGGCGCCACTTTGGTGCCGAACAGCTCGATCGATTTCATGATATCGGCATGAGGCGGGCCGCCGGTGTCCATATGGGCGACAAACCGGGTCAGGCCGAACATTTCCTTTACCTGTAAGATCTTGTCTGTTATTTCCGACGGATCTCCCACAAAAAGCGCCCCTTGTGAGCTCCGGCTGAATTCAAACTGCTCGCGGCTCAGCGGCGGCCATCCGCGCTCTCTCCCGATCCTGCCCATTTGAGCGGCGTAGTAAGGGTAGAACCGGTTGCCGATGTCGCCGGAATCTTCACCGATCAGCGTATGGGAGTGGATGCCCAGCCTCATAGTCGCAGGGTCATGGCCGGCTTTGACATATTCGCTTTTATAGAGGTCGAAGCGCGATCTGAACTGGGCAGGGCTTCCCCCGATAATCGCGACCATCAACGGCAGCCCTAATTTCGCCGCTCTTACAATAGACTCGGGTGTGCCGCCGACAGCTATCCAGAGATCGAGCTCTCCGCCTTCCGTACGAGGGTAAATGCGCTGCTTTTTCAGCGACGGCCGCATAGAGCCGGTCCAGCTGACTTCTTCATTTTTGTTGATATTGATCAGCAGGTCGAGCTTTTCTTCAAACAGCTTGTCATAGTCGTGCAGGTTATAGCCAAACAGGGGAAACGACTCGATGAAGCTTCCCCGTCCTACCATCAGTTCTGCGCGTCCGCCCGACAGCAGGTCGACCATGGAGAAATTCTGGTAGATCCTTACCGGATCGGAGGAGCTCAATACGGTAACGGCGCTTCCCAGCCTGATGTTTTTGGTAACCGTAGCCGCAGCTGCCAAGACAATTTCCGGGTTGGATACGGCATAGTCGTTGCGATGGTGCTCGCCTACGCCGAAAACGTCGAGCCCGACCGCATCCGCCAGTTTGATTTCTTCTATGAGTTCCTGCAGTCTCTGACCGGCCTTCTTTTTAATACCTGTCGAAAAGTCGGTCGAAAGGTCTGCAAACATGCTTATTCCGAGTTCCATCATGCAAAAAGGTATAATTGTCGTATAAACCTGCTGCAAAAGTAGCAAACCCGGAGACCGTATTCATTGATTTAGGATAAGTAAGTACCTATTTTAATCGTACACTGATACCCGCGTTAAGTATTCCCCTGTAACCATACCCCAGTTCGGCGAATATACCTGCTGTCTTCCCGTAGCGGACGCCTATGGGCGTAACCTGTATGGTTACCAAAGGATACCTGTCTTTTTCGACCATACCTGTCGTCGTGCGGGAGTTCCTTTCATAGGTACTTCCCAGTCCGGCGCCGGCAATACCATAGAAGCTCCATTCCGGGCGATCGATATAGTGAAATTGCCCTTCGGCGGCAAGCAGGGCGGAAACGTACCGGTAGTCGCCGGTAGTTCCGGAAAGACCGAAAAGGGGTTCCTCCGTATTCAGCAGCGTCATGCCTGCACTCAGCCCGGCGGAGATCCTGCGCGTGATCCGGTAGCGATAGGCGCCGTAGAGGCCGTTGCTCCGCTCGTACAGGGTGACGGTTTTTCTCAGGAAAAATACTGTAAAAAGGTTGATATAACCTTCCAGAACTGCCTGTTCGGAAGCCCATAGCCCGGTGCCGAGCTGGATATCGTGCCTGTAGCTGTCCTGCGTATAGCCGGTAGTAGAGAGCAGCAGGCTTATCGCGGAGGTTATGAAGATTTTTTTCATTTGTATAAAAAGGTTATCAGCTTTCAGCAATCAGCAATCAGCCCTTTGTCCCTGAGCCTGTCGAAGGGTGGTCCCTGAGCTTGTCGAAGGGTTCTTCGAC
>MEDT01000197.1 GCA_001724175.1 Cytophagaceae bacterium SCN 52-12 | reverse complement strand
ATTTACATCCTGATGAGCCTGCTGGTGACCGGCTCTTTTGTATCGGTGCAGCGTATCGAGCAATATCTCTACCTGGTAAATTTTGCCGTTATCCTGTATTTTTTGCCTCGCCTGGAGCCTGCCTTCAGAGGAGAGCCCGTGCGCTGGAAATCTTACGCCCTTAACCTGGTCTGGTTCCTGCTGTTTACAGCCCTTCTGGCAGTGGTGGCGAGCAACAGTCACAGCGAAGATCTCGGGGGGACCAACTATCGCTTTGGAGCGCTGGCCAACCCGGATAAGAAGTAGCTGCCGGCCGATCGTGCTGCCGGTGTCGCTACCGGTGCGAAAAGACTTTCCGTGCTTTCCGGGCGCGGTCTGTCTGGATCGTATCAACGCCCTGCTTACGCGCTGCCTTATAGTTCTTGCAGGTGTCATGCAAAACCAGCAGATCTGTAAAAACTTTGATATGATACCCGTGTATCTGTTTTACCAGGTCAGCGTTCAGGATTTTCCGGTTTACATCGAAGGCATAAGGTTTTAGACGCGCAGCTTTTCCGGCCAGTTCATCCAATGAGCGAAGCGAAGGCATGATCCTGGCTTCGGAATAGTAGGATCTTAACCTGCCAAGCATGTCATCCGAACCATAAAAAACGGCGTCGCGATGTAAGTCGTATTTTTTCAGGATAGCCAGAAGCGGCTCCGGCTCGGCGTCTTTACAGTCGACGTACAAATGGGTCTTTTTGGAGTTTTGAGCGTTCCATCCGGAAACTATCCCCGCGATTTCTTCCAGTGTCGGGATTTGCTCGTCGCCGGCTCTTTTCAGCTTGATCGCCTGGAGCTCTTTTAATGTCAATTCTTTCATCGGCCCGTTTGATCGCGTAGTCCTGTCGAGCGTGCCGTCGTGGAGGATCACAATATGGCCATCTTTGGTTGTCCTGACGTCGATTTCGATAAAGTCCACACCAAGCTGAAGCGCCTGTCTGACGGCATTTTGCGTATTTTCGACGCTCGTGCGGCTCGTCTTGCTTCTATGGGCGGAGATGGCAGGAGCCGACGACCCTGATTCGGACAGGATCGGAGCGATATCGGGACGTTTGCCGAGCTGGTTCAGCAAACCCAGAAGCAACTGCGGCTGGTCTGTCTGGATCACGTTGACCCCGGTTGCCAGAAGCGGCTTCAATATTTCTATGCCCTGGCCTTCGGAAATGATTTGATCGGTCGCGCCTAATGCATTGATCCAGACCCTTGCACGGTTTGCTTTGATCAGGTTGATGACATCGGGAGTATTGAAGCCGGGATCTATGTGCACCACAGGCGGGGCAAACAACCTGATGACTTCTTCGGTCGACGCTTTGTCCTTGGCTCTCGGCATGACGAGAAAGTTGCCCGCCTTCCGGATCCGGGACAGAACTTCCCGGTCGCTGTCAAAGAAAAACACCATGTCTTCAGTGCCGGTTTTACGAACAACCTCCAATACAGCCTCTACTGCATCAGTTTTCATATCCAGATCGACCAATGCCTGCCCTTTCACCGAGCGCAATGCCTCTTCCAGCGTAGGGATACGCTCGCCGGTAGGTTTCCCGTTTACGACCAGCGAAAGCTTTTTCAGCTCGGCCCAGGTCATTTTCTCGGGATCGCCTTTGCCGGTGGTAGTCCGGTCTATCGTGCGGTCATGCATCACGATAGGGACCCCGTCCGCAGTGATTTTTGCGTCTATCTCAATGATGTCGACGCCCAGCCTGACTGCGTCGCGCAGGGCAGGGATCGAATTTTCAGGGAAATTGAGATGAGAGGCACGGTGTGAGGCAACCAGGACAGTTTCAGAACCCGGATCGAGGAAGACTTCCCTGATCAAGGCCGCGCGGTTCTGACCGGAAACGGGAAGCGTAAAAGTAAAAAAGAGACAGACGGCCCCAAAAAAGCGAAGCGCGGATCGCACGCAATATTGATTCATGGATTTGCAGGGAAAGATATGCTATTTCCCCGTTTTTGCTTTTAATTCAAGGTAATCGACCGCAAGGCTGGCGAGGGATTTTATTCCCAGCACAAGGCTGCTTTCTTCAATAAAGAAGTCCGGGGTATGGTGAGGAGGAGCATCGTCCACAGGTATCCCTTTTTTTCTCGCTCCCAGGAAAAAGAAGAAGCCGGGAGTTTTTTTCTGATATTGGCTGAAGTCTTCGGCCCCGGTTTGCAACGGGGTGATCGCAACCTTATCCGCACCGGCAAGCTTTTCGAGCGTTGGCACCATCAGGTCTGTCAGGGCCGGGTCGTTGTAAGTGACCGGGTACATCTTATCTATTCTGACTTCCGATTTTGCACCTGCGCTTTCGGCTATATGCGTAGCGATCTCATCGATACGGCGATGTATAAGATCCTGGTGCTCTTCGCTGTAGGTGCGGATGGTGCCGATCATTTCGACCGATTCCGGAATGATGTTGCTGCGGATCCCCCCGTGAATGGCGCCGATGGTGACCACCGCAGGAGCCTCGCTTATGTCGACATTACGGCTTACGATGGTCTGCAGCGAGCTGACGATCTGCGCCGAGGTCACAATCGGGTCGATGCTGGTCCACGGACGGGCTCCGTGACTCTGCTTGCCGAGCACTTTGATCTTCAGCCCGTCGGATGCCGCCATCGTCGCCCCGGGCCGGTACCGCAGCGTACCCGCCTCCATAATCGAATTGATATGAAGGCCAAACACGGCATCGACCTTAGGGTTTTCGAGCACTCCTTCCTCCACCATTTGTTTGGCGCCGAAAGAACTCACGCCGGTGATTCCTTCTTCCGCCGGCTGGAAAATAAATTTAACGGTGCCTGCTATATCTTTTTTATGAGCGGCCAGTACCTCTGCCACACCCATCAGGATGGCTACGTGCGCATCGTGCCCGCAGGCGTGCATGACGCCTGTCTCCTGGCCGTTGAAGGTAGCCGTAACTTTAGATTTGAACGGGAGATCGACCCGCTCCGTGACAGGCAGGGCGTCCATATCGGCTCTCAGCGCTACCACCGGGCCGGGTTTCCCTCCTTTCAATATACCTACAACGCCGGTTACGGCCACCTTTTCCTGAACCTCGAAACCGAGCTTTCTGAGATGGGCGGCAACTATACCGGCCGTACGGGTTTCCTGGTTGCCCAGCTCGGGGTGCTGGTGAAAATCCCTCCGCCATTCGATCACTTTCTGCTCGACCGATTCGGCGTCTTTGACGATCCGGGGCTTCAGCGAAGATTGTGAAAAAGCGCAGAGCGGAGACAGCGCAACGGTCAAAAGGTATAATTTTGTTTTCATTCGGGCAGGAATGTGATGATGAGACGATTAGACAATGAGGCGATGCGATAATATGATAATGAGCAGATGTGATGATTATTTATTGAATGCGTTTTTATTTTACCCTGGGTGTTCTTTCGGAGCGGCTCCCCTCCTTGGTAAGGAGGGGCCGGGGGTGGCCCGGCCGTGAAGCTAACTAAAAGTCGGTAAACTCCCAAGCGCTCCGGTATCCATCGTTTTCACGGGCGAATGATATGAAATCGTCGTAGAAGGGCTGCCGGGTGAGCGTGGCGCTGTCCCCGATTACAACCAGCTTTTTCTTTGCCCTGGTCATCGCTACGTTCATACGGCGGGTTTCGTTCAAAAAGCCGGTGACGCCTCCCGGGTTGCTTCTTACCATGCCGATGAAGATGATATCCCGCTCCTGTCCCTGGAAGGCGTCGATCGTATTGACCGAGATCTGCTCCGCCCAGCTTTTATACTGCGGATGTGCCGAGACGCTCTCCTTCAGCAGCTCCACCTGCCGCTTGTATGGTGAAATAACGCCGACCGATATATCATCCGTAAGCATACCTCGTTGTCCGGGGTTTTCCAGGTAGCCGAAAAGCATCGAAGTCAGGAAGGCAGCTTCTTCAGGGTTGATATAGCTTGTACCCGAAGCCTGTTCCTCGAATCCGCAGCCGGCGGTGTCGATGTATTCAAGAGGCGCGTTATCTCCCGGGATACCGGCCTCCTTTACCGATTCATGGGCAATCAGCCGGTTTTCATAGAAGGTTTTCGAAGGAAAGCCCATGATACGCTGGTGCATCCTGTATTGTGTGTCGAGAAGCACTGTAGCTTCCGGATAATAGCCGGCGCATTTTTCCATCAGTGTACGGGCAAGGCCCGCTCCGGCTGCTTCTTCCGATTTGATCGTAGGCGGAAGCTGCAGGTGGTCTCCTGCAAGTATAACTTTCTTCACTTTCAATACCGGGATCCAGCAGGCCGCCTCCAGCGCCTGGCCGGCTTCGTCTATGATCAGCGTGTCGAAAGACAGATCCCGGATCACGTAATTGTATGCCCCGACCGGCGTAGCGGCAATCACATCTGCCCGGTGCAATTCATCCTCGATAATAAAATCTTCCAGGCTGCTGACCTCGTGGCTGATCCTTCCGGCTTCAGCAAACAGCGCTTTCCGCTGCTCCCGTTCGTCTGCACCGAAATTACGCTTGTACTTATGGGCCATGTTTCGAAATTCGGAAGCTCTTTTCCGAAGCTCTTTTATCCGTTTATAGTCGGGATGAACAGAAATGCGGTGGTCCAGTGTCAACGACTGCAGATCGTCGCCTACCCTGACCGGGTTCCCTATCCTGAGCACCCTGAGCGACTGCTTTGCAAGCCGTTCGCAAAGCAGATCGATGGCGGCGTTGCTCGGCGCGACTGCCAGTACGGGCTTCGAAGAAGTGCGCACCAGCTGTTGTATTGCGGCTACAAGCGTTGTCGTTTTGCCCGTTCCCGGCGGCCCGTGCACAATTGCCAGCTCCTGCGCTTCCAGTATCCTGCGGACTGCTTCGTTTTGTGACGGGTTTAAATCCGGGATTACCACAGGAGCAGTTAACGGACGGAAGACAGGCCTGCTGTTGCCTGTGAGGACATCGATCAGTGGGTTTTTTGTATCCGGGTTACCGGCGGTCTTCAGGGCCAGCTCCATCGCGTCGTAGCTGTCGTCATCAAACAGGCACCTGATCCCCAGCTTACCGTGACGCGTCCAGTCGGGAAGCTCGTCGGTAAACAAGGTCATGTTGAGGCGATCGCCGCGTACACTCTGTATGATCCCTTTGACGCCGGGGATGCCGCTTTCGTAATTGGAGAAAAGCTCGGCTTTCCTCCCGGTCTGCAGCATGTGCACCAGGTGCTGGTGGGTGGTCCTTTCAATTTCCAGCGAAACATACCCGCCCCGGCCGGTGTCCTGGCCGCGTATGGCGATGGGATACCAGGCAAAACCTGCTTCCCGCTGCTGATGTGCGTTCGTGGATTCTATACTTTTCCTGAAAGTTTCTTCATCTGCTTTTCGTTCCAGTTTCAGAAGCTCCAGTTGTTTTTTGAAATAGGGATTCATACGACAAAGATAGAGGGTGGATTTGTTGGTTATTTGCCAACTTTTTTCATATCTTTGTAAAGCATGTAAGAATTTAAAGACATACTATTGATTCATCCAAAGCAGTTGTTACGATTGATGGAGAATCGAATTCCATTAACTTATTGTTTGTTATGACAATAATACAATTGTTAAAGCTGAGTCAGTATGCGAGAAAGCATGCGAGTACCGGGAAGGCCTTAAAAGCCTGGGAATTGACCGTAAGGATGGCGGTATGGCGAAAATCAGCAGATGTACTAGCCGATTTTCCCACAGCTAAGATCATTCCCGGAAGTCGTGCGAGGTTTAAAATTGTAGGTAATAAGTTCAGGCTGGTTGTAGAAATCGATTACGAGGATCAGATAGTAGAGGTGCGATTTATAGGAACACATGAAGAGTATGATAAAATAGACGCTTCAACCGTTTGATTATTTCTTGTTTGAAATATGGAAAATCTAAAAAGAGAATGGTTCTTGTTTGAGACTGTCGAAGATTATAACGTCGGTCTGAAACGCTACCAGGAAATTAAATATGCTTCCAGGGAATCTTCCGAGCATAAAGAAAAAATGTTGCTGGCCCATTTGATATCGTCGTACGAAAGCAAAAGGAACGACCTGCCGGATGTTGATCCGATTGAGCTGATAAAGATCAGAATGCGGGATTTTGGCTATAAGTCTAAAGATCTGGCAGAAGTATACGGAGATAGGGGAACGGTTAGTAAGGTGCTGTCTTATAAACAATCGCTGTCTCTGAAAATGATCAGGAAGTTCAGCGAATTCCTTCATATTCCCGTAGCTGCTTTAATTGCTGAATATCCTCTGAAGACGGTTGATTGACTTCAGAAACCCATTCATTGCCTGATGTTTGGTCAGTACTTTTTGCCTTTTACTCTTCAACGGTCGATTCAAAATGATTCCTGATTTTGAGTGCTTTATCCCGCCCGATCACCGTCGCTATTTCATCTACGGTCTGCTCTCTGAGCGACTTTACAGATTTAAAATGCTTCAACAGCTTCGTCGCGGTCAGCTTGCCGATCCCTTCGATCCCTTCCAGCTCGCTGACCAGGCTGGTCTTGCTCCGGCGGTCGCGGTGGAAGGTGATGGCAAACCGGTGCGCTTCGTCCCGTATCTGCTGGATGAGCTTGAGTGATTCCGATCGTTTGTCGATATAAACCGGGATGCTGTCTTCGGGGAAATAGATCTCCTCCAGCCGTTTGGCAATGCCCACTATGGGCACTTTGCCGTAGATCCCGAGCTTTTTCAGTGCGTCGCAGGCCGCGCTGAGCTGCCCCTTGCCGCCGTCAACGATGATCAGGTCGGGCAGCGGCTCGTTTTCATTCAGGATACGGGTATACCGGCGCGTGACAATCTCATTCATTGACGCAAAATCATTCGGTCCTTCTACGGTCCTGATCATGAAATGCCGGTAATCTTTCTTGGAGGGCTTCGCGTTCTTGAAGCAAACCATCGAAGCGACAGGATTGGTGCCCTGTATATTGGAGTTGTCAAAGCATTCGATGTGTCGGGGAAGCGACTTCAACTGCAGATCGGTCTTCAGCTTGATGAGCACGCGATCCTTTTTTGAGGAGCTGGCGGTCGTTTCTGCTGCCCGCTGCTCGGCTTTCTCCCGCCGGAAGAACATCACGTTTTTCAGGGAAAGCTCCACTACTTTCCGCTTGTCACCGATCTTGGGCACCGTTACCGGCTTATTGAGCTCGCCTTCGGGCAGAAGGTTCGTCAGCACTTCCCTGGCATCGTCGCCGTAGCGCTGCTGCATTTCGACCAGCACCATGGCCAGCAGCTCGGCGTCGCTTTCCTCCATTTTTTTTCGTACTTCCATCGCTTCCGTAGCAATGATACGCCCGCTGACCAGCTTCATGAAGTTAAAATATGCCGACTCCTCGTCGGAGACGACAGTCAGCACATCCACGTTCCCGATCCTGGCGTTGGTAACGGTCGTCTTATTCTGGTAGTCGCTCAGCAGCTCGTATTTCTCTTTCCACCTGTGCGCTTCTTCAAATTCCAGCCGCCCGGCCGCTTCAGCCATTTTGATCCTGATATACTGTTCGGCCGGCGCCAGATTGCCTTTCAGAATATGCCGTATCTGGTCTATTTCGGCGTTGTATTCCTCCTCCGATACAAGGTCCTCGCAGGGACCTTTGCAATTGTTGATGTGGTATTCGAGGCAGACTTTGAATTTGCCTGCCGCTACATTTTCCCTGGTAAGCAGAAGCTGGCACGATCTCGTCTTATAAAGGGCCCTGAACATATCGAACAGGGAATGCATCGTTCTGACGCTTGCGAACGGGCCGAAATAGTCACCTGCCTGCGGATCTACCTTGCGGGTGCTGATCACCCTCGGGAAACGTTCCCTGGTGATGCAGATATAGGGGTAGGTCTTGTCATCCCTGAGCATGACGTTAAACCTGGGCTGGTAATTCTTGATCAGCTGGTTTTCAAGCAGCAGCGCTTCCCACTCTGTATTGACGATCGTGAATTCGATGCGGGCTATCTGGAATACCAGCTGTTTCGTTTTCCGGTTGTGCTGGTTGGAATTGACGAAATAGCTGCTTACCCGGTTGCGCAGGTCTTTTGCCTTCCCGACATAGATGATCTCGTCCCTGTCGTTAAAATAGCGATAAACCCCCGGATGATGAGGGATCTGGCCCAGCACTGCTTTCGGATCAAATTTTTCCATATCTGGTGCAAAGATACGACGCGAATTCTTTTACTATCTTGCAAACATCAGACATTGGTGCCTATGGACTATTTTAACGCTAAAGAGATACTTTCAGTTACCCTCATCCTGTTTTCGGTCATCGATATTATCGGCAGCGTGCCGGTTATCGTAAATCTCAGGAAAAAAGTCGGGCATGTGCAGTCCGGCAAGGCTACGCTTGTGGCAGGGGGTAT
>MEDT01000196.1 GCA_001724175.1 Cytophagaceae bacterium SCN 52-12 | reverse complement strand
CTGAAAGGATTCCCATTGACTTCAGCATCCGTATGCCCTCATCTGCTGCAAAGCCTTTTCCTATCCCGCCCAGATCTATCCGCATCCCGGGCTTCCTCAGCCTCACCAGCCGGTTTTTACGGTCTATTTCCATTAAACCGTATCCGCTGCTTTTCAGGGCGTTGCGGATATCGCCCGGCTCAGGAAAGCGATTCAGCCTTGAAGCACGCCTCCACACCTGCGTAACAGCGCCGATCGTCACATCAAAGGCCCCGTTCGTTTTTCTGCTCAATACCTGAGCGCTGTCCAGGATAGCGAATAGCTTGTCTCCCGGTCTTACCCAATAGCCGTCGCCTGAAAGAGCAGAAAGCCTGTTCACCTCCGATCCATCGAGGTAATCGCTCATGACCTCGTTCAGTTGCCCGAGATGTGCGAATACGGCCTTTGCGGCAGCAACGGCAACCGAATCATCAGGAGCGTAGAAAACCAGCCTGAACTGCGAACCCATCAGAGGTTTGGCAAATTCAAATTTTTTGTCCTGCGCAAAAAGAAAAGCGGGCAGGCACAAAAAAATTAACAGAATATTTATATTTGGGTAAATATACCGGGGACACGAAGGTAGAACGATCCCGGTCGCCTTCATTTGTTTCACTAAACCAGCTTTTTATTGAACATAAAAAGTAGATATGCGGCTCTGCTCATTTTACTGGGCTCGCTTACGATCCTATTCGGCGCGGCGTTGAAAGCGGAAGACAGCATGTACACCAACCTCCTGTTCATTTCGGGCCTGCTGATCAATTTTATCGGTGCCATCGTGCTGGTGATCAACATGTACCATAAGCGTCGTAACTAGGTTATCTTCGATGTCTTATTTCTCAGGTAGAAATCTGCCAGTACCAATGCGGCCATTGCCTCTACTATGGGAACGGCCCGCGGCACAACGCAAGGGTCATGCCTTCCTTTGCCCGATACTACCACCGTTTCTCCGGCTTTGTTAAGGCTGTCCTGGTCCTGCATGATCGTAGCGACAGGTTTAAATGCTACCCGGAAATAAATATCCTCCCCGTTTGAAATACCGCCCTGGATGCCGCCAGAAAAGTTGGTCCTTGTCCTTACATTGCCATGTTCATCCTGGTAAAATGCGTCGTTATGAGCCGATCCCAGCATCTCGACGCCGTCGAATCCGCTGCCGTACTCAAAGCCTTTGACGGCGTTGATGCTCAGCATGGCTTTTCCCAGTTCGGCGTGAAGCTTATCGAATACCGGCTCTCCCCAACCTGCCGGAACTCCCTTTGCCACGCAAAAAACCACACCTCCTACCGAGTCTCCTTTTTTCCTGACGCTATCGATAAAATCGAACATTTCCTCTGCTACTTCCGGATCCGCGCATCTAACGGCATTGTTCTCTGCTTCCGAAAGGTCCAGCTCGCCGTACGGCCTGTTTACCCTGACAGGCCCGACCTGTGAGACAAACGCGGAGACCGTAACACCCAGCTCACGCAGCATCAGCTTTGCCACGGCGCCGGCGGCTACCCGCGCGGCAGTTTCACGCGCGGAGCTCCTGCCCCCTCCCCTGTAGTCACGTACGCCATACTTTTTTTCGTAAGTAAAATCGGCGTGGGAAGGGCGGAACCTGTCGGCGATATGTGCATAATCCTTCGAACGCTGATCTTCGTTGCGGATCAGCAGCGCGATCGGCGTCCCGGTGGTGACCCCTTCGAATACGCCCGAAAGCACTTCGAATTCATCGGCTTCCTTTCGCTGGGTAGTTATCCTGGACTGCCCCGGCTTTCTCCGCGACAGCTCATTCTGAATAAATTCCGGGTCGAAAGAAACCCCGGCGGGACAACCGTCTATCACGACACCTATACCTGCCCCATGCGATTCCCCGAAAGTGGATATGCTGAATATTTTCCCGTAGATACTACCCATTTGTATAATGAAAACTTTAAAATCCTTTACCCTCCGTTTTTACAAAAAAGAGAGTCCGATGCGGACTGCCGCAGCCGGTATTACTTCCGGAATACCCAAAGCACCGACAACAGCATCAAAATTACCACAACGTTCATTACAATCCGAAAAATACCGCTATAATTACGCTGTGCGGCTTGTGAATCGAGCTGCTCCAGGTTTGCATACAGCCGGTTTTCCCCTATGGGCACTACCGACTCGGCAACTGCTCCGCCGGCTCCCGAAACCTCTATCGTCCGTCCGGAACGGAGCGTGTCATAGACCTCCCGGCCGGGATCGAAAAATATCCATTGAAAATAACCTTTCAGGGGGAATAATCCCTTTTGCCGGGGCACCAGCGTGTACTCGAAAGTTTTCGTCCCGCTTACCGTTCTCAGATCCGCCTTAAGCGTCTGGTTCACTTCGGGCGGATAAAATTCGAAGGTCTGTACAGGTATCGTCGCAGGCGCCGGTATGGCTGCTATATTTCCCTGGCCGGATATGCCGAATTTATACCTGAACGGCTGCCCGACACCGACTGCCGTCGCCGATAATGATTCCGCCAGTTCATAGCTGCCCACCGCCACGACGTCCCGGCGCGGGTGGGGAGGCAGGTTCCTGACCTCTACGGATAGCGCCCGGGAATAGAAGGTACGGACAGCCGCCCCGTTTTCGCCCATATTCATTTTTAAGGATATGGCGGGGAAGCTCACATTCTTCCGGATAAAAGGAAAAAAGACAGATTGGTAAAGCCTGTATTCGGTATAATCTCTCCCGCGCAGCGTGATGGGCCGCGGTACGATCTCGTCGATCCATGTATTTTCCTCCCAGCAGCCGTCAGGCTTCAGCTGCCGGGTTATTTCCTTCAGTTGGTTGTCCAGGTCGTAAAACTCCATCGACAGCCTCACATCCTTTGCGACGAAAAGCGAAAGGTAAAGCCCGAAGCCTTCCCTCAGATACACGCTGCCTTTGCTGGGGCGGACTGTAAGAAATACATCTTCCTTCTCCAGGTGATCGGACAGCTGGTCGTCAAGGTCCTGAAGGGCTTCGAGCTCCCTGGCAGAAACGGAATCCTTCCGGTCTTCTTTTGTCCGCAGCACCAGCGCCGGCACTGCGTAGCGGGATCCGTTGACCGTCACTTCGCTGGCCGGTACCTCCAGGTATCCGGTGGGAAAAAAATACTGCTGCACTATAACTTCCTGCGGAACCTGGTTTTCTTCCGTCCCTGCCGAGCTCCTGAGCCGTGTAGAGCTCCCTTTCTCCAGGCCGCGCAGCTTGGGAAAAAGCACTTCCGAGCGGTCCTGCGGGTTCCTCACCACCACTTTAATCTCAAACGGCTGGCCGCTTGTGAGCTCGGTCTCTCCTACCTCTACCCGCACCTCCGGAACCTGGGCAAAAGCGGGTGCCGCCAGTAGAAAAATATTCAATAAAAAATTTAAATATCTATATAATTTCATTTATATTTACTAATCCATACAATAAGAGATTATCTCTCTTAGTTATTTTATTACGATGTCATTTTGATTGCAACGTTATTTCTGATTTCAAAACCTTTGTCCGAACTATTAAATCTGAAAGGCTATGGCTTCTATGCTGGAATACATTAAGATAATCCTTCAAAAAGTTAGTTTTGACCATCGTTTATTTGAAAAAGAGCTGCGTAAGGCCATCCGGATGTTGATGCCGGAAGAGATCAAGAAGCTTAAGTTATGGTGTTACGAAAGATTCAGTTCCAACCATCAACCCATTCTGGACAGAGTATTTTTATTAAGAGCCTCTGTCTCCTGACAGTGTTTACCGTTAAATGCCGGAAGGGGGCTGTCCAGGCTGCGCATCTCTGGTCGAAGCCGGGCCCCCGATTTAATTACCTGACGTCACCCTCATCGTTTTGACGGTGCAATATTTCAGAGGGCTTCGCCCTCTTTCATTTTTTCTGTGTTTTCCGCGATCCGGAGCTGTTCTATAAAATCCCCGATATCTCCCTCCATTACAGCAGGAAGGTTGTAAACGGTATACCCGATGCGGTGATCGGTCACCCTGCTTTGCGGATAATTGTAGGTCCTGATCTTATCCGAACGGTCGCCGCTTCCCACCATCGTTTTTCTCTGTGAGCTGATGGCTTCATCACGCTTCCGTAATTCTATTTCATACAGCCTCGACCGCAGCACCCCCAGCGCCCTTTCTTTATTTTTGAGCTGGGAACGCTCATCCTGGCAGCTCACCACAAGACCGGAAGGAATATGGGTAAGCCGTATGGCCGAATAGGTCGTGTTTACCGACTGTCCACCCGCGCCCGACGACTGGAAAGTATCCACACGTATATCGTTCATGTTCAGGTCTATGTCGACCTCTTCAGCCTCCGGCAAAACCGCTACGCTGGCAGCAGAAGTATGTACCCGTCCCTGAGATTCGGTAACGGGAACCCGCTGAACCCGGTGGACCCCCGATTCAAACTTCAGCTTGCCATATACATCCTCTCCCTCTACCTTGCAGACGATCTCTTTATAGCCGCCCGTAGTGCCCTCGGTATAGTCGAGCACAGAAAGCCGCCAGCCCATCCGCTCGATGTACCGCTGGTACATCCTGAAGAGATCTCCCGCAAAAATGGCAGCCTCGTCACCGCCTGTACCTCCCCTGACTTCCAGGATAACATTCCGGCTGTCGTTAGGGTCTTTCGGTATCAGCAGCTCCTTTATCGTCGCTTCTACCTCCTCCAGCCTCGGCGTCAGCTCGTTCAGCTCTTCCTTGGCCATCTCCCTCAGGTCCTCATCCTTCTCATTGGCTATCAGCTCCTTTGCCCCTGCAATATCGGAAGTCAGTTTGCGGAACAGCTTAAACTGGTCATTTATCTTTTCCAGGTCTTTATACTCCTTGCTCAACTTGGAATAACGCCTGGAATCCGAGACTACTTCCGGCTGCATGATCTGCTGGCCGACTTCTTCAAAACGCTCGCTCAGCGCTTCCAGCTTATTGATAAAACTACTCATATATGGATTTTCTGCCGACCAGGGCAGTTTCTTTAGCACCCCTTGTCTTTCAGGTGCGCAAAGTTACGAATTTTCACAAAATTACGGCTGCCGCCATTCTTCAACCGGTTGGAGCGAATGGCCTATCCGAACTTTGAGATTCCGCTTTTCGTTACTCTACCGGAAGCCCTGATTTTTTACGGGGTAGAATTCCCCTTACTGTAAACACAATCGCTGCTCCGTCCCCATGGCCACGCTTATCTCCTATACCCCGCAAAAAGCTGTTTCCTTCAACCTGTCGATAGGCCGTTTGATGTCCCGGTACGTCAGAAATCCCGGGCCGGCCGCTTCTTTATCCGGCAAAGCGCTTGCGCTTACGGCGATGCTGCTGTACGGGTGCGGCACGAATGAAAGGGTAGAAAACACGGGTGCGCTTTCGTCCGAAATCAAATCCACAAAAATCAAACGGATCACCGATGCCGAGCTAACTTCTGCGCTGCACGCTGCCGGGCAGAAAATTGCGGCTGAAGCCACCAGATCCCTGGAAAACGATCCGGCGCTGGAAGAGGGATGCAACTTACCCGGCAAGTTCGGTACGATCGGGGAGATAAAGCTCAGGACAGGCGCTGAAATCGGGCTTTTGCTCGCAAAAGACACTTCCGATTCCCGGCTGTTCGCCAAGGAGACCGATCTCCTGAAAGCATATGCATACCAGGCGCGCGCCGGCGCCGCCCTGGAAGATAACCTTCAGAAAATAAATGATACCCTCACGGTTTACTACGCGCCCGTCGATCCGGGCAGCGTACTATTTAAGAAGTGCGGAGAAGCTGCCGGCTCACCTTTTGTGCTCTGGCGCGTGGCGCTCAACCGGAAGAAGGTCATTCAAAGCCTGGATAAGTAAGCCGGGAATTCCTTCCACCTCTGGTAGGCTTCTTTCGTGACGGCCTGATCGTTACTATCCGGGTAGATCGTTCTGACAGCCTGAAGGCCGTGAAACGTCTCTTCCCTGTTTTTATAGTATCCCAGGCCCATACCTGCCCCTCTTGCCGCCCCCTGGGCTCCGTCGGTGTTATAAAGCTCGACCGTAGCGCCTGATATGTTGGCAAACGTCTGCCGGAATAAGGGGCTCAGAAACATATTGGCCTCGCCGGCCCTGATAAGCCTGGATTCTACTCCCAGGTCTTTCATGATCTCCATACCGTAGTAAAGGGCAAATACAATTCCTTCCTGTGCTGCGCGGAGATAATGGGAAAGCCCGTGCCGATTAAATTCCAGGCCGTAGAAGCTTCCTCCCGGACTGGCATTCCCCAATACCCTTTCGGCTCCGTTGCCGAAAGGCAGGCACACCAGGCCCTCCGCCCCTACCGGCGCCAGGGCCGCCAGGTCATTCATCTCGCTATAGCTCAGGCGCCCCTGGATGAGCTGGTTGCGGAGCCAGCTGTTGAGGCTGCCGGTTCCATTGATGCACAGCAGGACTCCATATCTCGGAAGGCTATCCTGTTTGGTAACATGCAGGAATGTATTGACCCTCGATAACGGGTCATACTTAGCCTGCTCGCTTACGCCGTATACGACCCCTGACGTGCCGCCTGTAGCGGCTACCTCGCCCGGCTCCAGTACATTCAGCGAAAAGGCATTATTGGGCTGGTCTCCTGCCCTGTAAGTAACGGGAGTCCCCCCGGCAAGGCCCAGCTGCCGCGCGCTTTCCGGAGTCAGGAACCCCTGCTCGCCGAAGGTAGGCACCAGGTCCGGCAGGAGACTGTAATCAAATCCATAGTGGTCCAGCAGCATATTAGCTGGTGATTGTGAGGAAAAATCCCACAAAACCCCCTCCGATAATCCAGATGGAGTGGTAACGACCTCCCCCGTCATCCTCGCTGCCAGGTAGTCTCCCGGAAGCATGAATTTATGGACTTCCGCATAGATGTGCGGTTCGTTTGCCTTCACCCAGGCTAGCTTGGAAGCGGTAAAATTACCCGGCGAATTCAGCAATCTTGAAAGCACCCGTTCTTCGCCAAGCGCTTTAAAGGCCTGGTTTCCCATCTCTACCGCGCGGCTGTCGCACCAGATAATAGAAGGCCGCAGCACATTCATGTTCCTGTCCACCACTACCAGGCCGTGCATCTGGTAGGAAATACCGATTGCCCTGACCTCACTGCCCGCTATGCCCGACAGCCGCATTACCTCACCCGACGCCTTGCAGGCATTTTCCCACCACAATTCCGGTCTCTGCTCGGCAAACCCGGCTTCCGGTGCTTCAATTCTCATCTCCGTCTCCGGGTAAAACGCAGAAGCAACCGTTTCTCCTGTCTCAGCATCCAGTAGCGAAGCTTTTACAGACGAACTTCCCAGGTCAAATCCAATCAAATACATAACCTTAGCAGCAGGCTTTTTTTATAAAAAAATCACATTCTATCTCCTTTATTCAACACGCTGCAAGTTACTGACATTCCGTTAAAACTCCCAATGAAAGGTGTCATGGCCACACTTTTAAGAGAGAGAGCGAATATTAGGCTGTCACCGTGATGTGCCGTCCCTGAGGGACTTCAGCCTGTATATGGCACTTCTTCGGGACCACCGGTTCCACCGGCGGTTAAGCAGGTATTATCCCTGCGGGACTCTCCTTCATGCGGAAGCCCTTCTACTCCCGCCGTCTGAGACTACTGCTCCCGAAGCGGCAGCTCGCCCACGGGACGACACAGTTCATAACCGGAAGCGAAGCGTAACCCCCGGGTAGAAGAACCACTCTGCTGACTTAAGAGAAGCCCCGCAGGGGTGATACTATTCATAACCGGAGGTAGCCTTTAAATACAAAATACAGTAGTCTTTAAGCAATGCATCCTTATAGTACCGTTAACGTGCAGCGCCTTCTTTAATAAAGTAAAGTTCAATAAAAATGATTAATTCCAACTGGCAGACAGTAACAGAACACAAAAGCCTGCTTGGCGAGGGCCCGGTCTGGGACGAGCAAAAACAAAGGATTATCTGGCTGGATATCCTGAACGGGACTGTCCATTCTTTTATCCCGGAAACATCCCGATATTCTTCCTTCCGGACGGGACAGCTGACCGGCGCCGTCGCGCTGACGAACCGGGATACACTCATAGGCGCCATGCAAAACGGCTTTTATGAGCTCAATGAAAGCGACGGATCTTCCAGCTTCATAGCAGACCCTGAAGCCCACCTGCCCGAAAACCGCTTCAACGACGGGAAATGTGATCCGCAGGGGCGTTTCTGGGCAGGCACGATGAATATTCCTGAAACAGAAATCTCCGGCAACCTATACGTGCTTGATGCTAAAGGAAATACGCACCACCGTATTTCGGAAATAGGATGCTCTAACGGCCTGGCCTGGAATTCGGCCGGGGATACCATGTATTATAT
>MEDT01000195.1 GCA_001724175.1 Cytophagaceae bacterium SCN 52-12 | reverse complement strand
TTTTTTTGCCCACAAGCTCGGCTCCGTTCAGGGCGGCGGATAGGCTCAGGTTGTGAGCATTATAGCGATGGCTGTCGTTTGTGTCGGTCAGGGTTACCTGGGTAGTGAGGGTTTCCAGGTCGGGCGGCGTATCTCCCGATACGCCCAGCATTTTTTTGCCGCTGTCGTTGAGCATCAGGATTTCCTTTTGATTGTTGATCACCATCACCCCGTCCGGGATCGCTTCGATGTACTGGTTCAGCATCCGTTCCTTCCGGTAGATTTCGCGCTTGAGCGCGCGTTGTCTTCTCTGGTCTCTCGAGAGAAACACGATCGACAGCATTGTTATGAAAAAGCCGGTGATGCCGGTTCCGATCATAAACAATATGGTTTGGTTCCGGCTTTGCGATGAGAGCTGCTTATGATACCCCATCTGCCTGCCCTCGATATCCTGGATCTCGCTGATCTTGGCACCCAATCGTTTGAACAAGGCAATTCCTGTACCGCCTCTGATCAGTGCGGCGGCGCTGTCGAGACCGTATTGACGGTATACATCCGTTAAATGCTCGGAAAAGGAGATGATCTGTGCCGAGATCTCCCTGACTTCATTAACCCTTGTAGTCTGGTCGGGGGCATAGCTTACCAGGCTGTACAGCGTGTCGCCAATAGCCGATATCTGGTTTTCCAGGGACCGATTGGAGGTCAGCATCTCCGTGTTGCCTGTCACGATATATCCCCGCACGTTGGATTGAAGGTCTTTGGCCTTTAGCGCGAAGTTGGCGGTTTGATTGAGAATGTTGATCGTATTGTTTACACGGGCGTTCTGAGAGGCTAATTCCTCAAGGCTGGTGTAAGAGAAGTAGAGCGATATGAAGACGAGAATCATCCCGACCGTAATACATATCACGGAAAACCATCTTTTGAATGATTTGGAGAAGCTGGGCATTTGAATAAATCAAGGGGGCTAAAAGTATTTCAACCGCAAAGGTACACAGAGAATTGCGTATAGTTTGCAATGTACGCTGTGTCCTTTGCGGTTAATTATGTTTTCCTTATTATCCCCTCGGGAAGCAGGCCCTGATTCGCTCTTTGTATTTCCCGGCAGGCGATCAGTTGGCTGATTTTACAATTTTACGGTACGTAATTGCATTACCCTGTTTCAGTTCAACCACGTAAATTCCGGCAGGCATATCCGCAACATCGATACGATGCCCGTTTATCCGCGAGCCGGGGAGCGTTGCTGACTTATGCAGGCGCCCTACCGAGGCATCGAAAATGCGGACCTGCAAATCGCCGGACGATTCGTTTTCAAGCCCGATCGTGATATGGCTCGTCGCTATATTCGGGTATACCACGGGTTCGCTGCTAAACTCCCGGCGGGCATTTTGATTTGCCGGGTCTTCAACCAGCAGCGCTGCGTTCCGCTCCTCCTGGATGGCTGCCGGGGCATCGGAGTAGGAAGGAACTACAAAAACAGGGGTTTCTCCAACCGTAACGGTAAGCTGTCCGTTCTCAACATCCGCTTCCTGCATCGCCATATCTTCCTGCCCGGCGGTGGGCGTATAAATTCTGGCTTTGGGATAGCCGGCCAGGGACAGGGTATAACTGCCCGTCAGCCCGCTTTCGGTCGGCATGACCAGTACGTACATATCGTCTCCATTGTGCTCGTAGCGGTCGACCAGCGGGTATTGCGACATTGTTTCTTCGAAATGATATTCTCCGAACAGCTTTTTGGTCTGGTACAGGAAGTCTGCCGAAGGCCGGCGGGTAAGGTTGGACCCATCGATCAGTCCCGACGTGGCGAAGATGCCTCCCGAAGAATTATCGTCGAACATCTGGTAGAAGAAGACCTTGCCTATTCCGTGCCTCGCAGAAAACAGCGACATACGGAGTATCCAGTCGGCCTGGGTTTGGAGCGCGGACTTACTTCCTATAGGTATTGCTTTCAGCGGGCTATCCTGGTGCGTATCGAATCCTGTCTCCGTTATCCATACCGGCATACCGTAGCAAAGCTCGTTTGCGACCTTTACGAATGCATCTGTCTTGACGTCTGCGTTGGTCACCTCTACGGCGGCCCCCCTGTCGGACGTACCGCTCTGCGACGACGAAGTGTTGTCGGTGTAAATGTGGTAGTTGATCACATCCCAGCAGAGGTCTACTTCGCCATTGGGTTTATAGCCGCGGAATTCCTTACACCAGTCGACCATCGCACGGATGTACTCCGGCCCGGAAACCAGCCCGGCCACCACTACTTTCATGGCGGGGTCGGCATTTTTTACCCCGACGCCCTGCCCCATGTTATTTTTATGGCCATCGTAGAAGGCGGAGAGGTTGGCCGCATCTTCCCGTGCTGTCTGGTAGGCGGGGCGGCCTTTCCACCATTTATCGCGCTCGTTATCGCATTCCATGTATTTGACCAGCCCCGTCCCGATTTTAATGGTATTGGGATTGTCGCCCGGCCACCGGGGTGTGTCGTAAACACTCAGCAGGGTAGAGTCTACCTGGGCGTTGCTGCCGTAACGCGCCGCATACTGGAATGCTATCCGCGCCTGCTGCACGTAAGATTGGGGCATTGTAATATCGCTTCCGTACAATGCCGGTATATTTTCATGATCTCTTATATTTTGCGGGTACGAGCTGAGCATCCATCCGGGAAGGGTCTTGATACAGGCCAGCACCTCGATGCCTTCCTGCTGGCATCTTTCATAGATCTGGTCGTAATGCCAGCCCCCGCTCAGGGTCGGGTTGAAGCTGTACACACCTTCAGACGATTCAAGCTTCTCCCAATCTATATAATGACGGATGCCGGAGAAGCTTTTCACCATTTCCATTTTGTCCTCGTTGATCTGCCAGGGCGTATTGCCATCCTGGAAGTTCCATTCGTAAGCATTGACACCCAGCATGTTTTTCAACTTGGCCGGCGCAGGTCCGGCAACGGGTGACGGGGCTGTTCCGGGGGTGTGGGTTCCGTAGAGCTCAAGTTCGGTGGGCATGCCGCTTCTGATGGTGAGTACCAGGTAACGGATATTGGTAACGGCCGAGTCGAGGTTAAAGCGCGCATCGCCGCCGGTGTTGCGGTCGGGGTAGGGACCTGTCCAGGAACCGTAGCTTTCTCCCGTAAAAGTGGCGATCGGGATGCGCTGCCATTGGTCGTTGATCACCGATATCGTCATCGGCTTATCCGTAAATATCCCTTCGAAATCAAACATCCTGATCCGCTCGATGGTCATCGTTTCGTCGTCGTGGAGTGGGTACCACGCCTCGTACTCATCCAGTACCATTCCCCAGCCTATATGTACGTTCTCGTTTGTAATCCCGTCGAAAAAGTCGTGCAGCCCGTTTTCTGCATTGTTGAGAACATACCACCTTGCGGGGTCCAGCGTGATTTTCTGAGCATTAGAGCTGCTGGACGGCAGGACGGTGAGGATCCTGGAGACTGCTTCTGCCGCCAGGTAATGCGTGCTTTCCTCCTGCGAAGCGGTAAGGGTGGCGGTTCCTGCCGCTACCGGCGTGGCATACCACGTTCCGCCGGAGAGATGAACCGCTACTATGGATGTGTCGGACGAGACGACCTGTACCGGGCTTTCGGTGTTGTTGCTTGAAATGCCGAGGTCAACGGCGGCGGATCCCGCCTCCAGGCTGGCCGGTGCAGGGAACCCGATCACCGAAGCCGTTTGCGGAATACTTCCATAGGTCACTTCGAACCAGTTGAAGTTGAAGGTTCCCCTTTTGGCATAAAGGCGTAAAAGCTGGTTCCCGGCAGGCAATATCGCGGTCGTGCTGATGTTGCTCCAGCTTTGCCATCCGCCGGTTTGCGGGATATTCACTTCTCCAAGGACCGTACCATTGCTGTTCCTGATTTCGATAATGCCGTATCCGTATGCATTGGCGATACGGAAATTGAAAATGTGACTTCCTGCCTGGGCTACCGACACATTATATTCCATCCAGTCGTCATCGTCGATGGAATGGACGTTTATCCCGTTGTCCTGATCGCCGTTATTTTCGGTGCCTACATCTGAAGCCAGGTCGAAAGACTCTGCCTGGATACGGCCGGGGATGGCCTTGATGTTCTGCTGCGCCTCGAACCAGTTGAGACTGAAGAGCCCTTTGGGAATGGAAATCCGGAGCACCTGGTTGCCCGAAGAAAGCCAGACCATCGCCGGCACGGTCTTCCAGTTGTTCATGCCGCCCGTCCGCGGAACCGCGAGCTGGCCCAGCACGGTGCTGTCGCCAGACAGTACCCGGAGCATGGCGTCATCGCTGAAGCCGTTGGCTACCCTGAAATTAAAGGTATAATACCCTGATGCAGGGACATTGACCGGGTAATCCAGCCAGCTATTGTCGCCTATCCAGCCTATTTCCTGGTTCCCGTTGTCGTCGGAGGTATTGCCGGCAGAGAGGCCGCTCGATGCAGAAAAGTCTTCAGCCTGTATCCGGCCGGGCAGCGACAGGTAGGAAGGTGGCGCGAGTATCTGAAGGAGCTGCGAAGCTGTGGCTGCCTGGAAATGTGCGCTCTGGGCCTGGGAGGCCGTTATCGTGGCGCTTCCCACCTGCAGGGGAGTGGCTTTCCAGGAGCCGTTTTCAAAAGTGACCGACACGACGGTGGTGTCGGAAGAAGAAAAAGTAACGGGGCTCTCCGTATTGTTGCTGGATGCATTGAGCGTAAGCGGGCCATCGCTCAGGAGCCTCACCGGCAGGCTCGGAAAATCAATGACCGTGGGAAGGAGTTTACGTTCAGTTTCAAACCAGTTGAAGTTGAAAGTACCCCTTTCAGCAAAAATTCTGAGAACCTGCTGGCCGGCAGCCAGGGAAGCCGTCGTCTCGATCGAGCTCCAGCTCTGCCAGCCGCCGGTTTGGGGTACGCTGACGGTCGCAAGGGTATCTCCCTGGAGATTGATCACTTTGATGATACCGTAGCCATACGCGTTTGCGATGCGGAAACGAAAGGTATAATCTGCCGTTTCTGTTATGCTGACCAGGTAATCCATCCACTCGCCGTCATCGATGTTATTGACGTTGAGCCCTCCGCCGGTATCGGAAGTATTCTCCGTATTTACCTGGTATGAAAGATCGAAGTCTTCTGCTTCCGTTCTGCCGGGAACGGGCTTCAAGGACTGGCTCACCTCAAACCAGTTGAGGCTGAAAACGCCCTTATAGGTAAAAAGACGCAGGGTCTGGCTGCCTGCGGGGAGCCAGGTAAGCAACGCGGTAGTTTTCCATTCATTCATTCCCCCGGTACGCAGTACGCCCGTCTGCGCCAGTACCGAGCCTGCCGTGTTGCGGATTTGCAGCGTAGCGTCATCGCTGAAGCCGTTGGCTACGCGGAACTCGAATTTGTAGTACCCCGCCGAAGGAACCGAAACGGCATATTCCATCCAGGTGCTGTCGCTCATCCAGCCTATCTGCATGCTGCCTTCCTCGCTCGAGCCGGAAGGCGTTACCCCGCTGCTGGCCGTAAAGCTTTCGGCTTCTATGCGGCCCGGGAGAGGTACCGGGGATTGGGAGAACCCCTCCAGAGCAATCAGAAGGGATAAAAAAAACAGAGTAAAATTTTTCATAAAACGTTGAGATTGATAATTGAATAATCAGGATTCAAAGCCTCCTGGTAAACAGGTAATCCAGGTTAAACCGGGTGTGGCGGTATAGATCCCTGATGACGGATATCAGCGGATTCCCGGATTCCCGCCAGAAATTACGCTTGACGGTGCTTGGTTCGGAAGTAGAGTTGATTTGTTCAAAAACGGTAGTATAGTTGTCGTAAAAGAGCGCTTTACCCTTGTTGGCCAGGAAAGACATCATCATTCTGTATTCGGTGGCGTCTATTTTGATCCCTTCTTTGTAGCGGCCGAACCGGGAGAAGAAGTTGTTTTTCCTGAGGTGGGGATGATCGCTGTAGTAATAGAATTTCCTGTATCCGGGGAGGGTCCATTTAAAGATCATTTCTGAAAATCCATTCCTGACAGGCTTTAAAAACGGGTAAGGAAAATAGGCATAAAACCTGACGACGTCCAGCCCCTGGTCTTCTTGCATCAGCGCCATTGCGTCGGAGAATACGCGGGGGAAAATGGCCTGCGGTACAAAGTCTTCCTGGACATACAGGGTATAAGGCGTTGTGACGGCATCCTGGCCTTTGTTGATATTGTTCCCGAGCCCCTTGTTGACCGGCGTGGTCACCAGGTTGAAAGCGTATAGAGCTTGCAGGGACCGGAGGTGCCCCAGGTGTTCGGGCCTGCTGCCATCGTCCGACACGACTATGTTTTCAAAACGGCAGCCAAGCTGCTCAAAGCTTGCCAGCAGCCGTTCAAGCGAAGCGCTCCGGTTATAATGGGTAACAAGCAGGGTAACTTCCGGGAAATACATGATGCGGGGTTATTTCAGAAATCCTAATATGTTCTTTTTTAGCTTGTTGTATGCTTTTCTGGCAAGCCGGTGGTAGTCGCCAATAGGCTTGAAGTCTTTCCAGGGCGTGAGGCGCAGGTATTTATAAAATTCTTCACGGTAGGCTGTGTTGGCCCGGTAGGTTTTGAAAATAGGTTTGATGTCCAGGAAATGGATCAGGTAGGGGTCCTTGATATCGAGAACGGAGAACGCGTTCCATCTTTCATCGAGCGGCAGCCATTGATTGTTCAGAACCACGTTGAGCCCGTACTGGTCTGCCATGTCTACGTCGCTGAGATTGTCGAACAGGGCTTTAATAACCCTGTTCGAAACATCTTCCTCCCGCCACCTGACGGGGTCGCCTACGAGCAGGCCGGCATTGAAGTAAAGATCATCGGGGTGGAAACCGAATTTTTCGTAGTTAGGTATACCTCCCCAACCCGACCCTACAGTTTTGGATAAGTCCTGCACGGCTCCGAACAGCCTGCCTTGCAGGTCGGTGTGCCAGAGCTTTGAGATGTCTTCCAGCACGATCATGTCGACATCGAGGTAAATAAACCTGCGTACATCGGCGGGGATGAGATAGGGCGCAAATAGTCTCAGGTAAGTCGTGACAGGGAAGGCGGACCTGTCGACCGGGATCCTGATGCCGGCCGGCAGGACCTCGTGGCTTTTAAACCAGTGAAGCGTAGTGACAGAGGGTGTGGCGCACTGGCTTAATTTTTCCCGGTTCGCTTTCGAAATTCCGTCGTCTATGATATAAAGGTCGATTTTTTCCGTCGTCCTGTGATTTTCTTCTATCGATTTGATGAGAGCACCGAGCAGAATCGCATAAAAGTTGTCGGTTGCTACTATGAGCGTGATATTGTCTTTATGACTCATACCGGGGAGGCAATTGATTAGGCTGTCGTATTGATTTGTTTCGAGTTTTTTATTTGTTTCCGAGCTGTCTTCTGAACCTGTTCATAAAAGCCTTCCAGATACTCCCGTCGTCCATCAGCCGGCGCGAAGACGTAAATACCGTTGCTTTTTTTGATGTTACCCTGTGAAGCCGGCCGAAGGACATCAGGTTGAGCGCCATTCGTCCGTCCTCGCTTTCATTTACAAAATCACTTCCTTTAATGTTGTCGTATTTCCGGCTTCCGCTTATCAGGAACCCCCCGCTCAGGAGTCCTTTCTGAGTTTCAAAGCCCATGTTGAAGCCGTAAGCGTTTACAAACTCTTTTCCCTGCTGACGCAGCCTGATGACCACTTCTCCCGCCAGCTCATAAAGGGCGAGTCCCAGCCGGTTCCGGCCCTCCGGAGGCAGAAAAGCGTAGTTTCCGTACACGCAGGAAACGCGCTTGTCGGTCATCAAAGGTTGAATCATACAGTTAATCCATTCCGGAGGGTAAATAGTATCAGAGTCCGCGCATAAATGATATTTTCCCTTTGCTTTTTCCAATCCCATCTGGCGTGCGTGCTGTGTTCCCTGAAGCGTCTGGACATAAGTTTTTACACCCAGGGCGTCCAGGACCTGCTGGGTACCGTCGGTCGAATTATTGTTGATGACAATGATCTCGGTAGGGAGGCGCGGACGGTTGCCGGCCAGCGAGGAGAGGGTCCGGTAAATATTGTTTTCTTCATTCCAGGCCGGGATAACGACCGAAATTTCCGGGTCGGGCGGGTTGAATGGTTTTAATTTTTGCCTGAGCGCTTCGATCTCGTAAGGCGTAAAGTCGGAGAACCGCCTGTTGCTGTAAAGGTTCGGTTCGATCCAACGGGGAAGCTGGAAAAAGTTCATTCAGTTAAAAAGAAACAGAATTTAAAGTAATTGAGCAGGTTTGGCCGGAGAAAAGCCTATGACAGTATTTTTCATGAATGCTACGTTGAGTGTTTGTCTTCACACAAAGGCTGCCTGTATCATGACGACCGTTTTGGTTGAAACAGCCTAAAATT
>MEDT01000194.1 GCA_001724175.1 Cytophagaceae bacterium SCN 52-12 | reverse complement strand
AGCCATAATCGACAGGACGGCCGTCAGCCCCTCCGTAACCATGCCGACCCCGAGCAATACCGCGCAGGCCAGCGCATATACCGCCAGCAAATCCTGGGAGCGATATTTGTTCATCAGGGCAGTACCTACGAAGCGGCCGATCATAAATATGATCAATGCAAAGGAAGCATGAAAGCTCGCAATCTGTACAGGCGACATCTCCGGATTACCGCCGGTGAGCGCGGCCATCAATTTCCCGAAGCCGATGGCGACCCCAAGGTCCTGGTCAGGGGAAAGCAGCATTTTATAATCGACAAAATATCCCCACAAAGCGGCCTGCGCCCCGACATAAAAGAACTGCGCCAGCACGCCCAGCACCAAATGACTTTTTTTCAGCAGCGCGCCTATTCCTTCTGATCCGTCCGTTTCGCCGGCTTCACTTTCAGCCGCAGGTTCCGGCATTTTGGTAAGCGCGAACAACAAGGCTACCAGGATCACCGCACCGGCTATGATCAGGTAGGGAGTTTGTACCGACTGGGCCTCATGTATCCTGATCGCCTCCGCTTCTGCAAAAGGCATAGCCGCCAGGTCTTCGTTGGTATATGCTTTGTCTGAAAAAATAAAAAGCCCGCCGATAAGAGGACCCATTATGATGCTCAGCCCGTTGAACGATTGTGCAAAGTTAATGCGGTTGGCTGCTTTGGCCGGGTCCCCGAGAATCGTCACATACGGGTTGGCCGCCGTTTCCAGGAAAGCCAGGCCGCAGGCTATGGTAAACAAGGCAAAAAGGAAAAAGCCATAGGACCGCATCTCGGCTGCGGGATAAAACAGGATTCCCCCAAGCGCGTAGAGGATCAGCCCGGCCAGGATCCCCTTCTTGAATCCGCTTTTGGCCATAAAGAGCCCTGCGGGAACGGCCATCAGGAAATATCCGATATAGAATGCGGAATCGACAAACCCTGCCTGCCCGCGATTGAGGTTCAATGCAGTCTGAAAATGCTTGATAAGGGTGCCGTTAAGGGAGTTTGCCAGTCCCCAGAGGAAAAAAAGGCTTGTGACAAGCGCCATAGCGAAACCGTAGTTCGCGCCGTCGCCGGGATTCGCGCCGGGTTTACCGGAAGAAGGAAGAGGATTATGTGCCATCAGCCCTGCTGTTAATCGTATTTTGAAAAGTAATCAGAGAAAGTTTGTACTAAAAGCACGTCAATCGAAGTTTTCTCCTTATTCTTCCGCAGAAAAAGGGAACCGGAGCAGGACGCTCAGATCCGCTGGTAAATGTTCTTCCATTTCGTAGGCCTGTACCTTTCTTTGAGCTTCGGTATGCGCTCCAGCAGCTTCGGCATTATTCCCTCCTTGTCGATTACAAATTCGGGCGGGTCTTTCTCAAAATTATTATAGATGTGGATCACGCTCTCGAAGCTATCGAGGTTTTCAAAATCGTAGACCGACAATGACCAGTTGAGATAGGGGGTAGCCGCAAAATTGTTGAGATATTCTCCTTCATCCTCTCCCAGCACCAATATTTTCTTCCCGTCGATCTCCCCGGGCAGAAGCGCGGCTTTCGCTACTTTCTTTTCCAGGTTTCCTGTCTTCAGGCCCGGTATAAAACCAAAAACATCCTGGTAGAGAACAAAAGCTGAAAATAAAAAGTAAGCCAGAAAAATCCCCTCGGCTCGTGCCTGGTTCCGGAAGCTCAGGAAAAACCAGCTTACAAAATAGGCCACTGCCGGCAGGAAAACCAGGAAATTCATCGGAGCCAGGTCGTCCATAAAAATGACGGTAAACGCCGACAGGATAAACCAGAAAGCCATTACCTGCTGTATCCTGGTCTGGTAATGCGTAAAGCGATTATATCCGAACAGCTTCAGGAAACCGGCTATTCCCAGCCCGGTGGAGAAAAGCATATACATCAGGAAGGGGAATAATTCGGAAGCTTCAAGGCCGTCTATCTGTATGGCAGTCGTAAAGAGGCTGCGGTTGAGGCTTTCAATTGCATTATTCAGAAAGAAGATGAGCGCCACCATCAAAAGCGGGAATCCAGATCCGAACAGCCCGATCATATGGTGCCTGAACGTAGCTCCCGTATAAAAGATCATCATCAGGAACGCCCATATATAGAATACCGCGGCGGGGAGATAAAAAAGGGTCGCTATCCCGATGTAGATACCTGCTTCGAAAATTTCGTCAGACACTTCCGGCCTGTCGATCATCTTGGCTATCACCCCTATGGCCATCAGCAGGAAGCTGGTAGCCATCAGCATGGGCGACAGGGTAAACATATCGAAAGACAGGTTCAGCAAAACGGCATATACCAAACCCGGTATGCTCGTCGCCTCCGGGAAGAAATCCCGGCTGTTGCAGAGATAGTTGAAATAGAACACCTGGAACAGGCCTATCGCACAGGCCGCAACATGGTAAGCCGCCTGCGACCGGCCGAAGAGCACATCCAGTCCCCAGTATACCATCCCCGACAGCACGCTGATATTCTCCCATATGTCACGGTACAGCATAAACCCCTTGCTCAGCTGCTCCCCGGTAAGCATCCATCCAAGTTCGGAGATCAGAAGCGGGGCATCTGACAAATAAACCGGCAGCCTGATGGCCAGGAAAAAAGACGCCAGCAGGACAACCTGAAATATTTTCGTATTTCTGAAAAGGAACAGCAAGCGCTTCGGATACGTTTAATGCTTCAACCTGCGAAAATACGCCCGGCCGCATAACATTAACAAAATAAGTACGGATATTTGCGAATGAGATGATGAGAGTGTGGCGATAGCCTGATGCATCCCGGCGCTTATCGGGAATCTGGAGTAACCACCAGAAGCCCCGCAGGGGCGACATATGCATAACCCCGGGTGAGCGCAGCGCGGCCCCGGGAGCCCCGGAATAAGCGCAGCGTAGCACGGGTGAACTAACCTAAGAATATGGAATCTAAAAGACAACAAAAAGTAGGGCGTCAGATCCAGAAGGATCTGGGGGATATATTCCAGAAGGAGGCTATACACCTGCTTAATGGAGCATTAATCACCGTAACCGGTGTAAAGATGTCTCCTGACCTGAGCATCGCGCGCGCTTATATAAGCATCCTGCCCGACAGCAAGAAGGAAAGCGTGCTGGAAGCGCTCAAAGAAAACAGCAAATTCCTCAGGCAAAAATTAGGACTGCGTGTACGTCACCAGCTGCGCATCGTTCCCGAACTGCATCTTTACCTCGACGATACCCTGGAGTATGTAGAAAAAATGGATAAGATCTTCTCCGGGCTCGTCATCCCGCCTCCGGGTGAGGATGGTACCGAAGGGGACTACAAACTTTAGCTCGTCACCGTCCTTAAGATGGATCTTTCGTACAGGGTCGCATTACGCTATTTTCTTTCGTACCGTAAAAGAAGCTTCATCAGCGTCATAGCTTTGATCGCTATGATCGGGATTGGCGTAGGGGCCATGTCGATGGTAGTCGTTTTGTCGGTTTTTAACGGCATGGAAGACCTGAACCGGCAGATTTTCAAGTCTTTCGATCCTGATATCCGGGTTTCTCCAGCGGAAGGCCGGAAGTTTAAAATGTCCGACTCCCTGCTGACGGCCATCCGGAAGACAAACGGGGTCAGCTTTGTTACGCAGGTCCTGGAAGACAACGCACTGGCCTCTTACGACGGACAGCAGGTGCTGGTGAGGCTGAAAGGAGTTGACAGCACCTTTCAATACCGGCGACAGATGGACACAACCCTGCTGGAAGGCTCGCTGAAGCTGACCGGCCCGAACGGTACCAGGTTTGCCCTTATTTCCGACGGGATCAGGAATGCGCTTTCCGTATCATTGCGCGATACATTTATCCCTTTTGAGCTCTGGTACCCGCGCAGCGACCGGAAAACGCTGAATTTCAATAATGCTGAAGCGTTTAACCAGGTTTCGGTGATCCCCGGGGGGACTTTTTTTATAGAAAGCCGCTACGATGATTTTGTTTTTGTCCCTATCGAGGTTGCGGAATCGCTGATGGGATTGCAAAATGAAAGGTCTGCCCTCGAGATTATCCTCACAGACGATGCCAGCGAGACGGGCGTAATGCGTCAGCTCCGGTCAACGCTTGGCGCCGGCTTCACTGTTTTAAACCGGGACGAGCAGAACGCCGACCTGCTGCGTGCTATCAAAGTCGAAAAGCTCTTTGTGACCGTTACGCTATCCCTGATCATACTCGTAGCAGCTATCAATATTTTCTTTTCGCTGAGCATGCTCACGATCGAAAAGAAAGGAGATACCGCTATTCTTTTTGCAATGGGAGCGCAGCCGTCGCTGATCCGCCGAATTTTTATAGCAGTCGGCAACATTGTGGCGTTCACCGGCGCAGGTATTGGCCTGGCGGCAGGGATCGCTGTTTGCTGGGCTCAGAAAAAATACGGTCTTGTCTCGATGGGAATGAAAACAGCGCTGGTAGATGCCTATCCTGTACAATTGCAATGGGGCGACATATTTCTGACGGCCGTTGTCATCATCCTGATCACGATCGTCGTCTCCTTTGTACCCGCGATAAAGGCCGCCCGCCAAACTCCCTATGCATTCAAGTCCTGAGTCAGATCGCTCTCCCGCGCCGGGTCTTCGCTTAGCGAAACCGGCCTGCCTTTTCCTGCTTCTGCTTGCCCTGTTTTTCCCGGACAAAGACCTTCTGGCCTGGCAGGCGACTGAAGATAGTACGCACCGGAGAGTTCCGGGCTTTGTTTCTCCCGACGGGCCCTATCGCCCCGCTGCTACACGAACGACAGACTTGCTGCACACCAGTCTCAGGCTTTCGTTCGACTGGAAGAACGAGGAAGTAGCGGGTCATGCAGTACTTGCCTTCAAGCCTCATTTCTACCCTCTGGACTCGGTCATACTGGATGCACGTGCTTTCGAAATAAAGGAAGTGCACCTGGCGGAGCGACTACCCGCTGCCTTTGAAGATTTCGAAAATCTCAAAGGGATGCCGCTGAAGTATTCCTACGATCGGTTACAATTGAGGATAGCGCTGGATAAGCCCTACAGCAGGCATGACACCGCTTTTTTAGTTGTCCGCTACATAGGAAGGCCCCGCAATGCCGCAAAACTGGATTTCGGAGGCGCACCCGTCGACAGAGGGCTTTATTTCATCAACCCCGACGGCTCCGATCCTTATAAGCCGCGACAGCTATGGACGCAGGGAGAAACCACCGGCGGTTCTTCCTGGTTTCCTACCATAGAGGCGCCGAATGAAAAATTCACGCAGGATTTTTACCTGACGGTAGAAAACAAACAGCTGACAATTTCCAACGGCCTTCTAGTCGGACAGATACAACACCCGGACGGCATGCGTACGGATCACTGGCGCCAGTCACTGCCCCACGCTCCTTACCTGGCGGCGATCGCCGTAGGAGAATTTTCAAAAACCGCTGACAAGGCAGAAAACGGGATGGAAGTAAGCTATTACCTTGACTCTGCCTACGCCCCCTATGCTTCCGGCATCTTCGGACGCACGCCTGAAATGATATCCTTTTTTTCAAAGCGCTTCGGAGTTCCTTATCCATGGGAAAAGTACGCACAGGTCGTGGTAAAAGATTTTGTGTCGGGTGCTATGGAGAACACCACGGTCACTGTTATGCAGGAAGAAACCCAGATGACGGACCGGGAATTGCTGGACGGCGATTCCGATGCGCTTATCGCGCATGAGCTGGCGCATCACTGGTTTGGGAACCTGGTAACGTGCGAGGAATGGGGACAGCTTCCTCTCAACGAATCTTTTGCCAATTATGCCGAATACCTGTGGGAAGAACACCGGCGCGGGAAAGAAGCAGCCGACTGGTCTGCCTGCCTGGAGACGATGGAATATTTTTCCGAGTCCCGGCACAAAAACGTCAGCATGATCCGGTACTTCTACCAGAACCCGGATCACATGTTCGATAGCCATTCCTACGCGAAAGGCGGCCGTATCCTGCACATGCTGCGCACTTATACCGGTGACGAAGCGTTCTTTTCCTCCCTTTCGCTCTACCTGAAGAGAAAGCAGTTCGGCACTGCCGAGCTCGCCGATCTGCGCATGGCATTCGAAGAAATTACCGGGGAGGATCTGAACTGGTTCTTTGACCAGTGGTTTTTAAAACCCGGTCATCCGGAGCTGGCCATATCCCATCATTACCTGCCTGCCCCCAATAAGCTGGTCTTACGGGTAAGACAGCTTCAGGATACCCTGAAAAACACGTCTTACCGGCTGCCTGTGCATCTGGACATCTGGGTAAAAGGCAGGAAGCTGCGGAAATCCGTGGTGATCGACAAAACCGACCAGGAATTCTCCTTTACTCTGGAAAGCGCCCCTGACCTGGTTTTGTTTGACGGAGAATGTCAGTTGCTTGGAGTGGTAAAGCACGAAAAGCCAAAAGAAGAATGGATATACCAGCTGCGGCATTCCGACAGGTTCCCGGCGCGGTATGAAGCGCTCCGGCAACTGGGGACGTTTTTAAAAGAACCGGCGATACGGGAAGCGCTGCTGTCGGCAACGGGAGATGCTTTCTGGAAAATCAGGCAGGAAGCATTGTTCCAGCTGTCGGAAAATGACGCTGCGATAAAAAAAGAGGCCGGCAGGCTTATCTCGCTCGCGAAGCACGATCCCAGCCCGCAGGTCCGCGGGGAAGCCCTTCTGGCATTGCAGAAAACAGGGATTCCAAATTACGAAGCGCTTATAAAACAGGCCCTGGAGGACAGCTCCTACGCGGTCGTGGCCACTGCGATCGGTCTCCTGGCCAGGACAGGGTCTCCAAAAAATATGCAGGCGGTGGTAAACCGCTTCAGAAATGTGGCAAATGAGGCCGTTGCGGCAGCGGTCGGGGATTACTTCGGCGACAACCCGGCCGGCGGGCACCTGGATTGGTTCAAAGAGATGATGAACAGGCTCAATCCATCCGGCTGCTACACGCTTATGCAGGCTTTTGGAAAGTATCTCATCCGCTCTGAGCACGCCATACAGCAGCAGGGGATCGGGTTCCTGGAAAAACTCGCACGGAGCCACTCCGCCTTGTCCGTACGTTACGGCGCCTACCAGCTGCTCGGATGGTTTGATGACCAGCCGGGAATAAAGGAGCTGCTGGAAGAAATCCGGGACGGAGAGAGAGATCCCCGCCTCCTGGAGCTTTACAGCGGGTTGGAAGCACAATGAATATAACCGGAAGAATGTTGATTCTCCCATGTTTTTGGCGGGAATGTCAATCATCCTGATAAGAAATCCCTTAACTTTGCACGATTTTAATCATAGTGATTATTCCAGGCAATTTAAATATTTCAATACTTATGTCATCCAGTGCCGCAGCCGGTCAATACCTGGCCGAACGTATCAATGCTCTTGAAGAATCATCCACCCTTGCTATGACCAAGAAAGCCCGTGAGCTCGCTGCGCAGGGGCATAAGGTGATCAGCCTGAGTGTCGGTGAGCCGGACTTCAAAACGCCGGAGCATATCTGCGAAGCAGCCAAGAAGGCTATTGATGATGGTTTTCATGGCTACTCTCCCGTAGCAGGCTATCCCGATCTGCGGAAGGCCATTGCCGATAAGCTTCTGCGGGAAAACAATATCGATTGGAAGCCGGAAAATATCGTGGTTTCCACCGGGGCGAAGCATTCGCTGGCCAACACGATCCAGGTCCTGGTCAACCCGGGTGACGAAGTCATCATCCTTGCTCCGTACTGGGTCAGTTATTCGGAGATGGTGAAGCTTGCAGAAGGGAAATCCGTTATCCTGGACGGGGCTTTCGATAACAACTTCAAGGTGACCCCTGAACAACTGGAGGCGGCTATCACCCCGCGCACAAAGGTGGTGATGTACGCTTCCCCGAACAATCCGACCGGATCGGTTTATTCCCGTTCCGAGCTGGAAGCCCTGGGAGCCGTGCTGGCGAAGCATGAAGGCATTTTCGTCATAGCGGACGAAATTTATGAATATATCAATTTTACGAATGAAGGCCATTTCAGCCTTGGCTCGATCCCGGCATTAAAAAACAGGGTCGTGACCGTAAACGGTGTTGCGAAGGGATTCGCTATGACCGGCTGGCGTATCGGCTTTATTGCGGCCGACAAGTGGATCGCAGACGGTGTGGAAAAGCTGCAGGGACAGGTTACCTCCGGCACGAATTCCATAGCCCAGAAAGCTGCTGTTGCTGCTTACAACGGACCTCTTGAGGCATCCAAAGCCATGACTGAAGCTTACAGGAGGCGGCGCGACCTGGTGGTAGGCCTGCTGAGGGAAATTCCCGGGTTCAAAGTCAACATGCCCGACGGCGCGTTCTACGCCTTTCCTGATGTAAGCGCTTATTACGGAAAATCAGATGGCACCACTACTATCCGTAACTCCGACGATTTCTCGCTCTGGCTGCTGAATACGGCCTATGTTTCCACTGTGGCGGGCTCAGGCTTCGGTGCT
>MEDT01000193.1 GCA_001724175.1 Cytophagaceae bacterium SCN 52-12 | reverse complement strand
CGGGGAAGGGGAAAACGCCTCCTATGACAAGCAGATCGTGCAGCGTATCAACGACATACAAAAATTGGATGCAGATACCCAAAACGTCCTGTTCAACGTAATTGATACCTACATCCAAAATTTTAAAACCAAACAGGCTTTCAGGTGATAATCTTCAATGCTACACTATAGAGGTTATTGAATTTCATTAGTATCCCAAGGAAACTTTTCTACCTGTCTCAATTCCGGTTCCCCACCTCCATGATATCCAGAGTTCGGATAACTTTTGCACCATTTAGCTCCTTCGGGATCAACGTAATATATATTCCAATCTTCATCTCCTCCCGCTTCTGTAAGGGATTTCAACTTTGCATTTAACTCTTTGCCTCTGAGGATATTATTACCTTTTGTCATGGTACAATTCTCTGATTGGTTATCTTTAGCTCATCAAATCTCAAATTAGGAAGAACAAAAAGCAAAAGCCCCGGCATGCCGGGGCTTAAAAAGTGAAGACAAAACTTTAATCCGTCCCTTCATCACTATAAAAAGGCAGTCCAAAGTGATCCAGAATCGGTTTTACTAAAGAATTATCCGTAATCCCAACTGCTTTAAGAATTTGCAGAATCTTATCTATATCTTTCCCTTCCACGGCTTTATCAAACTCATCCATAAGGCCGCTTACATAAAGTCTCTCATTGACGGTCATGCCAGCATATTGATTGCTCATTTTAAGAATTAGTTATGGCTTAAGTACTGAAAAGTCTGTTATTCGGACGTTTTTGGGATCAATAATAAGTTCTGGAAGTCCACCTACATTACCGTCTAATGGCAATGCCGCCCTTGATTTTATTATACTATTAGTATTTACGCTACCCTTAATCATAAAATCCGCTGTATTCGTTGCTCCGCTTGCTCCTCCAGAAGGTAAGCCTGCAAGGTTTCTAAAATCACTTACAGATTCCGGATTGACTGTTGTCCAAGAATAACCCTGCGCTCGAGCATCTCCACCAAAAACACGATATACTGTCTGTTCCACCCCTGCAGCCCCTGCTATGTCATCCACTTTTGACGCAACATTAGCGGCCGGTGTTGTAACTTTACTTGATTTACCCAAGAATCCAACAGGTAATGCTGCTTGAATCGCATTTCCAAGCATTCTCCCCGATGCTACCGCTGGATCATCTCTAAAATCTTGCCTAACCCCTTCTACTATCCGTTGCCCGGTTTCCACAGGATGCGCGATTGCACTCCCTATGGCTTTGGCCGATTCTATCGGATGACGGACTAAATTCCATAGCCCTGCTGCCGTATTCTTAAAAGACTCTACTATGCCCTGACCAAATTTGCCATCTCCCGCAGCTCTTAATTCCCCCCAGGTAGGTGGACAGGTTGGGCAATCCCCGTTGGGATCACTCCTTAAGATCGGGTTATTCCAGCCATACTGGTAGACCGATAGATGTTCTTGTGTCTCCGTTACCGGATCCACCTGCATAAACCGCCCGATGCTCGGATCATAGAACCGCCGCATCAGATCCATGTACCCGGTCTCCGGTTGTTTCTCCCTGCTCAGGAACTGATACCTATTAACCGCATCATTCCCTGACCTGGGGATCGCCAACCCGAAGGCAAAATACTCAATCTCCTGCAATATAGTAGCATCCCCATTGATTACCGCACGCACATTGCCCAAATGGTCCTTTAAATAATAATTGACCGCGTATGTATTCCCGTTGGAGGTGACGGCAATCTGTCCTTCATCGGTGGCAATACGGGAGAGATAGTTGTTGTCATTATATTCAAAAATCCCGGCGTACTTGGTATTGGCCATACCGTTGTTGATCCTGACTTTGGCTCCTGCTCCGTCGTAGTGATAGGCAATCGTCTTGTTGTTGACCAGGATCTGTCTTGGCAGGTTGAGGATGTTGTAGTCAATACCGGCGCTTTTATTCCCGTCGGAAGTCAGGTTGCCGGCGTTATCAAATTGATAGACACTCGTGCCGACCTTGACACCGTTGCTGCTGACGGTAGCATCGGCAACGGTATTGAGCCTTCCCTGGTAATAAGTGTAGGTGAGGTTGTCCCAGGCAATTGCCCCGTCGTTGCGTTTAAGGGTATTGATGTTGCCATTTTTATCGTAGCTGATGTCATACTCTTTATAGTTGTTACCTGATACACCTTCAGCAGCCAGCAGCCTGTTCACGCCGTCATAGCTGAATTTATAACCTACCCAGCTGCCTGCTCTTCGCCAGAGCATCTCTGCGATGTTGCCATTATACTGTGCGGCGGCGCCTGCTGCGGGGTCTGTATATTTAAGCTCCACCCCGAAGTTGTTTCCCGCCCCTGTCTGACCTTCTACCTTCTTCAGCCAGCTCCTGGGCGTAAAGGTGTGGGCCAGCTTCTGCCTGTAGTCAGTTCCGTTGGCAGAATGCAGGTAGCGGTTTTTAACCAGACCTATGCCGTTGTAACGGGTGGCCGAAAGCCAGATATCCAGCTTGACGGTGCTTTCTTTTTTGATCGTGTTCTTTACGGCCAATACCCTGTCGGCGTGGTCGTAGGTATAAGTTTTCTCTATCGAGTTGGTGCCGGTAGCGACTTGCTGGCTGATCATCTGCTTTTCCAGGCGTCCATCATAGCGCAGGCTGCTGGTGGTGTATTCGACCGCGTTGGAGCCCAAATCGAACAATTGCCGGCAGGTTTGGATCAGCTGGAGGCGGTCGTTATAGTAAAGGGCGGTATAATACCAGCTTCCGTAGGAGCCATCCGGATTCAGGATGCGCGCAGCGCTTGCGGTTGGCAGCCCTTTCACATTGTTCCTCCTGGAATTGGGATAGCCGTTGCCTACGTCGTTTTTGAATCCGGTTACTTCCCCAGGATAGGTATCATAATACATTCTTGCGATGGCCGATTCGGCACCGCCCTGCTTTTCACCTGTTTCAGTCAGGCGGTTGAGGGCATCGTATTTATAATAAGTAATTTTTCCATTGGCATCCGTGCTGGTGCTTATCAGGTCGCGGTCGTTGTAGCCCATTTCGGTGATCCCGGCTCCGGGAATGCCTTTTTTGATCATCAGGCCGCGGTCATTGTATTCATAGTAAAAATAGTTATAGACATTGGCGTCGTCCTGGTATTTGGGCTGCAGCACAAACCTGAGCCGGTTCAGGTCATCGTAGACATAATAGGTATCCAGGTTGGTGTTATTGTTGTTTTTGTCGGTGTAAACCCGCTGCAGAACTACCCTGCCAAGCTTGTCTTTGTATTCCCTGCTTCTGTTGCCGTTTTCATCTTTAGTTTCCACATAGGAAAGCTGGTTAGCCCCATAGTGGCCCGGTGACTGGAGCGAATTGCCCGATACGGTATAGAGTCTGACGTCGCTGCCGCCGTTGACGCCGTAGGAGAATTCGACAGCTTTGTCGGTACCGCCGGCATACTGTTTGGTCACCCGATCCAGGGGTGAGGCTTCGTACTCGGTACGTGAATAGCCCCTGTCGTTGGGATTGGCAAAGTTGGATGAGTTGTTGTAGTAGCTGTTGGCAGCACTCTGCGCTCCGGACTGGTAGCCTGCGTTCCCGTTAGCCTGGGGGTAGGGCATGGATACCTGTGAGACTCTTCCGTATTCGTCATAGGTAGTATGAGTGACCAGGTCGGCAGGCTTGTTGGAGGAGATGTCGGGACTGGCGAATACAGAAACATTCTGAAGCGGCCTACCCAAACCATCAAAATAAGCTACATCCTGGGAAGCGACGCTGACATCTCCGCTTCTTGTGGTAGTGGCCGTTTTGTAGGTTTGGGCTATGATATAGTTCATACACTTGCGTGCAACAAAGGGACAAAAGAAATATCCAAATCGCTGACTTTCTCATCTGGTATGCCTGTTAATTTCAAAATGCTTTATTTTACTTCAATCACCGGGCCCGGACATGTTTTGGGCGTGAAAGTCCATTTGTTCCACCCGAAAACATCGCCCGGGTCGGAGTAGATGGCCAGGTCCGACTCCCCGTCCGACAGGTTGCCCTGCCCCCACATCCGGTAGCTGCTGATGCGGTAGGCGGTGCCCTTCCTTTCGATCTTATACCGGTTAATATCATCGCCGGTCAGCTGGGTGCGTGACCACAGCTGGTGATCTCCCGAGGCGCTGGTTTGCAGATCGATGATGTTTTCTTCACTCGAGCCCTGGTTTCGTACCCCCAGCACATAGCCGATCTTGGTGCCGTTGGGACTGCCCTGAGAAACCAGTTTGAAGTGGCTTCCTACAGTCTCCATTTTCCAGATCTGGGAATCGCTGTTGTCGGCGGCCTTCACCTTTACGATCCCGTTGTGATTGGATACATATTTGGGGTTGTCTCCTTTAAAAGACAGTGTGTAGCAGCTGCCTGCAGCAGGTGGCACGGTAATGGAGATATTAGCCGTTTTATTGGCGCACCCTGACTTGGAAGCGGTCACGGTATAGGTATAAGTTCCCGGGGTGGCCGGCGCTGTCAGGTTTTTAGGGCTCCCTGTACCGCTGCTGCCGTTGCCGCTCCAGGTATAGGTGATCCCTCCGCTGCAACCGGCTCCTGAACATCCGGCTGTCAATGTAAAGGAAGCGTTTGTCGTGGAGGCGGTGATAGGAGGTGTGGTTTTCGTGCTGTACAAGCCAGGAGATAACAATCTGGCGCGTATAATGAGATCCAGGCAAGATTTAGTACACTTGTATTTGTTGGAGAGGATCAGCCTTTTACAACTCGCATGTACGTCAACTGTAATACTGCCACTCTTTTGTCAGAATCGAAAATACAGGAAATATAACAGCTTTTTCATCCTGGACTTTTTTAATAAAGAGTGCCTGTCTTAGTTAAAAGTTGGAAAGAGATCCGGCAAAATGTTATCCCACACTGAAATTCTGCAAACCTTTTCTGTAATCCTGTAACAGCGCCGCCACCTTCGTGCAGTACCTTTGTGAAAGGAAAAACTGAAAATCTAAAGTCTATCAGGATGGCTGCTGACGATCCAATATATATTCCCCTGGAAGATGTCGAGAGCGAGCACTGCGCGCTGATTGTCGATAAAGGGCTGGAGAAGGTAAAAGGAATTCAATCCCACAGGGTTGAGCTGAACAACCGTCGCGCTGTTATTACGGCGGCGAAGTACCCTGAGGAAGTTGTCCAGGCTTCCGTAAAGCAGATTCGGGACCTAGGGTATGATGTACCCACGGTCGAAAAAACGTTCCCGGTCACTAATATGTCCTGCGCTTCCTGCGCGGGTAACGTCGAAGCCACGCTCAACAACCAGGTCGGGGTGGTAAACGCAGTCGTTAATTATGCCAATAATTCGGCAAAGATCGAGTTTATCCCGGGCCTTGCCGATGTGAAAAAGTTGAGGGAAGCGGTGCAGGGAGCCGGCTACGACCTGATTGCGGACGAATCTGCAGAGGCGAAATAAACGCTGGAGCAGATGAAGGAGGATAGCTATAAAGCCCTGAGAAGACGCGTCACCGGCGCGATGATCCTGGCCGTACCGCTTTTTATAGTCGGGATGTTTTTCATGGACATGCCCTACGCCAATTATATCATGTGGGCATTATCCACACCGATGGTATTTTACTACGGAAGACAGTTTTTTACCGGCGCCTGGAAACAGGCGAAGCACCGGTCGGCAAACATGGATACGCTGGTGGCTATGAGCACGGGTATGGCCTATATTTTCAGCGTACTCATTACTTTATTTCCAGGGTATCTTCATTCGAAGGGCATACATACCCACGTGTACTTCGAAGCTGCGGGTATAGTAATCGCCTTTATTTTACTCGGGAAGCTGCTGGAAGAGAAGGCAAAAGGAAACACCTCTTCGGCTATCAAAAAGCTGATGGGATTGCAGCCCAAGACGGTGGTCAGGATAGGGGAGGACGGGACACAGCAGGAGGTTTCTATCGCCTCTCTGCAAGCCGGTGAAATTGTCCTCGTAAGGCCGGGCGAACGCATTGCCGTGGACGGAGAAGTCACCGAAGGAAGCTCATACGTCGACGAAAGCATGATCAGCGGAGAGCCGGTAGCGGTGTCCAAAGCGCCGGGAGAAAAGGTATTTGCCGGTACGATCAACCAGAAAGGAAGTTTCCGGTTCCGTGCCGAAAAAGTAGGCGGCGATACGGTGCTGGCGCAGATCATCCGTATGGTGGAGCAGGCCCAGGGAAGCAAGGCTCCCGTCCAAAAGCTGGTCGACAGGATCGCTGCCGTTTTCGTGCCGGTCGTGATGGCGATCGCTGTGCTGAGCCTGGTAGCCTGGGTTGTCTTTGGCGGTGAAAATGCATTGGCCCATGGATTGATCGCTTTTGTTACCGTTTTGGTGATAGCCTGTCCGTGTGCCCTGGGGTTGGCGACACCCACAGCCATTATGGTGGGGGTAGGTAAGGGCGCAGAACAGGGGATCCTTATTAAAGACGCGGAAAGCCTGGAAGCGGCCCGGAAAATCAACGCGGTGATCCTGGATAAGACCGGGACCATTACTGAGGGAAAGCCGTCGGTTACAGCTATCGAATGGTTTGGCGGCAAGACAGAGAAGCTTCGGGATATCCTTTACAGCATCGAAAAATCTTCGGAACATCCGCTGGCTGATGCGATTGTAGCTCATTTACGCAGCGGAGCCCAATACCTCAACGGGGTTGGAATAGAGAATATAAGCGGACAGGGAATTGAAGGACGGTATGAAGGGAAAACCTATGTGATCGGCAACCAGCTCCTGGTCAAAGACAGGCGTATACCTGTGCCGGCTGCGGCGGATGCATGGATAAACGAGCACCTGGACAGAGCGCAGACCGTGGTATTATTTGGTGATGAGGATACGCTTCTGGCCGGCGTGGCCATCGCCGATACGATCAAGCCGACTTCAAAACATGCAATAGATGAGCTGCATAAGGACGGAATTAAGGTATATATGCTGACGGGCGATAACGAACAGACAGCCCGGGCTGTTGCCGGCGAGCTGGGTATAGATGTTTACAAGGCCAATGTACTGCCCGGCGACAAGGCTGATTTCGTAAAAGATCTCCAGAGCCAGGGAAAAGTGGTCGCAATGGTAGGCGACGGTATCAACGATTCGAATGCCCTGGCTCAGGCCGATGTCAGCATTGCGATGGGGAAGGGCAGCGATATCGCCATGGATGTGGCGAAGATGACCATCATATCTTCGGATTTGTCGAAAATTCCCGATGCAATCCATCTTTCCGGAGGTACGGCCCGGGCTATCCGGCAGAATCTTTTCTGGGCATTCATTTATAACGTAATAGGAATCCCGGTGGCCGCTGGTATCCTTTATCCTGTAAATGGCTTTTTGCTCGATCCGATGTGGGCAGGAGCGGCGATGGCCTTTAGCTCGGTAAGCGTTGTAGCCAACAGCCTGAGGCTCAAATGGAAGAAAAACTGACTATTGATTAAAACAAAAAACAATATCATAATGAATACCATAAAATTCAAAACGAATATCAATTGCGATGCATGCCTGTCTAAAGTAACACCCGTGCTGAACGATAACGAAGAGATCGGCAACTGGACGGTTGATCTGGGTAACCCGGATAAGATCCTTACCGTGCAGGCAGAAGCGCTGGATGAGGAGGAGCTGGTGCATTCATTGAAAAAAGTAGGGTATAAGGCCGAGAAGTTGGGATAGGTAAGCGGGAAAAAGGTATTTTTTTGTATCTTTAGTACGCCTTACCTGACTAACAAAACGACATCGATGGCATGGATATAAGAATTGCCGTTGCCGACGACCATCTTATTTTCCTTGAAAGTCTGTCAATGCTCATTGATTCCATTGATGGCTTTGAATTGGTGATCGCAGCCGGTAACGGTAATGAAGTGCTGGAGGCTTTGTCGGTAAAAAAAGCCGATATCCTGCTTTGCGACCTGGAAATGCCTTTCCTGAATGGTATCGAAACTACTGTTCGTGTCAAAAAGTTATTCCCGGAGGTCAAGGTAATATTGCTGACCATGTATGTAGATGCCGACACTGTAAAAAGGGCCACTCATGCCGGCGTATCGGGCATGCTCTCCAAAAAAATCAGTAAAAGGGAGCTGGTAGCGGCTATTCAGGCGGTCATGGCTAATGGAGTATACTTTTCGGACGATGTATCGGTGCCGGCCCCGGATGAGGAAGAGATAGAGCCCCTTACCGATCGCGAAAGGGAAGTTCTCGGGTTGCTGGCCCTTGGATATAGCTACAAAATGATCGCTGCAGACGTTGGAATAAGCTACTACACGGTGAATTCACATGTTAAGCATATTTATAAAAAGCTGCATGTCAATTCGAGCATTGAAGCCTTATCGAAAGCATTGAAGAATAAGCTTATTCCCGGTCGTTTCTGAAATGACCCGCTACTCCGGTATAAGCATATAGCGGTTGATGGTTTCCCCTGTTTTAGGGTTAGGCGCCGTGTTGAGCAATACCAGT
>MEDT01000192.1 GCA_001724175.1 Cytophagaceae bacterium SCN 52-12 | reverse complement strand
GTCGATCTTCAGATGGACCACCTTGTATGACTTCAGCTCGAATTTCATATCCTCGGGCCAGGGCTGCTGGGGAAATTCGACCCTGAAGCCTTCGAACCGCTGCGCGATCTTTTCCTTGAGCAGCGTCGTGTCTATTTTCGACGCCTTGAGCGGGTTGCTGACGACGTACATGGCCGGCGGAGCGGAAAGCGACTTCGTATATACGGTAAGCAGCCTCCAGCCCCGGCCTGAAACGTTTACCTCTACCGAAGCAGGCAGCACCGAAGGGGCATAATAAAGCGAATCGTCGTAAACAAACCGGATAGGATAGCTGATCCTGACGGTATGTACGCCGGTATTGATGGCGTCCATCAGCCATATGAATGCCGCCGTCACTACGCAGACAACAAATACCTTTATCTGATTGCTCCTTCCATCCACCCGAGTGTAGAACAATGGTTTAAATTAGATCTTGCGCGAAATAGAAGATTTCTCAAAAGTCAGCTTCACACCCTTGTCCAGCGTAAGCGTAACGGTGGACTCCTCGACACTGTGAACCTTGCCGTGAAGGCCGCCTATCGTCACGACGCTGTCGCCTTCCTTCAGGTTTTCTATCATGACGCGCTGCTCTTTGGCTTTCTTTTGCTGCGGACGAATCATGAAAAAATAAAAAACAGCTATGATACCGACCATCATAATGATCTGCATCATTCCGCCCGAAGCCCCGGGGCTTGCCTGTAATAGAATAGAGTTTAACATCGGAATTGGTTTAAAAAATGGAGCCCCCTGAGCCGGGGGCTGTATAAGCATCGGTTGATTCTGTTACTTGCCTTCTACAATACCTTTGATATGCAGCTCGATCACCGAAGGCTCTGTATTGGCGGTAATGGTCACGGTCTTGTTTTGCGGTCCGGGCTTGCCGGTCGTATTGAAACGGACCATAATATTGGATTCAGTGCCGGGCGCGATCGGCTCCTTGGGCCATTCCGGGGTGGTACACCCGCAGGAAGCGGAAATATTGCCTATGACCAGGGGACTGTCGCCGGTATTTTTAAAAGCAAACGACTTTTCTACGATCTCGCCTTCTTTAGCTTTCCCGAAATCGTAGGTACTTTCTTCCTGGAGGGTAAAGACAGGCAGGTTGCCGCCCGTAGCCTCATCCGTTCCGCCCGACTCTTTTTTGCCGCTGCATGAAACGGCCAGCATCCCGGCAAAGCCCAGGAATAAGGCAAAATAAATAAAACGCGCTGACCTGTTTTTCATACGGGCTCTGTAGTTTGATTTTTAATCTGGTCCATAAGACGATCCACGTCTTCCAGCAGCTTTTCTGCCTTTTCCCGCGCTTCATTCACAACCTTTTCTCCCTGCGACCTGGCGCTGTTGCCGGCAAATTCCCTGCCGTCCAGGAGGTCAGCGATCAGCTTCTGAAGCTCGTCACGGTATTTGGCCAGCCTGAAAGTCAGCTTGTCGCGGGTTGCGGCGCCTTTGTCCGGCGCGTAAACCACTCCTATCGCCACGCCTGTCAGTATGCCTGTCAGAAAGGCTATAAATGATCGGTTTGAACTACTCATATTTTTACAAAGTTTAGTGCTTCGATTAATAAGAACGTCTGAATCGTCCTCCTTATTTACAATTGAAAAAATAAACTATTTCTCTCACCGGTTATCGATCAGCCCTTTCCCGCTTTTCCTGATCACCTTTTCACGGAGCAGCTTTTCCGAAAGCTTATCCAGCAGCCCGTTCACGAACTTCCCGCTCTGGAGGGTGCTGTAACGTTTGGCTGTCTCGATAAATTCATTGATGGTCACCTTCACGGGTATGCCGGGAAAATGGATCATCTCGGCCAGCGCCGCCTTTATAATGATCATATCTACCTTTGCCAGCCGCTCATTATCCCAGTTTTCCAGGAACTCCCTGATATGCGCCTCGAAATCTTTCTCTCCTTCAAGCGTTTTGGCAACCATTTCCTCTATGAAAAACTTGTCCTCATCCCAGTCGTCAGTCAGCTCCGCAAGCACGAGCGTCCCCTCTTCCGTGACCGACTTAAGCGTCTTGATCGCAATACTTCTTACCAGCTCGCTGTGATCCTCCCAATAGAGGTCCCTCGCTTCCATAAAATCTACAAAAAGCTGATTTTTGAATATAAGCGTACGGAAAACAAACTGTACAAGCTCCTGGTCCTTCGCGAGCGTATGGGTGCTGTCTTCACAATATTGACGGTAAGACTCGTCTTTGCGCAGCATTTCCCGGTAGGTCCTGTGAATGATTTCCATGTCATTCGACCAGCTCACTCCTCTCCTGATCACTTCATCGGCGAAAGGCTTATGCGATTGCAGGGCCGTCACGACCGCGTTGGTGTCCAGGCCAGACCGTAACGGAATGGGATCATCGACATTTTGATGGGTCCTGTTCCTCTCCAGCTTCGCCAGATGGGACAGGTCGGTCAGGAACTGAAGCGAATACAATACGCTGGTATAGATATTTTCGGTTTCCGACAACACCCTCCTTACCGCGTTTCGTCTGTCCTGCTTATTGGCGTTCTGGTAAGCTACAAACGCCTTTTTGGCGGTAATCTCTACTTCAAAGGGAACATCCTCGCCCGCGGGCAGGATACCGTGCTCCACAAGCTCGTCAAACGAAAGGGTGGCAAGCTGCCGGTAGCCTTCCAACTGCTGGAGATTTTGCGGCTCCATAGAGTTGAGGTCCGGCTTGTAGGCTTCGGCAATTTCATCATAAGCCAGCAAACGATTGGATTCTTCTGCGATTGAAATGGCATATAGCGCCTGTACAACCTTTGACCGCAGTAACCTTCTATTCAACATCCGATTTCAAGAAACAGTATTACAAAGAACATTTTGCCCCGGGAGCGTAAATAAGGGACAAAATTAACGGATATTGTCGAACTATCTTAAATTGAAAGTGGAAAATTGAAAGTGGAAAGTTGAAAATGGAGAGTGAAACTTTCAACTTTCAACTCTCAACTATCAGGCGTCCTTCCATTGAGTCCTGATCACCCCGATCGCATTTTTGACTTCCGCATCGAAATCCTTCCAGCGGCACTCGAGCGACAGCCCGTTTTTGTATTTCACCTTTTTCAACGCCTTGAAATAGGGTCTGAAATCATCTCCGTCGACACCCGGCGGCGTCCTGTTCTCCTTTTCGGCAATATGGCAATGCGTGATCAGGTCGCCATATTTCTGTATCTGCTCAGGCCCCTCGCCGTCTTTTTTCATATGATATATATCGCATAGCAGGCGGAACCAGGGATTGTTGACCGCAACCACGATCTCGGCGCCGTCGGCCAGGCTGTTCACGAAATTGGTTTCGGTGGAGTTCAAAGGCTCGATAGAGATCGTGATCTTGTATTTTTCCGCGATGGGGGCCATACGTTTGCTGAGCTCTATGTGCTGCTGCCTGGCCTTCTCCCGGTCGAACCCGTCGGGAATACGCCGGGAGCCGCCGCTGCCGAAAACGATGTTCTGCGACCCGATCTGCTTGGCTCTTTTCATGGCAAGCTCCGTTCTTTCCAGTATTTTCTCATGATGGAGCTCCGGGCCCACCGACTTCAGATCGGCCGGGAAAAAGCTGGTATATGACCTTACCGGCACGCCCGTAGCTTTAACGAGCTCCAGGTTTTTCCGGAATTGCGCATCTCCGCCGCTTTTTTCATCGGGGATCAGAAAACGTCCTACCCCTTCCTCTACAAAAGAATAGCCGAGGCTCCTGATCAGCGCCGCGTTGTTATACCCGGTACAAACGCCAAGCGGTATGATTCCAGGCTTCTTTTCCAGGCCCGCCCACAGCGACTCCGTCGAGAAAGCAGCCAGGCCGGTAAGCATGGCAGATTTAACAAACTCCCTGCGGTTCAATTGATGGTCATTGAAACTCATAAAAAAATTATGTTTAGACAAATAGACAGCTGTCACTAAGACGAAAAAAAAGCGCCGGCTCCTGAACGGTTTATACGCTGTAGGGCAAAATTACCCTGAAACATCGCCATTCGACAGACTCAGAGACCTGGTACTTCGGTTTTTACGTTTATTTCAGTTAATTATTACCCTACAATTATTTCAGTTAATTATTACCCTACAATACCGTTTTAGTACTATTCCTTATATATTGCCGCCTGATATTCAACCCTGCCCGGCACGCTGCCTGCATCGGGGTAAGTCAAAAAAACAGCGTCTTATTAAGTATTCAGTAAGCTTACGATACAGGTATGAACAAAAGAGATTTTATTAAAAAAGGATTGGCGGGTATAGTAGCAGGCACTTCCCTGTCGATGACGGATGCATTCGCTCAAAAATCCCCGGGAAAGAAGGAAGACCTTTTTAACCTGGGTATCGCCGGTTACAGCTTTGTCCACTTCAAGCTGGACCAGGCGCTCGAAATGATGCGGAGAGTGGATGTCCGCTACCTGTGCATCAAGGATTTTCACCTGCCTTTTAAAAGCACGCCCGAAGAGATCAAAGCCTTCCATGAAACCNNNATGAAACCCTCGCAAAGTCGAATGTGAAAGGATACGCAGTAGGCCCTATCTATATGAAAACCCGCGAGGACATCGACAACGGATTTGAATATGCGAAGCGCGTGGGCGTAAAGCTGATCGTAGGGATCCCGAACCACGAGGATCTGGAATACCTCAGCAAAAAGTGCCAGGAATATGACTTCAGGTACGCGATCCATAACCACGGTCCGGAAGACAAGCTGTATCCCGATGCAACATCTGTCTACAGCCGTGTGAAGCACCTGGACAAGCGGCTGGGGCTCTGCTTCGACATGGGCCATAACCTGCGCTACGGCAAAGACCCGATCGCCGATCTGTCCAGGTACCAGGACCGTATTTTTGACATCCACCTGAAAAACATTACCCAAGCTGACGGCGACGGCAAAACCTGCGAGCTGAGCCGCGGCGTCATCAGCATCCCGGACTTCATAAAGATGCTGAGAAAGGTGAAATACAGCGGCATGTGCAGCCTTGAATATGAAAAGGACATGAAAGATCCGCTGCCTGGAATTGCGGAATCCGTCGGTTATTACAGGGGCGTAGTGACCGCTGTCTGATTTTCTTTTCAGCTCTCAATGGGAGGGCTTCCAGCGCCATCTGTACCAAAGTCCCGGTTTTGAAGCCGGGACTTTTCTATTTGAGAAGCGAAAAAACACAAAATATTCTTGATAAATCAAGGGTCATCCCTCCCCTGCCACCACCTCTCCGAACCCGCCGCCACCCGGCGTTTCCACTACTACAATCTCGCCGGGCTCCACAGAAATGCTCGCTGTACCCGGTAGCTGCACCCATTTTTTCTCCCTGGTAAACCACCGGTTGCTTCCCGTAGCTCCGCCGTTCCCCCCGGCCATGCCATAGGGCTTGAAAAAGCGATGCTGTCCCATAAGCGTTACCTTCAACGGCTCAAGGAATTCGAATACCCTGACGATGCCGTCCCCCCCGTTATATCTTCCTTTTCCCCCGGAACCGCGACGTACGCTAAACTCAGCCAGCCTGACCGGGTACCGGCGTTCCAGCTCTTCGGCATCGGTTATTCTCGTGTTCGTCATATGCTGGTGTACAGCCGAACGTCCGTGAAATCCGTCCCCGGCCCCGACTCCGCCACCCAGGGTTTCATAATAGCCGAAACGTTCGTTGCCAAACAGGAAATTATTCATCGTCCCCTGGCTTCCTGCCGCCAGGCCGAACGCTTTCAGCAGCGTGTCGGTCAGCCTCTGGCTGATCTCGGTATTGCCCCCTACCACGGCCGGGCATTTCCTGCCGTCCGGTTCAAACACCGGGTTCAGAAGCGTATCCTGCGGCAAAAGGATCTTCACCTGCTGCATAAGCCCTTCATTAAGCGGGATATCCCGGTCGGTAATCAGCCGCAGTACGTACAGGACCACACTGTTTACGACGGCGAGGTTGGCATTGAGGTTAAGCGGGTGCCGTTTCGAGGTTCCCTGGAAATCGAGCGTAAGGCTTCCTCCTTTAACGGAAGCTTTCACATAAATCCTGTGACCGTCGTCCAGGTATTCCGCCGCTTTCAGGACTTTTCCTTCATACGGCTGGAGCGCCGAATGAAGCTGCGCCCGCGCCCTGTCTTTCAGAAGGTACATGTACTTGAACACCGTTTCCAGGCCATGCTCGCCTGCCATAGCCAGGAGCTGCTGCTGCCCTTTCCGCAGGGCCGACAGCGCTGCTGCTATATCCGCCTCGTTTTCGGCATATGACCGCGTAGGGTATTTCGCAGCTTTGAAAAGCTTTTCAATAGCTTCCCATTGCGGCACACCGTCTCTAACAAGGTATTGCGGTACGATCACCACTCCTTCCTGCTCGAGATTGACGGCATCCGTCGGCATGGAGCCTGGGGTAGTTCCGCCGATCTCCGCATGATGCGCCCGGTTAACGACATAGCCGGCCAGCTCATTTTCAGCAGTGAAGACGCCGGCCAGCAGGGTGATATCCGGCAGATGGGATCCTCCGAAGCCGGGATGATTCGTGATCACCACGTCGCCGGGGTTGATGGGGATGAAATCGCGCACCTGGCGCAGGCAGACACCGAGGCTTCCCAGGTGGACGGGTATGTGCGGGGCGTTTGCCAGCAATTCGCCGCCCGGGTCCAGCAAGGCGCACGAAAAGTCCAGGCGCTCTTTGACATTCACCGAAAAAGCAGATCTCAGTAATTGGGCGCCCATTTCCTCTGCTATTGCCTTGAACCGGTTTGTAAACAGCTCAAATGCTACTTCCTCCGGGGTTTCCTGGGGTTGCAGGCCGCGCATACCCAGGCCCTCCGCTACCAGGTCCATGTTTTCCTGGACAACCGCACACCATCCTTCGGGTATATAGGTACTCGAAGATTCGTTCACTACCAGAGAAGCGCCGCACAGCTTATCTCCCGGCCGGAGGTTCTGCCAGTCAAAAACGGGGATCTCGCCTTCGCTGTCGGAATGGAACCGCGCCAGGAGGTGCCTGTCCGGGCCGGCATCCCTGCCATCCCGCAGTATTTCCGCCGCAGGCTCCTGTATTTCGGCAGCGGCCATGCCCAACCTTACGCTCTCTATCTCAACCGGCCTGTTCCCGGGGAAGTAGCCGAAGGTATGCCGGTACATATCCTGAAAACCGGGCAACAGCGCTTCCTCTTTGGTGTACGGGATCTCCAGCGTGCTCTCCTGTCCGGCAAAACGCAGGAACACGGAACGGAACTCAACCTCTGCCGCTGCGCCTTCCTTTTCGATCGCCTCCCGGGCTTCTTCTTCCATAGCGGCAAAAAGGGCTCCCAGGCTCCCCTTCGTGCTTTCAAGCAGCTGCAGGACCTGGCGGGAGGCAATGTAGGAGGGATTGGCCAGCCCCATGCCCCTGGCGCTGAAGAGCCCGGCATCATAGGGTATCAGCACGCTCTTCATACCCAGGATGGAGGCAAGCTGGCACCCGTGCAGCCCTCCGGCGCCTCCGTAAGCCAGCAATGTATAGGCCGACGGATCGATCCCTCTCGTCACTGAAATATGACGGATGGCCTCCGCCATCTTCTCGTTGGCAATAACCTCAAGCCCTCTTAGCAGCTGCCTGGTGCTGAGGAAATTGCCGGTCTGTTCGAAAATAAGGTTCTTCAGATGGTTCAGCGCCTGCTCGGCCGCATCGGGCCTGATGGGTATCCCGAACCTGTTGGGTTCGAGCTTGCCCAGTAGGAGATTAACGTCGGTGATGGTCAGGGGGCCGCCGGCGCCGTAGCAGGCCGGTCCGGGATGAGCGCCCGCGCTCTCCGGTCCTACCCTGAGGTTGAACCCGTCGAACCAGCATACCGATCCGCCGCCCGCGGCGACGGTTTCGATTGCCAGGGCCGGGTTGTGAAGCTCGATGTTGTCGATCACTGTAATATATTTCAGCTCGGGGCGGCCATCGATCCTGGCCACATCGGTGCTCGTCCCGCCCATATCGAACGCGATGATCTTATCGATACCGAATTTTTTCCCGCTGTGGGCGGCAGCTACGACGCCTCCGGCCGGACCGCTGAGCAGACTGTCCTTTGCCCTGAAACGCTCTATGCCGGTCAGGCCTCCGCTGCTGGTCATGATCCTGAGCTGGCTGTGCGGGCCCAGCGAGCGCCGGACCGACGCCAGATACTGGTCCAGTACCGGCGAAAGGTATGCGTTGATAACGGCTGTCTGGGTCCTTCGCAGGTAGTGGACTGCCGGGGAAAGCTCCGAAGATAGCGAAACCGAAGGCTGTCCTTTCTCCTCCAGCCATCTGCCGAGGTTTTGCTCATGACCGGGATTGACATAGGAATGGAGCAGCGAGACCGCAGCAGCATCGAATTTTTCGTCGAGCCACTCGTCTGCCTTTTTCAGCTCTCGTATTACCTTGCCGCGGGCATCGAGCCGCTCCTCCACTTCCACGACTTTTTCAAACAGCATATCCGGCTCGGGGATATTGAGCTGGAACAGCTCCGGCCGCTGCTGCGTACCGATGCGCAGCATGTCCTTAAATCCTTTGGTAACAAACAGAACCGTCCTGGCTCCCTTCCTTTCCAGCAGCGCATTGGTCCCTTTGGTCGTTCCCAGCCTGATATCCATATGAGGAAGCGGCGCATAAAGAGGCGTTCCGGTCACGAGTCTTGCCGCGAGCACCGGGGCCTCTTCTCCCGTACTTATCTCAAAATCGATCCCGGTGAAAGATGAACGGTTATCTTCGATTACCAGCGTATGGTCCTTGAAACTGATGGAGGCCAGCCGGCTCTTTTCAGCGCTGCCGGGCACTCTGAATTTGTAGCCTTCCAGCAGGGAAGGCGCATAATTCCAGTTGGCCTCGAAATGATACACGTGCGGGTTTATTTTTCTGAGAATCCTGCCCCTCAGGCACCCTTTGCTCAGTACCTTGATCCGGTGTGTATGCCCCGACGGATCTACGGCGATGCAATCAGTGAAAGTGCCGCCCGTATCGATCCACAATTTCCAATAAACGTCTGACAAATGGCTCTGAATTTTGATTTTAATGAAAGAAAGATCAATTTATAATTTTCAGGCATCAGTTCGTATAGTAATGGAGGACTGGGCAAAAAATTAAGAGTTGAAAGTTGAAAGTTGAAAGTGGGAGAGTTCTCCATTTTCAACTCTCCACTTTCAACTCTCTGATAGCTTTGCGGTAAAAAAAGAAGCTACACGTAAAGCGGGAAATCCTTCATCCACCGGTTCACCTCCTCCTTTACCTCGCTTATCCGGGCGTCGTTACCATGGTTGGTCAATACGGTATCGATCAGCTCTACAATGTGTTCCATGTCCGCTTCCATCATTCCCCTCGTGGTCACCGCAGCCGTGCCCACGCGGATCCCTGAAGAGATCATAGGCGGACGGTCATCGAAAGGCACCATGTTCTTGTTGATGGTAATATCTGCTTTGATCAGCGTGTTTTCGGCCAGTTTACCCGTCAGCTCGGCGTCTCCTTTCGAACGGAGATCTATCAGCATCAGGTGGTTGTCGGTCCCGCCGGAGCTGATCTGGTAGCCTTTTGAAAGAAAAGCGTCTGCCATAGCCTTCGCATTTTTCTGCACCTGCACCGCATAGTTGTAATAGGATTCGGAAAGGGCTTCGCCGAATGCTACGGCCTTTGCCGCAATTATATGCTCAAGCGGTCCTCCCTGGGCTCCCGGGAATACTGCCGAATCCAGCAGCGAGGTAAGGGTACGGAGCTTTCCTTTCGCAGTCTTGATCCCGAACGGGTTTTCAGAATCATGGCGCACCATGATCAGCCCGCCGCGCGGCCCCCTGAGTGTTTTATGGGTAGTGGTCGTCACGACATGGCAATGGTCGAACGGGTCGTTCAGAAGCCCTTTAGCGATTAACCCTGCCGGGTGCGCGATATCGGCAAGCAGAAGCGCTCCCACCTTGTCGGCAATCGCTCTCAGCCTTTCATAATCCCAGTCGCGGCTATAGGCGGAAGCGCCGCAGATAATGAGCCTGGGCTTTTCCGCTATGGCTTTGGCTTCTACTTTATCCCAGTCGATCAGCCCGGTTTCCTTCTCTACCCCGTAAAACGAAGGCTGAAAATACTTCCCGGACATATTGACGGAAGAGCCGTGCGACAAATGCCCTCCGTGTGAAAGATCAAATCCAAGTACCTTATCGCCGGGGTTCAGAAATGCGAGGAAAACCGCCATATTAGCCTGTGCCCCCGAATGCGGCTGCACATTGGCCCAGGTAGCGCCGAATAACTCCTTTGCCCTGTCTATCGCCAGCTGCTCTACCTCGTCGACTACTTCACAGCCACCATAATAGCGTTTCCCAGGTAGTCCTTCCGCATATTTGTTAGTCAATACGCTGCCTGCCGCTTCCATCACCTGCCTGGAAGTGAAGTTTTCGGAAGCAATCAGCTCAATCCCCGATTCCTGGCGTTGCGCCTCTTTGCGGATCAGGTCGAAAATCTGGGTATCTCTGGATAAGCCCGTTATGGTTGACATAGTGAAATATTATGGTTTTTGATATCAGAAAATGATATGCAAAAATAAACCTTTAATTTGTAAGCACAGGGGTACGACCAAAAATCAAAGGATATAAAGTTGCTTTTTTAAATTTTTAAATAATTAAGATTAAGCAGTAAATTAGCAGCTTCGGCTGTACCGCGAGAAAATTCTATGTAAATACACTTCTATAACACCAGGTTATGACAGTAGCATCCAAACAGATTGACAACGCCCATGCTTCCAACGACGTAGTCAGTATCGGGCAACCTATTACTTATGAGAAGATCCCGACTCACATTTACGCAAATTCAAAAGATGCCTCCAAAGCCGTAGCTATTGAGATTGCCGAGCTGATCAGGCGGAAACAATCGGAAGGGAAGCCATGTATACTGGGCCTTGCCACCGGGTCCTCGCCTAAAACCGTTTATGCGGAGCTGGTGAGAATGCACCGGGAGGAAGGGCTGAGCTTCAAAAATGTGATTTCCTACAACCTGGACGAATACTACCCGATGGAGCCCGATTCTATCTACAGCTACCATCGCTTTATGAAGGAACAACTCTTCGATCATGTCGACATTCCTTCAGGGAACTTCCACCTTCCTGACGGCACTCTGCCGGCCCAAAGGATCCAGGAGTTCTGCCGTGAATACGAGCAGCAGATCGAAGAGGCGGGAGGGCTCGATTTCCAGCTGCTGGGTATAGGCGGCAACGGGCATATAGGGTTCAACGAACCGGGTTCCCTTATCAACTCCCACACCCGTCTGATCACGCTCGACCACTCGACGCGTGCCGCGGCGGCGGCCGAATTCGGCGGTCTGCATAAGGTCCCCCGCAGAGCGATCACAATGGGGGTAACCACGATCCTGAATGCCAAAAGGATCGTCCTGCTGGCCTGGGGTGAGCGAAAAGCCGCTGTGATCAGTGGAGCGGTAGAGGGCGAGGTAACGGAAAAAAACCCGGCGTCCTACCTGCAGACGCACCAGAATTCGACTTTCATTATCGACCAGCACGCAGCCGTCGAGCTGACCCGCATCAAATCGCCATGGGCGGTCGATGCCATCGAGTGGGACGACCAGATGATCAGGAAAGCCACTACTTTCCTGTCTCTCCAGCTCAACAAGCCCATCCTGAAGCTCACCGACAAAGATTACAACGACAACGGGATGAGCGATCTGCTGGCTGCGCACGGTTCGTCGTACGATATCAATATAAAGGTATTCAACCAGCTCCAGCATACCATTACAGGCTGGCCAGGAGGCAAGCCGAACGCCGACGATACCAACCGGCCTGAAAGAAAAGACCCGGCCAGGAAGAGGGTTCTCATCTTCAGCCCGCATCCCGATGACGATATCATCTCGATGGGCGGTACTTTCCAGCGGCTGGTCGACCAGGGACACGACGTGCACGTAGCTTACCAGACTTCCGGCAACATCGCGGTGGCCGACGACGAGGCTTCGCGTTTTATGGAGTTCGTGGTCGATTACAACAAAGCATTCGACATCACCGACCCGGAAGCCGCTTCGCTGTTTGCCGAAGCCAAATCTTTCCTCAGGCAGAAATCCAGCGAGATCGACTCCCCCGCCGTAAGAAAGGTAAAAGGGCTGATCCGGAGAGGAGAAGCGAAAGCTACCGCCAGGTTTGTCGGTGTTCCTGATGAAAATGTTCATTTCCTCGACATGCCGTTCTATGAAACCGGCACTATCCAGAAAAAACCGATCGGCCCGGAAGATATCAGGGTGGTAGCCGACCTCATCGACAAGGTGAAGCCGCACCAGATCTACGCTGCCGGCGACTTTGCCGATCCGCACGGAACTCATAAAGTCTGCTGGGACGCGATTGAAGCGGCATTGCAGCAGCTGAAACCCAATGACTACATGACCGACTGCTGGGTATGGCTGTACAGGGGCGCCTGGGCCGAATGGGAAATCCACGAAATCGAAATGGCCGTCCCGATGAGCCCCGACCAGGTGCTGAAGAAAAGACACGGCATCTTCAAGCACCAGTCTCAAAAAGATGGCGTGGTGTTCCAGGGGGAAGATTCACGGGAGTTCTGGCAGCGCGCGGAAGAAAGAAACAGCGCAACTGCAAAGCTCTATAACGACCTGGGTCTTGCCGAATACCAGGCGATGGAAGCCTTCGTACGCTGGCATTTCTAAGCGCCGAAGTTTATTAGAAAACAGTAAAATCCCCGGTCAGAAGATCGGGGATTTTTTTGTATGTCGGAACTACTGTAAGGTATCCTTCTTCGTTCTTATTCTACTTCAAACATATTTCCGAATAGCATATTTTATTATCTTTACATAAATAAATATTTAGATATAGATAATAAATTATACATACATGTACCAAAGGCCTGTATTAGAAAAAATTACGAGCAGAATTCTCGAACCAAGAAGGTTCATTCAGGTGCTGGCTGGCCCGCGTCAGGTCGGAAAAACTACACTCGTAAAGCAGTTGCTGAAAAATACC
>MEDT01000191.1 GCA_001724175.1 Cytophagaceae bacterium SCN 52-12 | reverse complement strand
CGCTGCCTTCATCGGGGTAGTACGTGTCTGCCGCCACCCATATCTGGGTTTGCTCATTGACAGTGTTCCCGGCGCCACATACAGAAGCCAGGGCGTCCTGCAGGCTGGTATAGGCATTGGCCCACGAAGTGCCGTTATTGGCGCCGGTAGCCTTTTTGTTTACATAGACTACCGGTGCAGGCAGGCTGCTGTCGTCGAAAACTTTTGCAATGAAATAGGCTTCGGTGCCGTAGGTGTTATCCGTTTTAAAGGCGCCGGGTGTTGTGGGCAGGTCATCGCTGATGGTCGCTCCGACAATATAAAGATGACTGTTTGGGCCGGCAGTCACGCTTTTGATTGATTCTGCAAAATTTCCGCCTACATAGGATCCCCATATCCGGCGTCCTCCCGGGTTGAATTTGGCCACGAACCCTTTGAAGTAGGTCCCTTTTTCGCTCAGCAGACCGCTGGAAGCCGACCCGCTGAGGCTATTGATCCCGCTGACGCTATTGGATCTCCCGGCGATGTATACGTTGCCAGCAATGTCTATGGTACAGGAAGTGGCCTCGTCGAAATCTTCTCCGCCATAGTAGGTGCTCCAGAGCAGTGTGCCGGTTTTGTCGAATTTTGCCAGGAAAGCGTCTCCAATGTAAGAGCTACCTCCGAAGGTGCTCTGGAAGGGCAGCAAAACAGGGAAATTGGCGCTTTGGGTACTGCCTGCAATGTATATATTCCCGTCGGTATCTATTGCGCAGGCGTTAGCCTCGTCAAATTGGTTCCCCCCGAGATACGTTGCCCAGATCCGTTCTCCGTTTGTGTTGAATTTTGCCAGGAAAGCGTCCCCGTTACTTCCTCCGTAGCCGGTTTGAAAGACCTCAGGGGTTGGGCGGAGCCCCCCCGAGCTGCTCCCGGTCAGGACTACATTGCCTTCCGGATCTATTGCACAGGCTTGTCCGTGCTCGAACGTAAACGTGGTACCGTAATACGTTGCCCAACGGAATTGGCCGTCTGTGCTGAATTTTGCCAGGAAAGCGTCATTTGCCCGGTCATGGTTCCCGCTGTAGTTTTGTTGGAAACTCGCGTTGTCAGTAGGCAGATCGGAGCTTTTGGTTGCACCTGTAATAAATACGTTCCCGCCGGCATCGGTCGCACAGCCATATACCCTGTCTGAGTGATCTCCGCCGAAATAGGTGGCCCATAGCAATGCCCCGGATGGATCCAGCTTGCCCAGGAAGACATCGTAGGCCTCCTCTGTATCCGATGTAACGTGGTCAGACAGTGCGCTTTGATGCGCGCCCGGCGTGGTCGGAAGATCACTGCTATGCGCTCTTCCGGTAAAATAGATATTCCCGGCCTGATCGGTCGCGCAGGCATACCCGAATTCATAAACGGAGCCCCCGAAATAAGTACCCCACAGGCGCTGCCCGTTGCTGTTGAACTTTACGATGAATGCGCTTATTGCTCCTTTCATTTCGTCCTGGAAGCCGTTTTGCGCGATGCCTGTGGCGCTCTGTGTAGTGCCTGTGATGTACAGGTTTCCTTCTGCGTCGGTAGCGCTTCCGGCCGGAATGTCGGAAATGTCATATGAGAGCCCTACACCTGTATGGTAGGTCAGCCATGTTATTTCCGGGTCGATGACCAGTGTCCGGCTTGTATCATATGGCCCTATCTCGAAGCCATACAGGTCTTTTTGGATTTCCTTAAATCGTGTAGGGATGATCAGGCTGTCGCTGTAGCTGAGCGGGGGCAGCTCGCTGACTTCGCCCAGCTTTGTCTTCATGACCATAGCGCCTGTTTCGTCAATATAAGTTTCGTCGGCATCCTTTATTTCCAGCTGTATACGTAAAGGATCGGCGCCGGGCTTTACGATAAAGTCATATTTCAGGCTTTCGTTGTTTTCATCCTGCCGGTTTGTATAGAGCACCCAATCGATACCCGGGTAAACGTTTTCGAGAACAATTTTGCCGTAGCTTTTGGCCACCAGGTTGCCTTCGATACCCGGGCGGATGTACCGTTCGGTGTATAAGGTCTCGGCTTCTTTTCGTACGACAGGGTCGGGATTGGCATTTTTCAGGTTTACGGAATAGCGGTGTGACTGCAAACGGGGCATGTTTTCTGCTGTGAAAGACCTGCTACCGGGTTTACCGGCCGGGACCGCTTTCAGGAACTGGTAGTGAAGGCCGGTTTTCGTCACCAATACTTTTGCGGAGCTGCCGCCTGCATAAAACAGGACCTCACCGGCTGTCCGACCGGCGTCCTCATCGGTGAGCTGGCCTTTATTTTCTATGAAAAGAAGCGGGCTGCCGCAGGACTTCTGCTGAGCTCCCCGAAGGGGCGACGATCCGGACAGAGGCGCTTTGTAGATACGGCTGAAAGAGCCAAGTAAAAGAATGACCGGGACAAGAAGTAGAATCTTTTTCATAGATGATCGGGCTTGTCAGCAACAGGAGTTTGCTATAAAAATTTATAGCACTAAAATTAGTTTGTCCCGGCGGTGCAGACAATCTATAAAAACCTGTATTTATCCTATATGAAAACCTGTATTTTCTACAGGATACGGGCAGGCTCCGCACGCAGCGAAACATAGAACGGCAGCCGGCTTCAGCCGGCTGCCGTTCTATGTTTACTAAACTGTTATATAGATTTACTGCTCGTAGGAGACAAACTCATAGGAAGCTTCGTTGCCCGAAAGCCTGAATCTGAGGAAGCCTCTGGGGCCGTGCCGGTAGCCTCTCCACGAAGGTCTTCCGGCGACCGCGCCGCCGGTAATAAAGTGCGTCCTGCCTTCTATATTCAGATCTTCAAACCAGTGAACGTGCCCCTGCAGCACGAATCTGAGCTGGTGATCTTTAAATAATTCAAGCACTTCGTTGCGGTTACGGACCGCCGGTCCCGAAGGCCATCCGTCCGATGGCGGATATATGTCATAGTAGGAAGAAACCAGGGGTATGTGCACGGTCAGGATGATCGGGGTTTCCTTCGGTATCCGCGCCAGCTCCTGCCGGAGCCATTCGAGCTGCGCTTTGTCGACGTTGCCGATGTATCTGAAGTCCTCGACATCGAGCACGTTCAGCACAATGAATTGCCATCCTTTATGATGAAACGAATAGTAGGTGTCGCCGAAGTAGCGTTTGAACATCCCGTCTTTGTAATCGGGATGGCTGCTGTTTTCCGGGCTCTCCCTGTAAATGGCAAACAGCTCGTGGTTGCCCACACAGTTGTAAACAGGCTTGCCGAAACGTTTGCTTTGTTGGGCGTAGTAGCCGAACAGGGTATCGCTCTTTGCCTGGTTGCCCCGCATTACGTCAAAAACCTGGTCGCCGCCGGAGAGGACAAAATCAGGATTTATTTCCCCTACTTTCCTGACCACTTTATCGAAGGCGTTCGTTGCGACAGAATCAGGCCGGAGATGGATATCGGTCAGGAAGACGAAGCTGAACGCTTCGTCTGCGCTTTGGGCCCGGGAAGCATGGTGAATGCCGGAAATCAGCAAAAAGAGAGCGAGTACGCTTGTCTTAAAATTTGCAATCATAACTGGAAAGATAATAAAAACCCCTAGAATGATTTTCGCCCCTTTGAAAGCGCCCTGTCCAGCCCCTCGGGATCGGAGCCGCCTGCGGTGGCAAAAAACGGCTGCCCGCCTCCTCCGCCCCTGATTTCCCTGGCCAGCTCTTTTACGATGTTACCCGCATGCAGGCCGGCCTCTTTCACCAGGTCTTCCGCAATATAAACCGAAAGGAACGGCTTGCCGCCAATCTCGGCTCCGAGTACCGCGATCAGGTTGGGGATTTCGTCTTTGAGCTCGTACGAAAGCTTTTTAAGGGCATCAGGATTCGGGACGTCGACTTTGCTGACGATCAGCCGGAAGCTGCCGTTGTCCTCCGCCGCCCCGATGAGCTGTTTCTTGAATTGCTGCAGCTTCTCGTTTTCGAGCGCCTCTACTCTTTTCACGAGGGCCGATCGCTCGTCGAGCAGCATTTGCGCCTGCTTCAGCACATCGGACGGATTTCTCAGGAGCTCTTTCAAAGCCGCAAGCGTGTGATCCTGCTCTCTGGTGAGGAGAATGGCGCCCTCGCCGGTCACAGCTTCCACCCGCCTGATACCGGCAGATACGGAGCCTTCGGAAATGAACCTGAAAAGGCCGATCCTGCCCGTAGCAGGGACGTGGATCCCGCCGCAGAGCTCTACGGAGAAGCCCGGCTCAAAAGTGATGACCCTTACGTAATCTCCGTATTTTTCACCGAAAGTTGCAGTAGCGCCCGCCTCAAGCGCCAGCTGGATGGGTACATTCCTTTTTTCGTCCAGGAGAATGTTTTCCCGGATTTTCCGGTTGACGATGTCTTCTATTTGCTCCAGCTCCTCTGTCGTTACCTTTGCAAAATGCGAGAAGTCAAACCGCAGCACCTTGTCGTCGAGGTAAGATCCTTTCTGGGTCACGTGCGGGCCCAGCACCTGGCGCATGGCAGCGAGCATTAGGTGGGTGGCGGTATGATTGGCCGAGATCCTGGCGCGCCGCTCCCCGTCTACCTTTGCCTTTACATGCGTCGCCTGCTCCAGCATCTCCCCGATGTTCTCATCTTCCGAAATATGAAGGAAAAGGTCATTTTCTTTTTTTGTATCGGTAATACTGATAACTCCGCCGTCGTAATTTCCGCCTGATACCGTTAAGATCCCTTTGTCTCCTACCTGTCCGCCCATCTCTGCATAGAAGGGAGTACGGTCGAGCACAATGTGGTATTCCAAGCCGGTTTTGGTTTTGACCCGGCGGTATTTCAGTACCAGGGCATCCGATTCGAGGGAGTCATAGCCTGTAAAATCGGTAGCTTCGGAATCTCTCAGCTCGATCCAGTCGGTCGCTTCTTTGGCTGCATCCTGTCGCGAGCGCTTCTTCTGGCCGGCCAGCGCCGCCTCAAATCCGTTATGGTCGATGCCGATCCCTCGTTCCCTGGCAATCAGCGCGGTGAGGTCAACCGGGAAGCCGAATGTATCGCTCAGCTCAAATGCCTCCTCGCCGCCGATGGTATCGCCGCCGGCCGCAGCAAGCTGGGTAATGATCACGTCGAGCCTTTTCAGCCCGGCTTCGAGCGTACGCAGGAAGCTTTTTTCCTCCTCGAGAATCACGTTACGTACGAAATCCCTTTGCCGGTACAATTCAGGAAATACATCCTCAAACTGTTCGGCCAGCGCGGCGACGAACTTGTGAAAGAAAGGCTCCCGGAGCCCGAGATCGGAATAGCCGTAACGAACGGCCCGGCGCAGGATGCGACGGATCACATAGCCTGCTTTGGCATTGCCCGGCAGCTGCCCGTCGGCTATGGCAAAAGACACGGCGCGGATATGATCGGCAATGACGCGGAGCGCGATATTGATCCTGTTCTGCTCCGGCGAGATGAGCTCCCCGGGATTCTCAAATTCGGAAATATATCTTTTGTCAGAAAGCGCTTCGAGGATCTGGATCGTAGGTCGGAATACATCGGTATCATAATTCGATTTCTTCCCCTGGATAGCCATGCAAAGCCTTTCAAAGCCCATCCCGGTGTCGACATGCCTGGCAGGCAGCGGGATAAGGCTCCCGTCGGCTTTCCTTTCGAACTGCATAAAGACCAGGTTCCATATTTCCACTACCTGGGGATGATCCTGGTTGACCAGCGATTTGCCGCCGACAGCGTCTGCTTCTGCCTGCGGACGAAGATCGATATGAATTTCGGAGCACGGACCGCACGGGCCGGTATCTCCCATTTCCCAGAAGTTGTCTTTCTTGCTGCCCAGCACGATACGTTCGTCCCCGGTGATGTCTTTCCACAGGTCCCAGGCTTCCTGATCGAAAGGCGTCCCGTCTTTTTCATCTCCTCCGAACACCGAAACGTACAGCCGCTCTTCCGGCAGTCCGTAAACGCCGGTCAGCAGCTCCCAGGCCCACTGGATCGCTTCTTTTTTGAAATAATCGCCAAACGACCAGTTCCCCAGCATCTCGAACATCGTATGATGATAGGTATCAAATCCAACATCTTCCAGGTCATTATGTTTCCCCGAAACGCGGAGGCATTTCTGCGTATCGGCGATCCGCCTGGCGGGAGGCGTTCCGTTGCCAAGGAAAAAATCCTTGAACTGGGCCATTCCCGAGTTATTGAACATGAGGGTGGGGTCGTTCTTGGCAACCAGGGGCGCCGAAGGAACTATCAAATGTGATTTTTCACGGAAAAAGTCGAGAAATGTCTGCCGTATTTGCTGGGATGTCATATAATCCGGTCAATGATAAACTAAGTAAACCAGGCGGGCGCTCACGATATGTCAGGTACGCCTTTTTTGTAACGGGCGCAAATTTAGTGATAATGTACGGCTTGTACCATTCTTTTTGCGCCTTCCCCACCAGATAAGAAAGCCCGTTACCGGCAGGCTCGTAGCGACAAGCCCTCCTGTGAAAGTGACGAATTTCCCGAATTGCCCCATCCAGGTGCCCATATGAAGAGCCCGGTACCCGTTTTCTATATTTTCGTGCTCCATGACGGCCTCAGGCAGGTCAGCAGGCCCGCCGCTGTATTTATCGATCGTGTACGCGTCGCAGGACTCGCAGCTCCTCATGCCGATCCGCCTGGCGACATTGACCCGATAGTACCCCACGGTATCCGGCAGGCAGGTCATGACCTGTATAGCCTCTTTGTCGGGGAATTGGCTGAACAATCTATCTACGACGGCATTCATGGGGAAATGCATTCTGTTTTCTTCAAAAGCCGGGAGCTGTTTTTCCCAGCCCGGTCCCGGGTCTCCTCCGAAAGCATCCATCGTAAGGCGGGCCAGCGGCTTAAAAGCTATGAGCAGGCCGGTGAGGGTGAGGACCAGGCAAATGCTGAGCGTATAAAACGCGGGAACGTTGTGGAGATCGTAGTTGAGGCGTCTGAACCTGGCCCTCCATTTGATGGTAAAGCTTGCCCGCCGGGTTGTCCTGGTCCATTTCGACGGCCACCATAGCACCAGGCCGGTAATCAGCTCGACAAGGAAAACCAGGGTGGCGATGTCGATGATCCAGTTACCGGGCCCCGGCCATAGCAGCGAGCTATGCAGGCAGGCGGCGACGTGGAAAAAATAGATGGTGGGATCGTCTTTCAGGATTTTTCCCGTATAGGGGTCCATGTATACGAGGCTTGGACCTTTCCCCGGCTCGAAAGAGCGGAGCTTGACCGACCGTGCCGGATCCCGGTAGAAAACCATGTAGCCGGGGTTATTTCGCCTGGGAAAGGCCTTCCGGTAGCCGTTGATCAATTGTTCGGCCGGAATCTTTTCTTTTGCGGTCTTGCTGACGAACAGCACGTCGCGGTTGACAAGATCGATTATTTCGTCGCAATAAACGATGATCGTCCCGGTTAAGCAGACGAAAACCAGGAGGATCGCCGAGACCAGGCCCGGCCATAAATGAAGCCACGCAATGAGTCTGCCGGTCTTCGATTTCCCTGATTTCGACGGAATGCTGTCGCTCATGAACAGGTTGCTTATGTTTACGGAAAAGCTGCATAATGTTCGGGATAAGTTCGGGATTATCAAAGTTTTGGCGCATGCTTACCGACAAGCATTTTATACATTGATACGTTTGCGGGAACATACCGAAAACGTATATTTCCTGGGATATTTCATGGAATATGCCATAGATTTGCGTCTGGTACTAATAACGTATAACATTATAACCATGCTCCAGTCCATTCCGTTTGATCAGACCGCCGCGTTTAAAAAACTGAAAACGCACCATAAAACCATTGCCAGGCAGCATCTGAAAGACCTATTCGCCGAAGATCCGAACCGCTTCAAAAAGTTTTCGATCCGTTTCGGCGACATATTGCTAGATTATTCCAAAAACCGCATCAACGGGCGTACCAGGAGCTACCTTATACAGCTGGCCGAGGAAGCGGGACTTGCAGATGCGATCGAAAAAATGTTTACAGGCGATAAGATCAACGCCACCGAAGACCGCTCCGTATTGCACATAGCGCTCCGGAACAGGGCCAATACCCCTATTCTTTCCGACGGGAAAGACGTAATGCCCGAGGTGAATCTTGTGCTGGAAAGAATGAAGGAATTTTCCGGGAAAATAAGGAGCGGAGAGTGGAAAGGCTATTCGGGCAAAGCTATTACCGACGTAGTGAACATCGGGATCGGCGGAAGCGACCTCGGCCCGGTGATGGTTACCGAAGCCCTGAAGCCCTATGCGAAAAAGGGATTGAATGTCCATTTTGTTTCGAACGTAGACGGTACCCATATTGTAGAGACCCTCAAGCCGCTCAACCCTGAAACGACGCTGTTCCTGATCGCTTCCAAGACTTTCACAACGCAGGAAACAATGGCCAATGCCCATACGGCAAGGAAATGGTTCCTCGATGCGGCCGGCGATACCGAAGCGATCAAAAAGCACTTTGCAGCGCTGTCTACAAACCGGGAGGAAGTT
>MEDT01000190.1 GCA_001724175.1 Cytophagaceae bacterium SCN 52-12 | reverse complement strand
CAACACCGGCCGTCTTATGCTGCTGGTCAATGAGCTGCTGGATTTCCGGAAAATGCAGAATGGTAAAACCAGGCTTCAGGTAAGCGGGCAGGATGTGGTAAAGCTGCTCAAAAATACACTGGCCGCATTTGAGCACCTGGCGTCGGAAAAGGGAATAGAGATCAGGTTCCGGGCGCCCGATCGCCCCGTAACGCTTTGGCTGGACGTGAACCAGATCCAGAAAGTTTTTTATAACCTGCTGGGCAATGCATTTAAGTTTACTCCGGAAGGCGGCGTCGTTTCAATTTCCGTAGCCGAACGGGACAGAGAAGTGCTGATTGACGTAAGAGACACCGGGCCGGGGATAGCGCCTCAGTACCTGGAGAACCTGTTCGCCAACTTCTTCCAGGTATATGAAAACAGCCGGAACAATACGGGTTACGGCATAGGGCTGGCGCTTTCCAAAGAAATTGTGGGGCTGCACAAAGGGGAGCTTAAGGTTGCGAGCAAGGTACGGACAGAAGCCGGAGAGGGGGAAACCTGCTTTACAGTTGTGCTTTTAAAGGGCAGGGCTCATTTTGGGGAAGAAGAGATGGCGGTACCGGAAGCCGGAAACCTGACCGATCCGGTCGCTGTGATGAACGATGGCCCCCGTACGGACACCGGTGCTGCGGATATGCCTCAGCAGCCCACCCTTTTGATCATTGAAGACAACGATGAGCTCAGGAGCTTCGGAGTGGAAATGCTTCGGGATAGTTACCAGGTGATGGAGGCGGATAACGGTAAAAGCGGATTGGCGCTTGCCAGGGAGCAAATGCCCGATTTGATCATATGCGACGTAATGATGCCTGAGATGAACGGGCTCGAGGTTTGTAAAGAGCTGAGGTCGCATTTCCAGACCCGGCATATTCCGGTTATCCTCATGTCGGCCAGGAGCACCACGCAGCAGATGGCGGAAGGCTACCAGGCCGGAGCCGACGCTTACCTGATCAAACCTTTCGATTTCCGGCTGCTGGAGCTGCAGATCAATAACCTTATCCGGATGAGGGAGGGGCTTAAAGAGAAGAACAGCCGCGCGGTACTGATGGAGCCGGGAGACCTGGTAGTAGACAATCCCGATGATGAGTTTATCGCCCGCCTGCGCGACCTGGTACTGGAAAATATTTCGGATGCAGGCTTCGGCGTAAACGAAATGGCCTATCACACCGGTATAAGCGTGTCGGTTTTATACAGGAAGCTTCGCGCGCTTACCGGGATGACCGTAAACGGGTTTTCGAAAGAGCTCCGGATGAAAAGAGCCATGCAGCTGCTTGAGCTGGGCATATATCACGTTAACGAAGTCGCAAATATGGTAGGTTTTGACGACAGCAAATATTTTAGCAGGGAGTTCCGGAAGACTTTCGGCAGAAATCCCAGCGAGATAAGGAAAAGCTGAAATGCAGACGGGGAGCTCCGGCCGCCCGTCTATTTCTTTCGCTTCTCTACCAGCTCTTTTATCGCATCGGCCGATTGGTAGATGCGCTGGCCGGCCCGGATCCGGGTCCGTATGAACTTAGGCCGTTTCTTGGTCTCTTCAAATATCTTGGAAATATACTCGCCCAGGAAGGAAATGCCGAGTATGGTGAGTCCTCCGAAGAAAACGATCAGGATAATGACGGTGCTCATACCTCTCGGAGTGTCCGGGAAGAAGACGAATTTAGCCAGTATCTGCCAGATGATGCCGAGCATCGACGCGCCTGTAAGCAGGAAGCCGGCGTAGCTCATCATTTCCAGCGGCGTAAAGCTGAAGCTGAAAATGGCTTTCCTGGCCCAGCCGATATTCTTGCGCCAGTTATTGGTTGTAACGCCGAACATCCTTTCCGGCCTGACATAGGGCACGCCGGTTTGCTTAAAGCCGACCCATGCCCTTAGCCCGCGGAGGAACTGTTCCGTTTCCGGAAGCGCTACTAGCTCTTTGACCACCTTCCGGTCGATCAGTGAAAAGTCACCGGCATCCCTGGGGATGGGGATATAGCTCATTTTCTGGAACAGCTTGTAAAAAAGCTTATAAAACACATGCAGCCAGGGCTTCATTTCACGCTGAACCCTTACCCCGTATACCACATCGTTGCCTTCGATCCATTTTTCATAAAACTGCGGGATGATCTCCGGCGGATCCTGGAGGTCGCCGTCCATCAGCACCACTGCATCGCCGGTAGCAATTTCCATTCCGCTGAGGAAGGCCGATTGGGAACCGAAGTTGCGGGAATGGCTGATGCCTACCACGTTGGGATCTTTCTCGCAAAGCACGTCGATCACTTCCTCCTGGTTGTCGGGCGAATTATCATTGACAAAAATGATCTCGTACCGTACTTTCAGCTCGTTGAACGTTTTAACCAGTCTTTCGTACATATAAGGGATTGCCTGGGCGTCCTTATAGCACGCGATAATAGCCGTAATGACCGGGTTCAGCTTAGGATTTTCAAAAGCCGGGAGGATCTTGTCTTCGTATCCTATTGCGTCCTGCCAGTCCTTATAGCGCGTCAGGCCTTCTTCCAGCGACGTGCGCGCTTTCCACCCGAAATCGGAATTGATCCGGGAGGGATCGCCGTACCAGTCGGCCAGGTCCCATTTACGGTTACCCATGCTGCCCCATTGGGGCTCTTCCCGGATCGAGAACCGGGCACGGCTAAGTGCGATAAGGTCGCCTATGGTCGTTTTGCGGCCCGTCGCCACATTATAGGACTTCCCGGCGGTTGCCGGCCCGACCTTCAGGGCAACATCGACGAAGGCTTCCACACAATCGTCGATGTATACAAAATCCCGGCTGATATCCGGTGAGACCAGGGATGGCAGCCTGTTTTTGCGGAGGTGCTCCACGAGCCTCGGGATCAGCCGGTCGGGCTCTTCCCATTTGCCGTAAATGGAGTAAAGCCGCAGGTTGACGGCGGGGATCTGGTAGGTCCGCGCATAGAATTCGATGAGGTATGAGGCCGACACCTTCGATAAGGCGTAGTGACTGTTGGGCTCCACCTTGTCGTCTTCTTTCGGACTGGTGCAATTCAGGCCGTATTCAGAGCTGCTTCCTGCGTGGATGTAGGTGATCCCGTCCCGGCATTGCTCGAGCAGGTTGACGGTTCCTATTACATTCGTTTCGTAAGTGAGGCCGATATTATTCTGCTTGCTGTATGCACCATAAGCAGCCAGGTTGAAGACCGTGCCGGGGTTGTATTTGTCGAAAACTTCCTTTACGGAATTCGGCGAGACAATGTCGCAATGGACAATATTATCGAAAGGAACGTTCAGCAGCTTCAGCCGCCAGGCCTTGGTGGCGTCGTGCGTAAGCGCGTAACAGTCCTTCCGTACCTTAAAAATGTCGTCAAATAAATTGGCTCCTATAAAGCCGCTGGCGCCAAAAACAAAAACAGGGCCTTTTAACCGGGCAATTTTATCGCTGTAGGCGGGTAAGCTCTCAGGCATTCGTTAGTTCGTTTAAATAAGCCTCCGATATTTCACGTACGGCTCCTTCGTATTGCTGCGCCGACATCGGCAGGTAGTGCCACTCCATTTTGTCTTCCATATACGACACCCCTTTTCCTTTCACCGTGTTGGCCATTATCAGCTTCGGTACGCCGTTTTTCCGGGTTTTCATAACCCTGATGGTTTCGTAAAGCGCACCGATGTCATGCCCGTCCACTTCGGCCAGGTCCATTCCTATAGCTTCCCATTTACGGCTATCGGCCGTTACGCCCAGCACGTCGCCCGTATATCCGAAGCCCTGCAGGCCGTTCCTGTCGATAACGACGATGAGGTTGTCGAGCTTATTCTGAATGGCATAATGGGCCGCTTCCCAGGAAGTACCTTCATTGGTTTCGCCGTCCGACATGACAACGTAAGCGTAGGAGTCTTCACCCGACAATTTTGCGGCGTGGGCGATACCCGAGCCGATAGGAAACCCGTGCCCCAGCGAGCCGGTTGCAAAAGGGATACCTTTGAAATGGCCTGCCCCGGGATGCGCCGGCAGGCTGGTGCCTTCCTTGTAATAGGTATCCAGCGTTCTGTCCGGTATTTCGCCCAGCCAGTTCAGGGATGCATAGAGAGAAGCCGCCGCATGGCCCTTTGACAAAATGAAGGTATCTTTCTCCTTTTTGTGCAGGAAAAGAACTGCGATGAGTATGTCGGCACAGCTTAACGAGCAGCCTATATGGCCGGCGTTTGCCTTGTAGTACATCTCCAGTATCTTCAGCCGCAGACGTCCGCTGACGGCGTGCGGATTTTTTAGTATCTCCTCCGTTTGCATGCTACAAAGTTAGATTTATTTTACATGTACCGGGAATCCATACCCGATACTATTTAAACAGATCTATCAGATCTTTTATTGCTTCCTGGAAGTAAGCCCCTTTATAGGGGCCGAACCAGTTCATGGTGACCGTTTCATATTGGTCGAGATCATACCACCGGTCTGCTGTCACATAGCCGATATAGCCGCCGTTGAAGCTGGTTACGATCAGGTTAAGACCCCGGGCTTTGGCGTAGCTGTCGAGCGGCGCCATGAGCTCTCCTGAGAAATCGCAGGGCAGGCCGATCATCAGGATATTGCCGAGCCGCAACGCCTTGATCTCGTTCGGGTATTCACCAAACAGACGGTTAAAAGCCCACGAACGCAGCGCCCATCTGGTGGTCAGCCTCGGGTTCGGATCGCCTAAAGGCAGCGGCAGCGTAAGCGCGGCCAGTCCGGGCCTGGTAACGGCCGTGTCGGCGACGACGCCTTTCAGCGCCTGGTATACGCCGTTTCCCTGGTCGGCCATGGCTTCCAGGTCCGTATCTCCCTGGCTGCGCGGCGCCATGCTCCCTACTGCGCCGGCGAGATACATACCGGATTCCTGTTTTCCATTATGAAGAGAATCCAACAATATGCCCGGCCAGTCGCGCGACAGCAGCATGGTTCCGGAATTCAGAACAGTAGAGTGCGCGCCGAAGGTGACCAGCGTAAGCTTCCTGCCGGATTTTGCCTGCAATTCGAAAGCCCTTATCTCGGGGTCTACAGTGCCTTCGTCACCGATCAGCCGGTTGTTGATATTGGCCGTATCGTAAGCTTCCCGGTAAGTCAGCGTAGCGCTTTCAACATGGCGCTGCGCCTTTCGGAGCGACCTGACAATAGCCTGGGCCAGGTACTCCTCCACTTCAGGATCATAGCTGCCTGAAAAGAAAAGCCCCGAAATGCCCGTGCCCCATCCGCCCACGCTGTTGTGCGTGTGGGTAGCGCCGAGATAGATGTGCTCGTAAGGAATATCGGAGGGAGTGAGGAGCTGCCTGAGCCGTGCGGTTACGGTAGGCGGAATGATGAGCAGGTCGGCGCTGACGATGGCAGCCCTGGTCATGCTGCTTTCCAGGACGAGCGTACGCACAAAAACAGAATCATGCACGCCGACGAAGGGTTTCCCGCGCCTTTTTCCGTAGCCGGCCATAGGCCCGGGCTTGCCGGGGGTAATATTGACGTCGGCCCACCCGGCTTTCAGCGAATCGGCGGTGATGACAGGCCTGATAGCGGGATCGGCCGCGATCTCTTTCCACTGCTTGTAAAAAGAGGTATCGACCAGCGGCGTGTCGTCCTGGGTAGTGATCAGAGAGGCGAGCAGGATGACGAGCAGCAGTAAAACAGCTGCCAGTAGTTTGAAGACTCTTTTAACCCATTTCATGTGTTAGGAGATGAGGCGATTAGACGATGTGACGGGTTTTCAGAGCACCCCGAGCGAGTCCAGCTCCGCGGGAGATACTGTAGGAGGAAAGAGCCCGTTCCGGATTTTCGATATTACAAGATTTGCTGTTGCGGCGGCTTTGGCCTCCGAATTGAAGCCGTCGTTGCCCGGCATTCCCGGTATCACGTCCTGCTGGATCAGGAGCAGCGTATCGTCGGTGAAAATCCTGTATCCCCATCCGTTCTCTGCAGAAAAGGTTTGATAGGTCAGGTTCCGTGCCCGGGCTGTTTGCCTTTCATTTTTCCTGAAAACGAAGAAAAACGCACTGACAGCCAGGACGAGGAGCAGAAGGATGGATTTATTTCTTCGTGACATAGGTCAAGCGGGATTGTTTGTTTTAAAATAAGAAAGGGAACATAAAAATGCTCCCTTTCTTAAAGATCTTCAAGCGCAGCCTAGTCGTCATCGACCTGGGTAGCAGAGGGATCGAATCCCCAGAAGTCGTCAAGATAGAGTCCTTCCTGCCCGGTACCGTAGTAAATTACCCCGTTGAGCGTGAACCCGATCGGGTAAGAGCGCTTACTACCTTCAAAGGAAGTCTTTTGGGTCCAGGTATCTGCGACCGGGTCATATTCCCAGACGTCTTTGGTAGACGTTGTGGTGATCCCGCCTATGATATAGCCCTTGTCATTGAGCGAGACAGCGACGGCATTGGATCTTGGATAGTCTTCCAGGTCGGCTTTCTGCACCCAGACTTCCGTGCCGCCGGGGTTAAATTCGTACAGGTCCTCCTGAACAATCCCCGTGTTTGAGCGGCCGAATCCTACATATGCTTTGCCGTTCAGGACAAATGCAGAGGCTCCCTGGCGTTTGCCGCCGATAAAGCTGGTGATCTGGTTCCAGGTGCCGCCTGTTGCGGTAGGAGTATATTCGTAGAAGTCCTGCCTGAAATTGCCGTCGTATCCTAAACCTACATATGCCTTATTGTCCAATACAAATGAAGTGGCATATTGCCTTCCCACAGAGCCCGATGTTGTCGGCAGGGGCGTAACCTCAGTCCATTTATTGGTTGCCGGGTCATATTCCCAGAAGTCGTTTTTATAATCGCCGTCGTAACCTGTGCCTACATAGGCTTTGCTTCCGATCGCAAACGCTACGGCATCCTGGCGCGCAGTACCACCGAATTGGGCTTTCTGGGTCCAGTAACGTTGCTGGGGATTGTATTCCCAGAAATCTCTAAGCCTTTCCTGGTTGCTGGAGTAGCCCAGTCCTACATATCCGAAGTTGTTCAGTGCAAAACCAATGGCGCGTCCCCTGGCGACGCCTTCGAAGTCTCCTACCTTGTGGTACCAGTTCCCTATATAGTCCGGTTCGACATCTGTTTCCTTACAGCCGCTTAAAAAAAGCACCGAGGAGGCCAATATAGAAAAAGCAACAATTCTTGTTTTCAGGTTTAACATGAGGTTGTATGGTGTTGTAATACGCATCGGTATACTAATAAGAGGGCGCAAAATTGAGTGTACACCCTGTATAAAAAAAACAATTGAGATGAAATGACTAATTGTGTAGACAACCGGATAGCCCGGATCTACGCGTTTATCCGCTGCTTGAAAATATCATAATTACTGTCACTGATCGGGATTAAATGATTGCCAATTTGTATTCTCTGATTCCTTATTACGTCGATCTTCGAAATAGATACTATAAACGACTTATGAGCCCTGAAAAATGTATCGGAAGGCAACTTCTCCTCGATGCTTTTCATGGTCATACGTGTCAGAATAGGGCTCTGTTGATCTGCGGTGTATATTTTTACATAATCTTTCAGTCCTTCGATATGGGTCACCTGCGAAAGATTTACCCTGATCAAGGCATAATTCGAAGTGACAAATATATAGCCCGGCTCGCCGGGCTGGCTGTCGGAATCCTTTTTTTCTTTGTGGTTGAGCTGTATCAGCGCCTTTTGGGCCGCCGACATAAACCTTTCTGGCTGAATGGGTTTGATCAGGTAATCCACCACGTTCAGGTCAAAGGCCTCCAGGGCGAACTGGCGGCTGCCGGTGATAAAAATAACCTTTGGCCGCTCGACAATATTGGCTACAAATTCGATGCCTGAAAATCCCGGCATTTCCGTTTCGCAGAACATCAGGTCCACCTTCTGATTCAGCAGTCCTGCCATCGCTTCGAAGACGCTCGAATAGCTGCCCGTCAGACTGAAAAAAGGCGTATTCTGGATATATTCCCCCGTAATCCTGAGGGAGTCTTCATCAGCGTCCAGAACGATACAATTATATTTCTTCATTGCGTGAGCTTCAATCCCCGGAACCGGTATCACAACCGCTGCCGGTGCAATTTCCAAAGATTTATGATATATTACGCTACACGACATCTTTTTGTTGCGATTTATTTAAAACGGTTAGTTGGTCTACACAGTTGGTCAGTTAGTCTATTTCATGCTGTTAGAGGAAACCCCTTGCCTAATTTTACCATCTCATAGTGAGAACAGGTATATTATTAAGGATGCATATAAGTTTGAAAAGGTTGCTTAGCCCCTTCCGGAACAGTTGGGCGGGATTGCTTATACTGGTTGCGGCGGCAGGGTGCGAATGGGGGGACAGGGACATTACGCTCGTAAAGCCTAATACAGACAATCTCCAGGTAGTTTATACCGACACCGTGACGATTATCCGGTCTACCATTATGAAGGATTCGCTCTATTCTGCGTCGGGCAATATCCTGGCCGGGCGTTATGAGGACGACCTGCTCGGGAAGATAGAGGCGAAAGGATTTTTCCTCCCCACTGCTGCGGCCGGGATTTCTTTCCAGGAACGCGCCGTATATGACTCGCTGGTACTTGTCACCAAATAT
>MEDT01000189.1 GCA_001724175.1 Cytophagaceae bacterium SCN 52-12 | reverse complement strand
AGAAGAATAATATATGGGCTTTTAACCGCCATTTTGACGCCGCCAGGCCGACGATCCTGCTGAACTCCCATCATGATACGGTGAAGCCGAACAGTTCCTGGACGCTTGACCCCTTTGAGCCTGTTACCAGGGACGGGAAGCTCTATGGCCTCGGGAGCAACGACGCCGGCGGGTGCCTGGTCTCGCTTCTTGTCACCTTCGCCTGGTTTTTCGAACGGGATGACCTCAGCCATAACCTGGTCATGGTTGCGTCGGCCGAAGAAGAGATTTCGGGCAAGGAAGGGATCGAGATCGTCGTGCCTGAGCTCCCTGAAATAGACTTTGCAATAGTGGGAGAGCCGACGGGGATGGATCTTGCCGTGGCTGAAAAAGGACTGCTCGTGCTGGATTGCACTGCGTACGGTAAATCCGGGCATGCAGCGAGGGAGGAGGGAGAGAATGCAATCTACAAAGCGCTTGACGACATCCGGTGGATCCGGGACTACAGGTTTCCGGCGATTTCACCTACATTGGGACCCGTCAAAATGTCGGCTACCATCATCAATGCAGGAACCCAGCACAATGTAGTGCCCGATACCTGTACATTTACCCTCGATATCAGGGTTACGGACCAGTACACGCTGGAAGAGATCATAGAAATCCTGAAGGAGAACCTGAAATCTGAGATAAGCCCGCGGTCGATCAGGCTGAAGCCCTCCAGTATCCCGATGGATCATCCTGTTGTACAGGCAGGGCTGGCGCTCGGCCGGGCAGCCTACGGGTCGCCTACCACTTCCGATCAGGCCCTGCTGAGCTGTCCGTCATTGAAAATGGGACCGGGGCATTCCCAAAGATCGCATACGGCCGATGAGTTTATTTTTGTCGCCGAACTTGAAGAAGGGATCGTTCAATACATTACGATGCTGAACAAAGTCATCAGGGTTAGCTGAATTTTCGCTTCGTGAGCGCGATCAGCTCTGTCACGGCTTCGTTTTTCAGGTCCCAGCCGTATTTTCCGGCCAGGTTCTGAGTGATGTAGGCATGCGCTGTATCCCAGTCCGGGGCGCTGTCGAGTGTTTGCACCGAATGGCTGAATGCCTCAAAATCACCTTTGAACAGCTGACCGACAAACATAAAGCGTTGCGCCAGGGAAATGCTCTGCCCTATGTTTTCAAGCTTCACCTTTACGCTCCCGTAGTTCAGGTCGCCTGAATAGTCCGGCAGCTCTACCTTGAATCTGGAATTGAGCGATTCGGGCCGGCCGGCTTGCGGGGCGGCCGCCGCTTTAGGCGCCTCCTCCTTTTTATCTGCCTGCTGTTCCTGTTTTTCTTCCGCGACAGCGGCCGTCGGCAGGGCCTGTTTTGTCTCTTCTGCCTCTTCCTCCACTATATTGAAGAAAGAAACGGACTTGGCAGACCCCGGGGCGGTTGCCGCAGCCTCTTTTCGCTGTATTTCGATAACAAGGGGATGAACGGAAGAAAACTGCCGTACCAGGTCTTCGTCGCTTTCAGACATCACCCCGGCGCCGGCCAGAGGCGCCAGCGTCTTTTCTACAATATCCTGCAGCCAGGGCTGCAGGTGCTCGCGTTTTAAGGCGATGTGCTGGGATACGACATTTGAAAAATGCTCCAGCGCCGTCTTTACCTCGTCGGAATTGAAATCAAAGTAGGGACTGTTGAAATGCTGGAGCTGGCTGTTCCAGTGCGCAGATAACCTGGCGACTATATGCTGGTTGATTTTCCGTACGGGAGTCAGTTTTAACAGGTCATGTCCGCTCAGTGTATCTTTGCTGCTGTAAGCCTTGGCCAGGGTAATGGCGCAGAATTCGGTAGCGTATTTTTTCAGGGTCTCAAAGGTTACTTTTTCGGACATGGCGTATTATTGTGATGGATTAGCCGGTTCAGGATGCGATCCCGACCGGGAATAACGCGTAAATATACTACAAAATTGCACGACCGGACAGCCTTATATATGATTGACCATGTTTATTGAGCCTATACATAAGAACAGGGACCCCGCCCGGCAGTCGGGTTGGATCGAGGTGATATGCGGCTCGATGTTTTCAGGAAAAACAGAGGAGCTGATCAGACGGCTTAACCGCTCGCTGATCGCCAGGCTGAACGTAAAGATATTCAAGCCCTCCGTCGATACGCGTTATCATCGTCACCAGATCGTTTCACATAATGACAATTCGATCGCTTCGGTGCCGGTAGGGACGGCTTCGGAAATACATGAGCTGGCAGGCGACTGCGACGTGGTAGGGATCGATGAAGCCCAGTTTTTCGATGTGGAAATCGTAGGCGTATGCAATGCGCTCGCCGACGACGGGAAAAGGGTGATCGTGGCGGGGCTCGATATGGACTTCAAGGGAGAGCCGTTCGGCTATATACCGCAGCTGCTGTCAACGGCTGAATATGTTACCAAAGTCCATGCCATCTGCATGGTCTGCGGAGATGTAGCCTCCCATTCATTCAGGCTTACCCCCTCCGACGACCAGGTAATGCTCGGAGAAACCTCGACTTACGAAGCTAGGTGCAGAAGGTGCTTCAATGCGGGAAGAAAGAAGAAATGACCCGGCTGACGGAGATTATCCGGGTCGGTTCGTCTTTTCCGCCGATGCGGCCCAGATATTGAGCCCCCCGTCGATCGCATATTTGTCGATCTCTTCCAGCTCTTCCCGCGAAAATTCAAGGTTCCTGATCGCGCCGGCACAATCTTCTACCTGTTCGGGCCTGCTTGCCCCGATCAGGGCAGAGGTGACCCTGGCATCCCTCAGCGTCCAGGCGACGGCCATTTGCGCCAGTGTCTGGTTGCGGCTCCGGGCAATTTCGTTCAGCGACCGGATCCTGGATAAATTTTCACTGTTGAGAAGGACAGGATTTAATGATTTTGATTGCGTTGCGCGGCTTCCGGCCGGTATTGCGTCGTTCAGGTATTTGTCGGTGAGCATTCCCTGCGCCAGGGGAGAAAACACGATCGATCCTACGCCCGCATCGCTTATAACGTCGAGAAGGCCGTCTTTTTCGATCCACCGGTTGAGCATCGAGTACGACGGCTGGTGAATGAGGCATGGTGTGCCGAGCGTTTTCAGGATATCGAGCGCCTGGCGCGTGCGCACGGCATTATAAGATGAAATGCCCGCATAAAGCGCTTTCCCGGAGCGCACGATCTGGTCCAGCGCTCCCATTGTTTCCTCGAGCGGCGTTTCCGGGTCGAAGCGATGGGAGTAGAAAATATCGACGTAGTCGACGCCCAGCCTTTTCAATGACTGGTCACAGCTCGAAATGAGGTTTTTCCGGCTTCCCCATTCGCCGTAGGGTCCCGGCCACATGTTGTAGCCTGCTTTCGTGGATATGATGAGCTGGTCGCGGTACCCGTTCAGATCGTTTGCCAGGATTTTGCCGAAAGCCGTTTCGGCGCTGCCGGGCGGAGGCCCGTAGTTATTGGCCAGGTCGAAATGGGTGATGCCCAGGTCAAAAGCCTTGCGGCAGATGCTTTGCTTGATGTTATGCGGCATATCGTCGCCGAAGTTATGCCAGAGTCCAAGCGAAATAAGGGGTAGCTTGAGGCCGCTGCGGCCGCAGCGCCTGTAGTGCATATTCTGGTATCTGTCGGGGTCAGGCGTCCAATCCATAAGGTTTCCGGGAAAAGTCAGGTCTTGCCCCAAAAGTAGTAAATGATCTTTAATTTTTTGTGCAACTTCGTTGCAATTGAAAAGGGCGCCGTATTATCTTTGCAGTATGATAAAAGCTCAGAATACAGCCGGGCAGGGAAATGCCGATTATGTAGGGATCACAGGGTCGGTCCTCTGCATTATACATTGTATTGTTACGCCTGTTCTGGCGGTAAGCTCCTCTTTGCTGTTTAAGGATACCTTGCTGGAAGGGATGCGCCTGCTGGGCTACCTGTTTATACTTATCAACGGGGTAGCGGTGTATTATGCCACCCGTCATTCCCATTCTCCCAGGCTCAGCCAGTTTCTCTGGGTTGCTTTCGGTATTTTCTCTGCATCAATTGTGTTGGAGGAGGTAAGCGAGGTTTTCCATTATACGGGTTATGCAGGCTCTTTTCTGCTGATAGCAGGGCATAGCCTGAACCTCTATTTGTGCCGCAGGGAGCACAGGCATTAGCAACTCCCGCTATTTGTCGTATTCCACTTCCAGTCTTTCGAGCTCAGGCCGGTCGTTCCTTTTCCGTGCGAGCTCATATTCGAGCACTGTTTTGCCAAGGTCTGCCATAAACTGGTAGCCTACGGCGTCGTAGTCGTATTGGTTGTCATTGAGTACTTGGTCCTCGTTGCAATAGATGACTGCTGCGAGCAAAAATTCGACTCCCATCTCGAAATCGGCGATATAGGCGTTGTCCAGCAGGTAGCCGTAAGCCTCCCCGGTTTTGTTGAAGCTCCTGATCTGCCGGGGTATTCTTTTCCGGGTTTTTCCAAAAAGCAGGTACTTCACCGAGGCGTCGTCCATTGTTTCGCTGTAATGGGACGGGTAATCGGTCTCTATCGGGAGCTGGGACATATACTGGTAGAGGAACCGGTAGTCGTCTTCGGTAAGGTTGAGCTTTTGTTGTTCGGAGGCCCGTTCGGGAAAGATCAGGTTACGGAGGAACAATTGCTGCTCTGCCAGGGCGAATGCATTCTTTTCCCTGAAGTCCATAGGTTGGTTCACGATCCTGTCGCCGTCGTAGTAAGCCTTGCCTTTCAGGACAGGCGCGGGCGCAGCGTAATCTGTTTCGCAATAATCGGCTTTCTGTTCAAAAACAATCCTGTCTCCTTCCACGAAACGTACGGGGTTGGTATACCTGTTTTCCCCGGGCGGCAGTGAAACGCCCAGCCTGTGGGTAGCTCTGAAGCCGGTATAACCCTTTTTATGCATCGTTTCGTTGAAGTAGCGCTGGCCCAGAAACTCATAGAGCCGGTTATAGGCATCGTTATCGCTGGCGACCAGAACTTTCCTGATATAGTGCCCGACAGAAGGCAGCCCGTTAGCGGAAGTAGTATCTATGAACGCTTCGGTCTGCGAAGGACGCGCGGCAAGCGTCAGCATGGGGGTATGCTTATTCAGCCCGCTGATATTGAGATCGTTCAGCTTCTCGAGCGCAAGGGCTGCTGCCGCCAGCTTGATGGTGCTTGCCGGGTAAAAATACCGGTTGGCGTCTGTTCCGTAGCGGTAGGTGGTGAATTGAGGCTGTCCTTTTTTGTCACGATCTATTTTCGTATACAGAATCTGCAGCTCATACAGGTCGCGTTCTTTCAGAATCTTCCCAAATCGCTGAGGGTGCTTTTTCAGCATTCTTTCCAGGAACGGGTCGAAGGCCGGTTGTGAAAAAGCCGGAGAGCCCATAAAGAAAAAGCCGAGAAGGGAGAGCGTAAGCCTGTTCCGGATTCTGAAGAATGCTGGCATAGTGGAGAAGTTTCGACGCGTAGCGATTTAGAAGCACCACGTAAATTAACGCTCAACCGGAAAAAAAAACAGATTCTATGCTTAAAATAAAATTAAAATCTACTTTAACAGGTTATGGCTTGTTAAGCAATATAAATTTAAAAACGCCTTTATACCAGGTTCAAAAAAGTAATATCATGTCTGAAAAAAAACTTAGGAGCAGGGGGTGGTTCGGAAAAGAAGGGAAGGACGGGTTCATTTATCGTTCGTGGATGAAAAACCAGGGTTATCCCGCCGACGAATTCGACGGCAGGCCGGTAATAGGTATCTGTAATACCTATTCGGGTTTTACTCCCTGCAACGGGCATTTCCGGGAGCTGGCCGAAGCGGTGAAAAGAGGCGTATGGGAAGCAGGCGGCTTTCCGCTCGAATTCCCGGTGATGTCGCTGGGGGAAACACTTATAAAGCCAACCGCCATGCTGTACAGGAACCTGGCAAGCATGGATGTCGAGGAGTCGATCAGGGCTAACCCGATGGATGGAGTGGTACTTCTCTGTGGCTGCGATAAGACGACCCCTTCGCTGGTGATGGGCGCGGCAAGCGTCAATATCCCGACCATTGCCGTATCGGGCGGCCCGATGCTGACCGGCAGGTTCCAGGGGAAAAGCATTGCCACGAGCGACATCTGGAGATTCAGCGAAGCGTACAGGAAGGGAGAGATGACGCAGGGGGAGCTCGAGGAGGCCGAGGCATGCATGAGCCGGAGCGCCGGCCATTGCGCGGTTATGGGAACCGCCTCGACGATGGCCACCATGGTGGAATCGCTGGGTCTTACCCTGCCGGAGAATGCGGCTATCCCGGCGGCCGATTCGCGACGGAAAGTCCTGGCCCATCTTTCGGGCAGGCGTATCGTCCAGATGGTCAGGGAAGATCTGAGGATGTCCGATGTCCTCGTCAGGGAGGCGTTCGAGAATGCCATTAAGGTCAACGCGGCGATCGGCGGCTCGACCAACCTGGTCATTCACCTGCTGGCCATAGCCGGCAGGATAGGAGTGCCGCTAAGCATCGAGGATTTTGACAGGCTGTCGGCCGACGTCCCGCTGCTGGCCAACCTGCAGCCTTCCGGGAAATACTTTATGGAGGATTTCTACTACGCGGGCGGAGTGCCGGTCATACAGAAAGAGCTGATCGGCAGGCTGCATAAAGACGCCCTGACCGTCAACGGGAAAACGGTGGGGGAAAACTGCGCCGAAGCCATATGCTACAATGACGAGGTGATCGGCACACTGGACAAACCCGTCAAAAGGCTCACGGGGCTTGCCGTTTTGAAAGGCAATCTCTGTAAGAACGGGGCAGTTATCAAGCCGTCGGCGTCGCTGAGGCCCGAATTGATGAAGCACAGGGGCAGGGCGGTTGTTTTCGAAGATATAGATCATTATAAGAAGCGTATAGAAGACCCGGATCTGGATGTCGACGAAAACAGTATCCTGGTTTTGAAGAATGTAGGGCCCAAAGGATACCCCGGTATGCCGGAAGTAGGCAATATGGGCCTGCCGAAGAAGGTGCTGGACAAGGGAGTAAACGATATGATCCGCATTTCCGACGGACGCATGAGCGGTACCGGGTTCGGGACGGTCATATTGCATGTTTCGCCGGAGGCTGCGGAAGGGGGCGTACTGGCGCTGGTGAAAGACGGCGACTGGATAGAGCTGGACGTAGAGGCCCGGAGGCTGCATCTTGAGGTCACGGACGAAGAGCTGGAACAGCGGCGGTCCGGGTGGTCGGCTCCCGACCTGGGATACGACCGGGGGTATGTGCATTTATATATCAGGGAGGTGAACCAGGCCCACCTGGGGGCCGATCTGGGTTTCCTGAGGGGCGGCTCGGGTGATGTCGTAACGAGGGATTCCCATTAACTTTTTTTGATTTCTGATGGCTGACTTCTGACAGCCGATAGCCTTTGTAAATAATGATATATGATTTTACCGGCCGGGTGGTTATTGTAACCGGTGCCGGGCAGGGAATTGGTTTTGAAATAGCAAAAGAGCTGGCAAAGGCCGGTGCGCGTGTTGTTTTGAATGATTTTAACCGCGAATTGGCCGACCCGGCGGCGGAACAGATCGTGCAGCAGGGCGGGGAATGCGTCGCTGATTCGGGTGATGTGTCGGACCTGGAAGATATCCGGAAGCTGGTTGCGCTTGCCGTAAAAACCTACGGCAGGCTGGATTGCCTGGTAGCCAATGCCGGTATTACCCTGTTTGGGAGCTTCCTCGGCTACAGGCCCGAAGACCTGAACAGGGTATTGCAGCTCAACCTCTTCGGCAGCTTTATGCTCGCCCAGGAAGCGGCCAGGCAGATGGCAGCGCAAGGTACGGGCGGGCGTATCCTGTTTATGTCTTCCGTGACCGGGCACCAGGCGCACCGGGGACTGGCCGCCTATGGCATGACCAAAGCCGCTCTTGAAATGCTCGCCAAAAGCCTGGTCATCGAGCTATCGCCCTACCAGATTACGGTCAATACCGTAGCGCCGGGAGCCACCCTGACGGAAAGAACGCTGGAAGATCCGCAATATACTTCGGTATGGTCGGAGATCACGCCTTTGGGAAGGCCTGCCAGCTGTGCCGATATAGCGTCGGCCGTCCTTTTCTTCCTTTCTCCGGAAGCGGGTCATGTGACCGGGCAGTACCTGGTCGTCGACGGGGGGTGGACATCAGTTAGTCCCAATCCGCCGGAAAATTGAATTTTTCTAATAAGCTTGATCGACCAGGCGATGCTGCTTTTGGTGCCGGTTTGATTTTTTTCAGCGCCGGAAAGCGTAGCAGGCGCGGAAAGGAAATTCTGCCTTAAAATTATTTTCAGCCATTTTTTGAGCTAAGTGTGTTCATAACCTGTTAAAAATCAATGGGAGATGAGCACACTTACTTTTTGGCGAAAAAAAGAATTAAAAATAATTGTACTGTAACGTTTGGATAATATAAAACAAGCTGCCACCTTTGCATCCCGGTTGAACGAATCGGGATTAAAAGAAGGGAGGGTAGAGGGGAAAGATTAAGCGCTGAACGCAGGCTTAAGCACTTGCCGGTCGGTTTTTAGAGGGTCCCGTTGGGGGCCATTTTAGAATCGCATAAGGCAAAAAGTTCTTTGACGTGTTGGGAAAGACAGAAAGAAGTAATCGTGGGAGTTTTTATGATAAAGATTTCTCATAACCAAA
>MEDT01000188.1 GCA_001724175.1 Cytophagaceae bacterium SCN 52-12 | reverse complement strand
CAGCCAGTCCTCGTAAGATTCCCTTATGAACTTGCTGTAATTGGCATTGGCCTCGCTTTTTTGCATAATGAAAACTTCCGACATGCCTTCGTCGTCGGATTTCTCCAGCTCCAGCTCCCAGTAAACCAGCTTTTTGTAAATGTCCGCCCATTCGTCGTGGCCGAGGCGGTCCTGGTACTGCATAGCCAGGCTGCGAAATTCCTGCTGGTAGCTCTGTGTGGTCTTTTCAGTGATCAGCCGTTTGTTATCCAGTATTTTCTTCAGCGACAATAAGATCTGGTTCGGGTTCAGAGGCTTTATCAGGTAGTCATCGATTTTGGATCCGATAGCATCTTCCATGATGTACTCTTCCTCGCTTTTCGTGATCATCACAACAGGCAGCGAAGGGAACGTCTGCTTGATCTGGGCGAGTGTTTCCAGGCCCGACATACCGGGCATCATTTCATCCAGGAACACAATGTCGTAATCTTTCTTTTCCACTTCCTCCAACGCGTCGGCACCGCTGTTGACAGGGGTGACACTAAACCCCTTGTTGGTAAGAAACATGATATGCGGTTTGAGAAGGTCTATTTCGTCGTCTGCCCAGAGGATATTGTATGCCATAATCTAAGGATGCTGAATAAATTAATTAACGATGTAATTCGTATATGCTAACGAAATACGGTAAGAAGAAATTTCATACGGATGAAAAGCAGTCGGCAATCAGTTACCGGCCGTCAGCGCGACAACAACTGATTTCGGACAGCTCACAGCCGCCTACGACAGGAATTTTTTAGTAACCGTGGTGAGGTCGTCGGGTGTATCGACGCCATGGGATTCATACCTGGTGACAACGGCTCTTATCGAAAAGCCATTTTCAAGCCATCGCAATTGCTCGAGCGCCTCCGCCTTTTCCAGTGGTGACACTTCAAGCCTGGTGATGGCAGCGAGGATATCCGCCCGGTAGGCATATATGCCTATATGCTTATAATACCGGTGCCTGAGGAGCCATTCGTTTTCAGGAACTCCCCTGAGAAAAGGGATGGTCTGGCGGCTGAAATACAGCACGTCATTTTTATTGTTCAGAATGGCCTTTGGGACATTTTCATTGAAGAGCACTTCCGGATCGTCTATAGGCTTGACCAGGGTGCCCAGCTGGATATCGCCGTTTAAAATAGCTGCGAGCTCGTCGATCTGCTCCGGCTGTATGAAAGGCTCATCACCCTGGATGTTGACTACATAGTCAAATTCGCCGCTGTTTTTTACGAGCGCTTCATAGCAGCGGTCCGTACCGCTTTTATGGTCCGGAGAGGTCATCACCACTTTGCCGCCGAAGCTCCTTACGTGCGTCTGGATGCGTTCGTCATCGGTAGCCACTACTATGTCGTTGAGATAGCGGGCTTTCATAACCTGTTCGTAAACCCGTTGTATCATGCTCTTTCCGCCTATCTCTGCCAGCGCTTTGGCCGGGAAGCGGACCGAAGCATAACGGGCGGGTATTATTCCTAATATATTCAAAGTAATTTCAGGTTGATTTGACGCGAGCTAAGTCTGCTGAAAAGTTTATGCATGCCGGACAGCAAAGTTAAAGGAATAATAGGAATCAATAAAACAGCCGGCTTTCAGGCTCCGTCTCTTCAATTATTACCCGGCGGAAAGAGGCAAACAGGGCAGAGCATGTTAACTTTGTATCTAAAATGGTTTTTGAGTCTTGGAAGCGGTGCGGAAAGAAATTTCTTATCACATGCCAGGACAGATCTGGAGGGCTTTTCCCTGTGAGGGCGGGCGCTGGGTGATAGAATGGCGTATACCGGAAGGAAAACAGCTGGGGTTTTCGGTCATTGATCCGTTAAATCCCGGGGCTCCTGTCACGGAAGCGGCGGTAGACGGGATAGACTGGTGGTCTTCCCTCGCGGGAGCGGGCGGGAATTGCTTTTTTGTACACGGTTACCGGAATGCGGATATCCCGGAACCGACTGACCTGATGGCTTTCGACATGCGCAGCGGAGAAATGAAGTGGGTGCTCCCCGGGTATCGTTTTGAAGGGATTTCGGAGCAGAAGGCCTTACTGGTAGGAAAAAAAGACGGAGGAGGGATCTCTGTTTTTGAATGCAATGAGCTTACCGGCGCGCCTTCGGCTGCTCCTGCCGGCAACCGGGTAAACCCCGCCGCAGACTGGCTGGAAGCCTACCGGTATAACAGCGGTGAAGAATATTACGATTTCCTGGCGCGCTTTTTGGAAAAAAATGCGGGAGTATCGCCTGTAGGGGCCATTGAATATTTGGACTATGCCGATAAAATGGTATTTTCTTTTTACCTTTATGAAAACAACGGTTTGGTGCAATACGTCGCTGTATTGGATCGTTTCAGGAAGGTTGAATACCTGGAGGCGGTTGAGAGAGATTTGGAAAAAGAAGGGAAAGGGGGACTGGTGTTGAGAGGTGGAGTGATTTATTTTATCAAGAATAAAAACAATTTCGTCGGTATTAATCTTGCTGTTTGAATGAGATTTCTGATTGGATTACTGACTGTTTTGATATTTGCAGCGGGAGACCTGAGGGGAGAGCATGTCCATATCTACCGGCCCGATTCAGTAGGGCATAAATGGGAGAACGGCAAGCTTTTTGTCCTCCATAAAGTAGAAAAAGGGCAGACAGTCTTTGCTATTTCTAAAAGGTACGGCGCTACGGTAGATGCTATTAAAGGAGCAAATGGCGGAAGTATCGACGTTAAAGAGGGGCAGGTGGTCAGGGTGCCTTATTCGAGGTACAGAAGTACTGCCAACGCCGCCCCCGGGACAGCAGGTCCGGAAGCTGCCGGGATTCCGGCTGAAGCAAAGCCCGTCGGGTCGCCGGTCAGGAGGGATGCGGCAGGTACTCATACGGTCGAGGTGGGAAATACGCTTTATAATATCGCCGCGAAGTACGGCATTTCGGTTGCCGATCTTAAAGCCTGGAACGGGTTAAAATCCGACCAGGTGATGCTGGGGCAGGTTTTAATGGTTTCGTCCGGTAAGTTTGCGGAGAATAACCAGGCGCCCAGGGTGTCGGTCGCGCCGGCGGATTCCGTACGGACGGATGTAGCGGCAGAAAAACTGGTAAAAGCCGAACCTGCAGCGCCGCCTGCTGCTGTTCATGTCAAATCAGTCAGCCAGCAGGGACTGGCCGAAAAAATAGATGTAGGAGGCAGCTCCTCACCCAAATACCTTGCCCTGCACCGGGACGCGCCGATCGGCACGTTGATCCAGGTGACCAACCAGTCGAACCAGGAAGTCATATGGGCAAAGGTAATAGGGCGCATTCCCGATACCAGTATCAACGAAGATATCGTGGTAAAGTTATCGGGGAATGCATTTGATAAAATTTCGCCTCAAACCCGCCGGTTCAGGGCGGAGGTTATGTATAGTCAAAAAACCGAGTAAAAATGGAAAGCAATTCTCGCCGCTACAGGTCAAGGAGAGAAAGAGAAAGGCAGGAGGCAAAAAATACGATAGGCTACAAAGTGTGGGTAGTGATGTTCACCATCCTATATCCGTTTATAGCTATATTCACGTTTGTTTTTTCAGGGATACTGATGGCTTTTTCGGCCTTATCAAGAGCCGTGGTATACCTGCTTGGAAAGGTCTATGCGAGGTCCTGACCTGGCGTCGCCGGTAGTTTCTGAGGCTGTTGCCGGGCTGCTTGACCGGAAATACCGGCAATTCAATGCCCCGGACTTTATTCCTTACGACCCGGTAAGCATTCCCCACAGGTTTTCGCTCAGGCAGGACATCGAGATAGCGGGACTGTTTGCCGCTATCCTGGCCTGGGGACAGCGTAAAACCATTATCAGCAAGTCGCTGGAACTGATGAGCCTGATGGGGAACGCGCCATACGACTTTATTCTGAATCATCAGTCCTCGGACCTCAGGAGCCTCGATACCTTTAAGCACCGCACCTTCAATTCGACCGACCTATATTATTTCATTTATTTCCTGAAAGCGCACTACAACCGCTACGATAGCCTGGAAGATGCTTTTTTGCTTTCAGATCCGTCAGATGGCCTCACGGTGGAAAAAGGGCTTATAGCCTTTCATAACTATTTTTGCGAATCCGATTTTTTCCCCGTCAGGACCCGTAAGCACATGGCCACTCCGGCCAGGAAGTCTTCCTGCAAGCGATTGAATATGTTTTTGAGATGGATGGTCAGGAAGGATGAATATGGCGTCGATTTCGGCCTGTGGGACAGGTTATCTCCCGCCCGACTGGTCTGTCCCTGCGATGTGCACGTTGAGCGCGTAGCCAGGAAGCTGGGGCTGATCAGGGGACCGGGGGCAAACTGGGCGACTGCCCTGGAACTGACGGCTGCTCTGCGTCAGCTGGACGAAGCCGATCCGGTTAAATATGATTTTGCCCTTTTCGGGCTCGGGATCGAGGGATCTCTGTAGTTGAAAGTTGAAAGTGGAGAATTTTCAACTTTCAACTCTCCACTTTCAACTCCATATCTAATTCCTACCGCAGTCCTTGATTATTTTTTCAAGGCTCAGCACATACGACATGTCGTTTGCCTTCTTCGCCTCGGGGAGCCCGGCTTTTGCATCCTGCACCGCTACGTCGCATTTGCCGGCCTTGGCAGCGATCTTTGCCCGCAGTGCATACACCCAGAAAGCTTTGTTGGATTCGAGGGCTTTGGAGGCCCAGTCAAAAGCCTTGTTAAGATCGCGGTTCGTATCGAAGTAGTAATTGGCAGCCCCTATATAGGTTCCTGCATTTACTTCAGATGCAGATGTGAGGCTGCCGATCTGGGCCATGATCTCGGCATCAGGATCCTGCTTTACGGGAAAACTGACCTGTACTTTTTCCCACCTGATCACCACATGGGCCTGGGTAGGAGTGAAATCTTCGAAGCTGATGGTGAAATGCTCTTCAGGCTTTGCCAGCGCCCGGGGCTTTACCTTGAATCTCAGCACGTCGTTGGCCTGGTTGTAGGTGTAGGCTCCCCAGGAGTCAGCGTCCTTATTGAGAATAACAGTCCATTCCCCGGTAGAAGGGATGGTCAAGAGCGCATATTTTCCTGCGGTCACCCGGTTGCCGTTCACGTCCATGTCCTTTGAGAAGACAATGTTGGTTACTTTATTGGCCCCTGTACGCCATACGGCGTCATAGGGTATCTGGCTTCCGAATATTTTCCTTCCTTTCAGCGAAGGCCGGCTGTAATCTATCCTTACCTCTCCCAGGCCGATACCCTGCGCGACGGTAGCCGAAGGGCTTGCAGCAGGCAGATTGAGCTGGGAAAAGCCTGTTCCGGGAAGAAACGCTATGGCAGCCAGGAAAGAAGTAATTGTAAATAGTCTCATAATTGTGTTCTTAATGTAATGAATTGGTCGTTTATATGATCATCCGAAAATAATACCAAGTTCCTTTGAAACCAAAACACTCTTTTTCTTGATGTCCAGGTAGCGGGCCTGTATGTCGGTACAGGCCGCCTCGTCCAGGTCGAGCGACAGCTGCTTTACAAGGACCTTCATTTCTTCATCGAGCGAATGCTTGAGAAGCCGGAACATAGACTGGAGACTGCTTTTGGGAAGAACATCCAGCTCCGTAGGAACATAAATTTCATGGCGGTCAAACCACAGATTGCTCACTTCAAACCTGGGCGTAGTCCAGTTGATGGCAGCCGATTTAATTCCCGGCTCTTCATGATGGATGAAAAAATCGGTATGGGGAATATCGGCTCCCTTGATCTTATCTTTGAAAATGCTCAGGATAGCATTGAAAACGGGATTCCTGAATTCCTCGTCATGAATTTCATTCAGGATGTAATGACATACCGTTATGCCTTCCTCGAGCTCTACATTCCCGTAAAGGACCAGCAGCCTGACGCATTCTTCTTCGATCCGGTGCCGGGCGTCGCCCGAAAGATCGGCGGGGGAGAGGGGCGCTTCTTCCTCTGCAAAAAGATCGGGCGGAGGCTCTATGCCCGCAGTACCGCCCAGCGCCTCGTTTACCCTGCGCGCCGATTCTCTTTGCCTGTCCTTTTGTTTCTGGGTATTTTGGCTGCGGAGTATCTTATTCCCTTCGGAAATAAGCGTCTGCTCCTCTATCTTCATCCGCTCCGCCACCCGGGCGAAAAAGACCTGCCGTTTAATGGCGTCGGGGATCTTCGCAATGCTGTTGACGATATCGCCGATGATTTCCGCTTTTTTGAAAGGATCGTCTCCGGCGTCCGCCAGCAGAATTTCCGTTTTAAAAGTAATGAAATCCTTGGAAGCCGCATGCAGGTGCTCTGTAAAGCCGGTACTGCCGACCTTCCTCATATAGCTGTCCGGGTCGTCGTTATCCGGGAAGGTGACCACGTTTACGTTAAGCCCTTCTTCCAGCACCAGGTCCAGCCCACGCAATGCGGCCTTGATCCCGGCCGCGTCGCCGTCGTACAGAATGGTGATGTTGTGGGTAAACCTGCTGATCAGCCTTATCTGCTCTACCGTCAGCGAGGTGCCCGACGAGGCGACAACATTTTCTATTCCGCCCTGGTGCAGTGATATGACGTCGGTATAGCCTTCTACAAGATAGCAGAGGTCTGCCTGCCGGATGGCATTTTTAGCCTGGCTGATCCCGTACAGCACCTCGCTTTTGTGGTAGACGGCCGTTTCGGGGGAGTTGATGTATTTGGCCGCCTTCTTGTCGGTCTTGAGAATACGCCCGCCAAAGGCGATTACTTTTCCCGATACATTATGGATCGGGAAAATCACCCTTTCCCGGAAACGGTCAAAAAGTGTCTCCTTTCCTTCTCTCCTGATCGAGAGGCCGGCGTTTTCGAGCTGTTCGGGTGTATAGCCCTTCCGTATGGCATGACCGGAGAGGGCGTCCCACCCGGACGGGCTGTATCCAAGCTGGAATTTTTCGATGATCGGATCGGATAATCCTCTTTCCCGGAAGTAGGTCAGCGCGATTGCCCTTCCCTCTTCGGTATTGGTGAGCTGCTCCCTGAAGAAATCTTTGGCAAAATTGAGGATGATGTCGAGGCTCTCTTTTTCATTTTGCCTGACTGCCGCTTCGTCTGTGACTTCTTCTTCCCTTACTTCGATATGGTACTTCTGGGCGAGGTGCTTCATCGCCTCCATATAGCCCACTCCGTCCATGTCCATAACGAACTTGATGGCATCGCCCGCAGCCCCGCAGCCGAAGCACTTGTAGATCTGTCTTACGGGGTTGACATTGAAAGAAGGGGTTTTCTCATTGTGAAACGGACAGCAAGCCTGGTAGTTGGCACCCCGTTTTTTTAAAGAAATATAGTCGCCGATCACCTCGGTAATTTCTACCGCATCCTTGATCTTGTCAATGGTTTCCGGGTGAATTTTCATTTTTAACCCATTTGGCTCTTTTCCTGTACCTGCAAACAGGTACAAAGTTACCATAACCGGCGCGCGATTTCCATTTATGGTAAGATATTAGCAATTTTGCCGCTCGAATTAATCTGTCCCGGGTAAAAACATGTCTCAGATCGAGGTTTTAAAAGCAGCATTGGATAAAGAAATAGCGCAACATCCCTACGGTTTGAGCCCCGTCGAGCTTTATGAGCCGATACAATACCTGATGGACCTGCAGGGAAAGCGCCTTCGCCCTTTGCTGACGCTTCTTTCTGTAAGCCTGTTTTCCGACAACTGGAAGGAGGCTTTGCAGCCGGCCCACGCGGTAGAGGTCTTCCATAATTTTACGCTTATGCACGACGACATCATGGACAATGCGCCGGTGCGAAGGGGAAGTCCCACCGTACACATGAAATGGAACGAAAATACCGCTATTCTTTCCGGCGATGTGATGCTGGTGAAAGCGTACGAACTTTTCCTGAATCTGCCGGCAGACATGCTTCCGGAGGTGCTGAGGAGATTCAGCAGGACAGCTGCAGAAGTCTGCGAGGGGCAGCAGCTCGATATGAATTTTGAAACCGCGCGCCGGGTATCGATAGCAGACTACATAGAGATGATACGCCTGAAAACATCAGTGCTGCTGGGGTTTGCGCTGGAGCTTGGCGCCCTGATAGGCCGTGCCGATCGCGAATGTACTAAAAAGCTGTATGAGGCAGGCGTGAATATGGGACTGGGCTTTCAGCTGATGGATGACCTGCTCGATGTGTACGGCGATCCGGAAAAGTTCGGTAAGCAGGTAGGGGGGGATATTATCTCAAATAAAAAGACGTATCTGTATCTCAAAGCCCTGGAGCTGGGCGGACAGGAGGTCAGGGAGGAGCTGACGGCGCTATTTTCCGGTATCCCGGCAGACGGAAGCGGGAAAATTAAAAAAGTGACTGGCATTTACAACGATCTGAATATAAAGGAAATAACCGGTCGGCTCATAGAATCTTATTTTGACAAAGCCATCGAGGCGATCGGAAGCCTTCCGGTCGATGACGACCGGAAACAACAATTGCTCACTTTTATCGTGTATCTTATGAACCGGGACAGGTAATAATGTGTCGGCTTTTAACTAAAAAAGAATAAAATGTCTATTACCCTCTATATCATTATCATTACGATTGGCGTGTCCTGGTACTCCTGGAACAACCCTTCATTGCTGGATAAGCTGCTGCTGAATCCTGTCCGGGTGAGGCGCTACAACGAGTATTACCGGTTTGTAACCTCGGGATTTGTACATGCCGATTTCGGGCACCTG
>MEDT01000187.1 GCA_001724175.1 Cytophagaceae bacterium SCN 52-12 | reverse complement strand
CTCGCGGTAGTTGACATATTTTGCATCCTCTTCGTAGTTTACCTCGGCGTCTTTTTCCGGCGGGGCAGCTACCAGGTCGCTGCTTCCGATCCGCCCCAGCGTCAGCGCGTTTGTAAGCCTGAGCGACCCGTAGAAAATAGCCTTATCGCGCCCGAACATATAGGAATGCTGCCTGACGTCGGAGCCGATCCGGAACCAGTTATAAGCCTCGTTGGAATGGTTATAAACCGTTCCGTAATAATAAAGCTCCGCAACGGGCCTGGTTTCTTCGACGTGCTTGTTGACCAGCATGGTAATACGCGACCGGTCGTCGCGGGCATAGCCTTCAAAGACATGAAAACCCCATCTTTTTTTATTGCGTTCTTCCTCGTTCCCCCGTACCTGTATCATATAGGGCGTGCTCAAAATACCGTCGACGGTGGTATACATCGGGGTAACCTTTTTGTCGAAGCCGAAATTGTAGCCCCGGTCCTTCCATCTCCACCAGGTAGAATCGACGTCGGAAGCTATTTCCAGGTAGCGGTTCCCGGATCCTTCATAACGGCTTGCGGATCCGTCGGCGGGTTTCAGACGTATGTACCTGGATATTTGCTGTGCGGGAAGCAGCGTCATTGTAAAAAGCCACGCGGTGAAGCCGATGAAAAAAGAGTAGTAAAAGCGGATCATTGTTTCTGTTATATAAATTAAGGTTTGAGCTGTTAAGTATTAGGCTTCATTACAGCCCATGGCTGTTTTCAGCTCAAAGCCTGCCATAGTCCGTACATACTGACCGCGACGATCGAAGCCACGCTCAGCCAGAAAAAAAAGTCGTAAGTAGCGGCAGGTTTAAGGCTTGCAGGCAAAGACCTGTACCTGAAAACGACGGCTACATAAGCGACCAGCAACAGCAACACCGAGGTGGCTACGCCCCCCAGGATGACCATCAGCACGGGCGATTGAAAGAAAAGGAACAGGATACACCACGCTGCGGGAAATATCCAGGAGAAAATCGCGATCGCCTTTTTCCGCGCCGCATCGGTGTCGAACCTCATCCATCCCAACTGGCCGAATGCGTCGCCCCAAACCCTCGACCAGCTTGCAGCGGCCGTAAACACCGTCGAGTACAAAACTACGAGAGCGCCGGCCAGGAACAAGACTTTAGCCCATTCGCCAAGTGTTTCCGTAAAGATCCGGCTGAGCACCTCTATCATCCGGTACCCCTCCGGGACCTGGCCACTTTTGTGCAGTACGGCTGCACCAAGCAGGTAAAACGCAGCTGTCACGACAGTGTACACCACCATGGAAAACAGCGCGTCGAGGTACATGACATCTATCCAGCCTTTTGCGCGTTCGGCCCATTCCCTGCTGCCATCGTCAGGACCGACATTGGCGGCATAGCCTTTTTCGATACACCAGTAATTGTAATACATGATCTCGTCGCCGCCAACGCCGGTGATCCCGAATGCGCCGAACGCGATGAGCACCAGCTCCGGCGGGAGACGGAACGAGAGCCCTTCACGGAGCTGTGCCCAGGAAATGGCGTATTCAGTCCTTTGCAGCAAGACGACCGAGCAAAGGATAATGAGCGTGAAGATGACCGTCATGACCAGAGCGCCCTTTTCGATACCTTTGTAATACCCCCTGTACACAAGCAGGGAGGTGACCAACGCCGAAATAATCGCCCACAGGTTGACGGTCAGCAAAGGGAACATCATGTGGAGTACGATGGCGACACCCCCTATGATCCCTCCTACCTGCAGCAGCTTCAGTCCCTGCAGCGACAGCCATAGCCAGATCGACCAGTGCGCTTTCCCGAATTTCCTGCCCGGCAGCGAATTGAAGCTGGCCATGGTGAGCTTTCCCGAATAGATCGCGTTTTTCCCGAATTCAAGCTGTATGGCCACTTTGACCAGGCAGCTTACAATTACCACCCAGAAAGTAATAAACCCCGCTTTCGCACCCAATGCGGTCGTGGCGATCAGCTCGCCGGAACCGACAATGGCGGCCGAGAGTATGAATCCCGGCCCGAGGTGCCTGAGCTTTTCATTGAAGCTGACGGGAGGCTGCTGAAAATGTTTCATAGATGGCTGGTTAAATGGTTACAAAAGATATTTTTCTGCTGATGCTACTGAATCTGAATCTCCCGGCTGAAGCCGGGAGCTATTCACCGTCGCGCCCAAGCCTGGAAGCCCGCGTTTTCGCCCGGATTGATTAAATTGCGGTTAATTACATTATTTATCATCTTTATGAAAATCGCTCTCTTTAGTACAAAACGTTACGACCGGCGCTTTTTTGACCTTTTTAACCAGGACCAGTCTCACGAGATCACTTACTTTGAAAACCGTCTCGACGCATCCACAGCCGGTCTTACCTCAGGGTTCCCGGTAGTGTGCGCCTTTGTAAATGATAGGGTTGACCGGGAGGTGCTTCAGATCCTGGCCGGGAACGGGGTAAAGCTGGTGGCCATGCGCTGCGCGGGCTATAATAACGTAGACCTGCCGGCCGCTAAAGAGCTGGGCATCGATGTAGTGCGGGTTCCGGCCTATTCACCCTATGCAGTGGCGGAGCATACGGTAGCGCTGATCCTTACGCTGAACAGGAAAACGCACAAGGCCTACAACCGGGTACGCGAAGGAAATTTTGCGCTCGACCGCCTGGAAGGATTCGATCTTTTCGGGAAAACGGTCGGTGTTGTGGGCACCGGGCAGATCGGGGCGATTTTCGCAAAGATCATGATCGGTTTCGGATGCAATGTAGTGGCCTTCGACCCTTTCCCCAATAAAGAGCTCGAAAAAGCCGGGGTTACATTCCTGCCCAAACAAGAGCTGCTAAGCCAGTCGGATATCGTATCCCTGCATTGTCCGCTGACGCCTGAAACCTACCATTTTATAGACGATATCGCTATTAAAAGATTTCTGAAGCCGGGCGCCATGCTCATCAATACCAGCCGGGGCGCGCTGCTCGACTCGAAAGCCGTCATCGACGGGCTTAAGAAAAAGCGCATCGGTTACCTGGGCATAGACGTCTATGAGCAGGAGGCGGACTTTTTCTTTGAAGACCTGTCGGAAGAGATCATTGACGACGACCTCCTGGCGAGATTGCTGAGCTTTCCAAACGTGCTGGTGACTTCTCACCAGGGCTTTTTTACGGAAGAAGCGCTTACAGAGATCGCCCGGACAAGTCTTGACAATGTGACGCACTTCGGGAAAGGGGCGTTTATTGCTAAGAATAAGCTTACATGAGTCAGGTTAAATAAGTATCTTGCATTGGCATTATGAACAACGAATGAAGCTATTTGCTACCGGCCCCACTGACCTTGAGATCGTAGAAGGAATTGCGCCCAGCTCCCCGAGGAAGCGCTTTTTTGAAGATAAGCTTTACAACAGGTACGACTATCTTATCAAGGAAGGGGTTTTTAAGCACCGTCTTACAGAAGATGAAAGCTCTATTGCCTATTCGGATTCCGTTTTATCCGTCATTGAAAACATTGAAAACGGGACTTTCGAAGGGCGATCTTCACTCAAGACCTACATGCACCGTATTTTTTCGAACAAGTGTGTTGACCAGGTACGGAAAAATACGACTAACAGGGCACAGGTAAACCTGGGAGGTTCTGTGGATGAGCACCTTTACCGGCTGCAGGACGATACCAGGTCTGTTATTGAAGAGCTGATGGAACAGCATGATATCGGCCTGCTATGGAAATGCCTGGAGGAGCTCGGTGAAAAGTGCCGGCAGATGATCCGTTCCTGGAGCGAGGGCATAGCCGACAGGCAGATCGCCCTGGAGCTTGGCTACCAGTCGGCCGAAGTGGTCAAAACCAGCCGGCTACGCTGCCTGGAAAAGCTCAGGAGCAATTTTCTGCAACGTCTTAACTGATACTGGGTACCCGACCTATATAAATACATCCTGTCAGGAAATGGATAAGCGCATAGAAGCATTCATCAATAACGAACTTTCGGACGAAGAAATAGCGCTCCTGGAAGCACAATTAAGAACCGACAAGCGCCTTGCCGAAGAGCTGGCGTTCTATTTATCCGTCAAAAAGCTCGCCGCCGGTGAACCACGTCGCCTGAAGCTGGAAACCCGTCACAAAGAATGGCAGGAAAAAAGAAGGGAAAAAGCGCCGCTTCAGTTGAGAGACTGGCGTTGGGCGGCGGCCATTGTCGTCATCGGGATAGGCCTGGCGTGGCTGCTGAAAACGGGAACCGGCGCGGATCTGCACGAACTGTCAGGCGGGTATATTGCTCAGAACTTCGAAACATTGAGCGTCAGGATGAGCGGCGCAGATACCGGCGACAGCCTGCAAACTGCCATCAATGCCTTTAACGGGGGCGATGCCGGGGCGGCCCTGGCTATCTGTGAGGAAATACTCCGGCGGGATCCCGGCAACGCCGAAGCCCTTAAAACCGCCGGCATAGCCGCGCTCAAATCGAAAGACTACGATAAAGCGATACAGTTTTTCCGGCTTCTCGGCGACGATACGTCGCTATACGGAAATCCCGGGCGGTTTTACGAGGCGGTAGCGCGCTTGCAAAAAGGCGGGGAGCAGGATACAAAACAGGCGGAAGCGCTGCTGGATGAGGTGATTGAGAAAGATCTGGAAGGAAAGAAAGAGGCTGAAAAATGGCGAAAGGGTGATTGATCAGATACCGGAACGCCCAGCAAAAGTCCCGATAGCATAACCACTTTTACCAGTAAGCGTTTTTATTGTTAAGCGTTTTTATTGTCGAATTTAGCGAGCAGGTACGGTATCATGACAGAGGTTTAAGTTATAGTTTTTATAGTTATAGGCTTAATAAGTTACAAACATATACTATATTTGTAGTCGTAACTATAAAAAATGATAGCAAGAAAAACCTATCTGGATCAATTAAAAGCCTTTATCGACAAGCCATTAGTAAAAGTGCTGACCGGCATTCGCCGAAGCGGAAAGTCATCCGTACTGCTGTTGCTAAAAGACAAGCTGATTCAACTGGGAATTGAGCCGGAGCAAATCATTTTCATCAATTTAGAGAGTTTTAACTTCTCGGAACTACGAACGGCGTCAAAGCTTTATCATTATATCCTCGAAAAAGCGCCGACAGGAAAAAAAGTTTATCTGTTATTAGACGAAATACAGGAGGTTTCAGAGTGGGAAAGAGCCGTCAATTCGCTGATGGTAGACCTGGACACCGATATCTACCTGACGGGCTCGAACTCTCATTTGCTTTCATCGGAACTGGCTACTTACCTGGCAGGAAGATATGTGGAAATTCCGGTCTATACTTTATCTTTTTCGGAATACCTGGATTTCCGGCAACACTACGCGCTGGCCCTTCAGTCAAAACAAGCACCTTTTCTCTCCTACCTCCGGCTGGGAGGTTTCCCGGTTTTGCACATAGCCGATTATAATGAGGAATCTGCTTATAAGGTGGTATATGATATTTACTCATCGGTCATACTGAGGGACAGCGTCCAACGCTATAATATCCGGGATGTGGAACTCCTTGAAAGGGTAGTAAAATACGTTTTTGATAATATTGGCAATACCTTCTCGGGAAAAAACGTCGCCGACTACTTTAAAAGTCAACAACGCAAAACAGACATCAATACCATCTACAATTATCTGCACGCATTGGAAGGGGCGTTTATAGTTTATCGGGCGCCACGCTATGATATAAAGGGTAAAGAGATACTAAAAACACAGGAGAAATTCTACCTGAGCGACATTGGCTTACTATATGCGACTATGGGTTACCGCGACAGAATGATCAGCGGCATCCTGGAGAATATCGTCTACCTGGAGCTCAGACGAAGAGGCTATCAGGTATATGTAGGGAAACTAAACAGCCGTGAAATTGATTTCATTGCAGAAAAACAGGGCAATAAATTGTATGTTCAGGTAGCCTATAAACTCGAAAGCCGGGAAACCGTGGAGCGGGAGTTTTCCACACTACTGGCCATAAAAGATCAATATCCTAAATACGTAGTGACGATGGATGAATTCTGGAAAGAGTCGGTAGAAGGAGTTCTACATTACTATATTTCGGATTTTTTAGTATATGACGGATTTTGAGCCGAAATGAGAGAGAAATACGAAAGACTGACTTATGAGGTTTTGAAATCCCAGAGAATGGGTTATCTCTTTTTATCCAACGGCTTGATATTTCGCCGGTTAAATCGTAAATAAGCAGTCGAATAGCCCCAACCACAAAAAACCTAAATAATGAAATTTTCTGCCGGAACCTTTTTTTTAGCAGTACTGATCGTATTGATCATACTGTATCTGAAATACTGCAGTGAAGACAAACCCAGCAGCCCGATAAAAGACCCTGCGTATGCTGGCTATAGTATCCGTCTTAACGGAATGTCTCTCAGCGAACTGAAAGATACGCTCCAAAACGGATTGGGAATTACAATAAAGCCTGAAGACCTCTATGCCTGTCCGTGTGATTCTTCCCTGGTCAACCTGAAGCTTACAGGCGTTACAATCGAAGGTCATGGCCCTGTCCGGGTTAGAACGGGTACCGATGCAGTGGGGCTCGACATTGAATACGGAAAAAATTACCTGCTTGTATCGAATACGGATTCACTACCCAGGGATTTCATAGGCTCCTGGCTGTCGGCTCTGAAAGACTCCACTACTGGGTCTGTTAAGGAAGGGCGGCTCAATCCTTATTCGCTTACACCCGGCGAAAGAGTGCCGGGTACAGTCGCGAATCTTGTAGCCATTTTCGACAGTGGGATCCACCCCGATCTGAATATACCGCACTATGCAAATGTCCTGGGGGTAGACAGTACCTATAAGGATCGGCTATGCGACTCGGGGATATCGGTAGCTACCGGACCTCAAAAGCGGATTTTCGGGATTAATCATATGCACGAAGAAGGCGGCGGTCCTATTGACTATTCCCATATCTGGGATCATACCCTGAACCTTCACGGTACCAAAGTTACCCAACTGCTGGCCTCACAGAGGATCAATCAGCCCAGCGCTCCGTTAAGGGTTCTGACCATGAGGGTGCTGAACAACGACAACAAAGGAGACCTGTTCTCGCTGATGTGCGCCATGTCGCAAGCGAAGAAAATGGGGGCCAGGATATTTAACATGAGCCTGGGCTACTATGGGCCTGTCGATACTCTTTTTGAAGAGCACATGGAGCAGTTGGCAGCAGACAAAATATGGGTGGTAACAGCCGCCGGCAATGCTGTTGACGGGTTTGACTCAGGCGACAGTAACCTTCCCGAAAACAGGGACCTGGCCTTGCGCCCGGTTGAAAGCAGGTTTTATCCGGCTTATTTCAGTAAAAACATGCAGCATGTAATAGCGGTTACTTCGGTGAGCGGAAGCCCTGATCAGACCTGCGACCTTCAGAATTACGGAAAAGAAGTTGTAGATGTGGGCGTTATGGCCGACGACTGCCATTTTCGCTTTATGGGAGGAACTGAACAGGTGAGCGTAAGCGGAACTTCTTATGCGGCACCGGTTGTAACGGGATGGCTGGCCAGGAAGAAAGATTTGGATACATTCGCGAATAAGGCCGATTTACTTAGCGATGCTCCGGATACTACCGCACTTTCAGACAGGGTAAAAGGTGGTAAGTATATAAGAGCCAATGGGTATTAAATAACGGTATCTGACCTGCATCCTGTGCTGGTAACTGTTTTCTTACTGATTCTGGTTTACTCCGCGCCTTTAACGGATACCTGCGGAGATAGGTTGGATATGTACCATGAGCTGGAGAAGATTCTGAAAGCTACAGAATCGATACAAGTTATTCCCGAGCTGGAAAAGCTGAAAAAGAAATGGGAAGCTTGTGGCCTGGAGCAGGATTCTACATACGCCAGAATCCTGCATATACTAGGAAGAAGTTATTGGAAAAACAATGACGATCCCGAGCTCGGCGCGATATTCACCTGGAGAGCAGTCGAAATCAATTCGTCTGCTTCCACCCTGATTGAGCAAAAGGAGCTTAGTAACAACTATTTCAACCTGGGCGCCATTTACGCACAAAAAGGAGCGATCAATGAAAGCCTGGAAGCTTACGAGCGATCAATTGAAGCAGGGACAAAGTACCCGGAAAAACTCTTTATCGTTTCAAAGGCTTATAAGGAGCTGGCAAACCTCCATTTCGCGCAGGGCGACCTCGAGAAATCCACGCTCGCCGGTGAAAAAGGTTACCGCATTGGAGCTCAATTAGGCAATCCGTCGCTCATGGCGGAGAACCTGATAGAAAAGGCGCAGGCATTGATCGAGCTGGGCTACCTTGATGAAGCCAGGCAATCGCTGGAGAAAGTCATTGCGCTGAATACGAAAAGCGGTAGACATTCGGGAGCCCTTTATTCTCTTTATGCCGAAATAGACATCAGGGAGAACAAGTTTGATAATGCTGTCAGGCATTTCGGGAAGTCGTTTTCCGGCTTTCTCGATGCGGGGTTGGAAATTGGGTGTGGACAGGTATGCGCCAACCTGGGCTACCTGTATGCCGAGAAAATGGGCCGGTACGAGTCTGCGTTCGAACAGTACCGCAAGGCACTTAGGTATTTCAGTGAGTCCCAGGACAGAGCCACTGTCATGAGCTCAATAGCCGGACTCAAAGCAAAAACAGGCTTTCCTGAAGAAGCATTGCGTATTAACGGAGAGGCCATGAAAGAATTTCTGGCGGGGAACTATACCTCTTTGAATACAGCTTCAAACCCTTCAGCCGGCGTGATCAGGCAGGTTCTGGACAAAACAAACCTCCTGGCTATTATCATACAGAAGGGCGACATACTGCTCAGCCTCTATGACGCGAAGGTAGAGCGGCCGCTGCTCCAAAATGCGCTGGCCTGCTATATGCTCGCCGATACCATGGTCGACTTCATGAGATGGGA
>MEDT01000186.1 GCA_001724175.1 Cytophagaceae bacterium SCN 52-12 | reverse complement strand
CCCGGGCTATTTCGGCCGAGCTTTTGCTCCCCGTTCCTTCAAGCAGCATTTTTACACCGAAAAAAGAGATTTTCGGATGCGGATACTGCCATGACAGAGCGGGAAAGAGGCATTCAATCCTGATCGCTTCCTGGTCGCCCGTGCTGATCCAATGCAGAGGAATGCCGTTGTCCAGTAACAGCATGCTGGATCCGGGTATTACCGGGGATGTAATGGTTTTGTAGGGGGGGATCGCTTTCCGGTCTGGCATATAGAGGCTTTCAGCCGTCAGAAATCGGCTATCAGAAATCAGTTGTCAGCTATCAGCCCGCGAGACCATTCGGGCCGATAGCGGTCTGAATAGCTGATAGCTTTTAGCTATCAGTTTTCTATAACGTCGGTTGCCTTGAATATGGCAATGCCCAGCGACAGCCTCCAGGTTTGCGCCAGCGGCGATCCCTGGCGGAGGGGCACCATGTAGCCGAAGTCCACATTGAATTTCTTTTTGAATTTCGCTCCGAGACCGAACGTAACGTTGCTGTGGCCGAGCTTCTTTTCACTTTGTCCGTAGTAACCTACCCTGGCTGCGAAAACGTCATGATACCAGTATTCGATACCGGTCGCATATGAAATTTCGGCCAGCTCTTCGCTGAAGCCGTCAGGAGCATCGGAAAAAGACCCGAAAACGCCTTTCATGAGGCCCAGGTCGTCCATAGACCTTCCACCCATGACCCTGGTCCGGTTATTCCCGTCAGAATCTACATACCTTTCCAGATAAGGCGGGGTCGGTACCATGTGCTTGTTTACATCGGCAAGAATATTGAATTTGTGGATGCCGTCACCGGAAACGGTAATGCGGCCTCCCAGGCGCAAAAATGTAGGGATAAAATAGCTGTTATCTCCGTAGCTGATCTTACCCCCGAAATTTGAAAAAGTAAGACCCAGGCCGTAGGTGAATTCTTTGCCGCTGGTTTCGTCTTTGAAGCCGTCGTTGTAATAAAGGCTGATATCGCCGGCTGCGGTATTGGCCGGTTTGATGGAAGAGCCGGTGCCGACTACGTTGCCCGACAGGTTGGAATAGATCCACTTGAGGGTCAGACCAAGCGCCAGCTTGCTGCTGAGCTGCCGGCTATAGGTTCCTGACAGGGCGAGCTCGCGGGAGTTAAAATTTCCGAGCGCAGTTCCGCCGTTATCTCTCAGGTCGATTTCGCCGTTATTCATATAATGGAGGGAAGCGGCGATTGTCTGTCCTTTCTCCAGTTTCTTGAAGCCCGTAAGATAGGCTATGAACATATCATCGGTAAGGTCGCCGAGCCACGGGCTGACCGAGAGCGCTCCACCCTGATCTTCTTCGATAAAAGCCAGCTTGGAAGCGTTCCAGAAAGTTGCGTTTGCATCGGGTGTGGCAGCTACGCCGGCGTCACCGAGCGCTGCGCTCCTCGCATCCGGTGTGATATTCAGAAATGCCAGCGTGGAACCGGCGGGGATCCTGCCGGACGGTTTGTCGGAGTTATTGACTGCTTGAGCGTATAAGCCCAGATGTAGGAAGGTGGTGGATAGTACTGCTAAAATACGTTTCATATAAAGTGTTTTTGCAATAGGCGATAAGTGCCGGCTTTTGGATATAAGCGATAATAATCCGCTGCGAAAATAGCTTTAATATTAAATTTTTACAATTCTTTTATTTGTTTCACCGATGGTGGATGAGCTTACCGGTAACTCTGTGAGTTGTTCTATCCTGTAAAGAACGTAGCGTAACCTCGTAAAGGTATATTTGCAGCTCAGGTTTTATTTCGTTTGATACGGTAATCTCTGACGCTATGGACCCGGAAGCGTTATAAAGCGTCTGGCGGTTTGAAAAAATCAACTGGCCGGTCCTGGTGAACAGCCTGAAATTCACCTCCAGGTCATGCCCTGCGCGGTTATGCTCTATGCGGTAGGAAACTTTGTCGGTAAACGGATTGGGGAATACAACCGAAGACCGGATCTTCAGCGACGCGCTTTTCAGGATCTTAAACCTGATTTTTTTTTGAGCGGGATTTCCGTAAATATCACAAAAGCTGATCACCAGGGAATATTCACCTTCATCGGCAATATCCAGAGGCATGACGACTTTACCGCTCAGGTATGAATCGAGATCGGATGAATAATATTCATATATGGGAAGCGCAAGGGTGTCGTTAAGCACGGCGGTCATCCCGCATGCTTCCGGTGAGCCGGAGATCCGGATACCGCTGTCGTCGACGATATCTGCGTATAGGGTAGGAAAAGCCTCGACGGCATCGCCGTCCCGGAAGGATCCGGCGTTTAGAAAGGCGGTGATCACTGGCGCACTTTTGTCAGGAGAGGGTGGGTTGACCGCAGGCCCCAGAAGAGGTTCCAGCCGTCCTGAAGCGTCGCGTAGGCCGTCGCCGGTGTGGGCATACACGCTCACCAGCCCTTTCCGTACGCCGGCTGCTTCTTCTGCGGGAGCTACAAAATTCACCTCAAATTTCCCGTTTGAGACGCTTACCGTTCCTTCAAAGATCTTGTTACGGAATTCTTCGTAAGTAGCCACAGTACCGTCCGCTCCCAGTGTTTTGAATTGCACCGGCTTGTCATATACGGAAACATAAGCCGTTCCGGTGAAGCCTGTATCGGCCGCACTGCTTACCGGGTCATAAATTTCTCCTTTAAGGGTCGTTTTTTCCGAAGCGTGTAAAGTATCGGGAGCCGATGTCCACCGTACGGCCAGTTCCGGGACGGCAAGCGTCATCGACGGATCGCCCAACAATACGAAATTCCGGTTCAGGGCACCGGCCAGGCTGTTGTTTTTGGTGGTTTTCGTAATATCGCCCAACCTGGTAAGCCCCTGGTTGATCGCGTTATAGAAGGCCTGGTTGATCGAAAAATTGGTGCTTGAAAAGACGGGGCGCGTGGTGGTCATGGCTCCTATGGCTGCGCCCCGGGGGCTCAGGAGGAGCAATTCGGCGCCCGAAACTACGGCAGGGTCGTCATACCTGCCGAATTCGCAGGTGGCCGTTACAAAGAGCGGCATATTCCCATAGCCCTGCAGCGCCTGCATATCAGCCAGTGTGAAGATCTTTTCATCTGTCCAGCCCGATTCGTCGCCGTGCCCGGTAAAGTTGAGCACCAGTGAACCTTCGTTTACTTTTCTCCTGATCTCCCAGTTGACGGCGGGGGCCCTGTTGCCCAGGCTGGTAGCTGTGAGGGGATATTCGTCGGTGAAAATCCTGGAAGGCAAAAATTTCCCGGTAACGAGGCGGGCCAGCTGATCGGCATGCTGCTGATGTATATTGTTGTCGCCGTTGTCGGCTACGAAAGCAATGCGATTGCGCCATTTCCCCCTGACAGATCCGGAGGCATAGTCGATCAGCTTATCGGCGACCCTTTTCGCCTCCTCCCTGCTTTTCACGGGCAGCCTGCCTATCCCTATCTGGAGCAGGTGGTCTCCGGAAGCGTCTTCTTTCCATTCGCCCGAACCGCCGGCCAGGAAGCCGAAATAGTCGTCCGAAGCAAACGTATATACAGGATGAAGCGATTCCCGGCTCTGGTAGGAAGGTATCCGGGAATAAAACTGCGGGTCGGCGCCGTCTCCTTTTTTATTCCTGAAATCGTAGGTGGCATCCCCGAAGAGCAGGAGGTATTTCAGGCGGCCTGATTCGTAAAAATGTCTGCAGAGGTCCCTGATGGCTGTCACGTCGGGCTTGCCGCCGCCGAATTCATTGAATACCTCCTCTGCCGTGACGGTCAGGACGTCGAGACCGTCGTTGCTTTGCCTGAAAGAAGCAAGCCGGTCTGCCTCGTCGGCCCATTCGCGGGCAGTGACGATGATCATATCGGGAGCGGAATGTGCGCGGATGTTCTGATTGGGGATTTTTTTTGCCGACTGGGGCGGAGCAGCCTGTTCTTTTGTGAAGCCGATATAATTACGCGCTGCACCGGATGCCCCGGGAATCAACCATGAGCTATCGTTGCTTTTTTTCTGAAGAACGCAGCTGACGGGCTGCAGGGGATCCGTAACGTCCCACAGCATAAACCCGCTGTCCGGCGATTCGAATTCCAGGACCCGGTCGCCGCCTGTACCGGGAGGAATGCGAAAGACGGTCGGAGCGCCGTACTGCCTTAACCTGGATCTGACCTGCAGGCTGACGTAATCGAGATAAGCGCTCGCGCCGGCCTGCCCGTTTTTGTCGTACGTAACATTCAGCTTCAGCTTTTCGGCCGCACCGGCACCGATGGTAAATTCAAAATCAGCTTCTGCCTTCTGGGCCTTCAGGTCATAGCGGTAGGTGGAAACGGTTCCGGCCGATTGCTCGCCGACAGCCGCGCCGTCGACCTGCCAGACGAAACGGGTAGGGGTTTGAGCAGAAGCGATGGCGCCGAAGCTCAGCAGCGCTTTTGTACCGGCAGCAAGGCCCGGGAATTCAGGTTCAAGGTTCAGCGACGGCGTGGTACCCAGGTAATCTCCCCACCATTCCCGCCCCGACTTGAGCAGGTTGACGGCTTCCTTTTCATAAAACCAATAGTTTTCAAAGGTGTTGACGACTTCATAGGAAGCCGGGACGGGGGGATTGCAGGATTCTATACGCAGCTCGGGCGTATCGCCGATGGTGAGAAAATAATAAGTTGTATCTGTATAAGGATTTACCTGGTGACGATAACGTTCGGATACCGGATCGAAGGTAATGACCGTGGGACCTTCACCGTAAAAATAGACAGCTTCGGGGCTGCCGTCGGCTTTCGTATCTACCCACACGGCATTAGGCCGGAGGTCTGAAGGGCGGGCGGCGTCGTTAGACTGGGGAAGGATACCGCTGCCGTTGCCGTAAAGGCTGATCCGGCCGGGTGGTACCGATTTCAGGTCGACTCCCATGGCGCTGAACCACGTAGCATCCATTTTGTAGATTCCCGTCCTGGTAACGCCGATCTTGTACCAGGCGCCTTGCGCCAGTACCGAAGAAGATTGCGAAGAAGCGTCGGTCGAAGCCAGGCCCCAGGTAAAGCAATAGAAAAAAGCCAGCTTTACCGAAGTCAGTCTAATGTTGTTCATCAACCAGGGCATGTGCGGCAATGGTATATTTTTTCTTGGAGGAAACTTCAGTGCACAATATACGGGTCCGGCGCAGCGGTCCTTTCCTGAACCCTCTTCCGTTAAAAACGAACAAACTACCTTCTTCCAGATGTTTCAGTACTTTTTTGTTGCAGACCTCTTCATGAAGGTCAAGCTTTTTCAGGGCTTCCGCCAGGGCAACGTCGCCGGAGGTGGTCGCTTTGGGGTTGAGCGCGTATCTTTTCAGCTCCTGCAGCACTTCGCCGGGGAAAAAATCAGGGTGAAGAACGGGTAGCAATATTTCGCGGAAGCAGGTCTTCCATTCAATGCCGTGCGGCGCCACCCGTTTCCTATAGCGCCTGTAAACAGCACAGTGGGCAACTTCGTGCAGGAATGTGATCAGGAAAGCCGAGGGGTTCAGGTTGCTGTTGACCGTAATAGCAGGGCGGGTCCCCGGCCTGCAGGTAAAATCACCTAATCTGGTCCTGCGCGGACGAGCCAGCTTAAACTCGAAATCATATCTCCTGTGAAGCTCTGCGCAGTAAGCTGCGGAGGCCGGCGGTACAAAATCGGTGATCAGGGAGAGAAGCAATCTGTTCTGCGATAAGTGAGCGTAACGAGAAACTAATTAAGACCGGCATTGGCCGATCCCCCGGGAATGGTGATTTTGCCAAGGGAGAAATGAGACCGGAGCTGATCGTCGTAAAAACCTGCATGGTAGCTTCCCGGGGGAAGAAGTTGTTTCCGGAGCGAAAAAAACGTCCCGTTCGTGAATTTTTTAAGGAAATTTCGCCCTTGGTTCGGATTTTGCTCTGCCTTGAACAAGAATATCCTGTCGCCGGACGATACATAGAAAAAGCGGATTTTTCCTAAAAGCGGGGGAGGAGGCAGATCGGGAATATGAACTATTACGGCATCGGGACTATCGTGGACGGTAAAAGGCGTATCCAGCTTAGCGGCAGGTGTTGTCCTCACCACGCGCAACTGGGCTTCGAGCTTACGCGGTAAATGGTAAATATCCTTTTCAGCCAGGAAATCTACCAGGCGGCCGATGTACGCGGCAGCCTCGGAGCCCGGCTCGAAGCCGAGGCCGAACTGGTGGTCGCGCTGGTTATAGGCGTTGATCCGGAAATAAAGGCTTCTTTCACGGACGGTAGGAAAATAAATAAACAGGCTTCCCGTCCAGAGTACGGCCGCAATGGCCAGACCCGCCCTGAAGATGGCCTTCGAAGGGCGTTTCAACAGCAGCATGGAAAAATATACCGCGGCAAAGAACAGGCCGGGGTAGATCTTGTAATTGCTGACCAGCATGACGTCCATTCCGAAACGCGGCCGGAGCAGCGCTATGATAAAAGCATTGGCAAGTACAAAAACCAATATCCCGATCGCGAAGCTATCAGCCTCCGCTTTCCCGGGTGAAGGTTTCAGCGTCCGCGATTTCAGCAGCACAAAGCGGATTACCCACCAGATGGCATAGGCGCCGGCCAAAAAGCCCCCGATAAAGGTAGCGATGCTCCTGGTATCGATATGCCTGTCGGGCGAAAGATCGAAAAGTCCGCCGAGGAACATGAAAAAGCCTATAAACGAAAGCTGGGGATGCTCTTTCAGGAAGGTGAAGCCGGATTCATTTCCCTGGGGCGACATCCCGTAGAAGTAAAGGTATGCGTTGACGGCGCACAGGATGACCCAGATGAGGATAAGGCGCGGCCGGTTGAGGTATATCAGGATGGCGAAGCCCGCAACCCATACCAAAACGCCGTTGCCCATGGCAAAATTTGCGCTGATAGCGGCTATCACCGCGGGCCAGAATAGTTTTTTCCCCAGCAGGTAGCACGTTAATACTGTAAAGAAAACGACCGGTTGGTGCTGCATCCCGCAAATTGCCCACAGGTAGGTACCGTAGTATTGTAAGTGAAAGATAAAGAACGGGATGGGAGCGAAGAACAGGACCGGTAAGCCTGTCTTCCGGAAAGCCTTCCAGAAAAGGAATACGGTGCCGAGCGTAAAAAAAGCAGAAGTGATCTGTAAAAACCGGAAATCCAGGTGCCCTGTCAGCTTGTAAAAAGCCAGGGCAACCAGCTTTCCCCATATCATGCGGTGCTCGTTATTCGGCTGGAAAATCAGCTTCAGCTTTTCAAATCCTCCGTCGGATAGGGTCCATTTTCTGAGGAAATCAGGAAAAGGGTCAAAATCGTCAAACCAGGGAATATTTTCGGCGAAGAGCAAGATTATCGTAAACCAGACCGCTACAGGGAGCATGATAATCGCAATCGCTGGAAAAGTCTGGTTCGATCGGCTTAACGTCATATCTGAAAATGCATCGGGAATAACAATCTGGTGTTGAAATTTTAATGATCGGCTGAAGGCCCGGCTTCTGAAAGCCTGATAGAGTCCTTTCCAAAATAACCCGCCATACACCAGTTCCACCAGTGTTTAGAATCTTTCTCTATATCCCCTACGAACAGTGATTCCGGCCGGTTCCTGATAGGCGGAATGACGGGGGAAGCGTTGCTTTTATCCATCAGGATGGCATATCGCTCCTTCATTTCATGGTCGTAGGCGCCGGCTTTCCCTTTCAGCCAGTCGCGGTACACGGTTTTGAAATTAGGGACGCTTTTAACGGAAAGTACGATTGACAGGACGCAAATGCCGTAAAGTGCAGACACGGTAAGCTTCCGGCCCTGGAAAAAAGGGAGGATACGGGTACGGAGCCGGTAAGCCAGTATTCCGGTCAGGTAAAACCATCCCAGCAGGAAGAAAAAATAAAGGCTGTTTACCACGCGGGGAGTAGGGTCCAGCTCTGTGCTGATGGCATAGAAAGACGGGAATATCACGACGAACAGCAGGGCGGGGTAGCTCATCAGGACAAGCCATACCGGCGGGTAGAAGCAGGGTACTTCCCCGGCTTTCATGGAAGCGATCACCCCTATCCAGCACAAGGTGAAAAGCAGGATCGGGGTGCCGGTAAGCCAGTCCAAGGCAATTCCGGCTATGAATTTAACCGTTGCCAGGGTCGCCATCGGAATGTCGCCGCTGATCGGGTTTCCTTCGAGGCGGGCGGTGTTGCCGGGAGAGCTCAGCCAAAGGGAACAGGAAAGCAGGGCCGTGATCATGACCAGCAGCGTCAGCATATCCAGGTTTTTGATGACGACCAGGCGGTAAAAAAGCCAGGACCCGATCAGCACGATCATGATGAGCATGGCGGTCTCGCTGCAGCCGATAACGGCAAATACGAGGAAGGAGCAGGCCGTGGCTATGAGGTTTTTCTTCTGTTTCTCCGGAGTCCGGTACCATTGTATGGTAAGGACGATCCAGAGAAGCGTCATGATACCCGGCAGCGTATAGTTTGCAAAGGAAGCAGCCCAGTAAAAAGCCTCGGGCACGCTGGGCAGCCGGAGGAGAAACAGGAACATGATCACCCCGGTAAAGCCAAGATGCGCGAGACGGGAATAAGCAGGGAGGATGGTCCGTATGAGCAGGTAAATACTCCCGGCCGTTCCAAGGATCAGGAAAAAGGACAGGAGCTTGAAACCCGCAAAAAAATTGAATATCAAAGGACTGCTGTGCGTCAGGAAAATGCTGAAATACCTGCCCGTCCATTCGTTGTAGTACTTGCTCATGCCTCCGATCCACCCGTGCTCACGCACAGTATAGATAAAGCAGTAGTCATCTACGGCAGACGGGTGGTTGTAGAATGACAAAGCTATAAGCGGCACGACGGAAAAGAGCAGAAGGCCTATGTTGAATACATCACCGCTTCGGCGGTAGCTGCCAGGCAAGTTACTATTCATTATACTTTCGGCGATATATATGCAGGTCGGTGATGAGTTGCTCGTGAAACGATTGATTTGGTCGGGAGCAAAAATAGTATGAAAAACATTAAAAAACAGGCGGC
>MEDT01000185.1 GCA_001724175.1 Cytophagaceae bacterium SCN 52-12 | reverse complement strand
GCCGGTTCTCCGGTGTCGTTCCTGAACGACAGCCATCCCTGCTGATCTTCCGCCGAAAGCGCCCGAACCGGCTCTTCAGAAACCTGGCGGTTTGAAAGGTAGCCGCCGGCTGCCAATAAAAGGAGAACGGCGGCGCAGGCCAGCCTGAACCAGGCTGATTGCCGCCACCTGGCGACCAGTATGCCCGGTTCCTTTTCGGAAGCGTCTTTCCTCTGCCTGAGGACAGCTTCCCAGATACGTTTTTTCACCGAAGGGTCTGCCAGGCCTTCATCGTGATCGGCCGGCTCATAGTTGATGGCGTCGAACCAGTAATACAGTATTTCCTTCTCTTCAGGGGTACATTTGCCCGCGCTGTATTTTTCAATCAGTTGTGAAATGCTTCGTAAGTCCATTGCAGGAAGATCGGGATACGGTGTTTGTCCGGTTTCTGTGCGGAAGTCGTTTCAGGGATGGCCAACCCGCAAAAAAAAATGCCAATTATTTAAAAAGTTATAACTATCGGCCCGGAAACCAGCTAATTAGTTGGTTTTGTACTATATAGAAGCATAAGTGCCGGCTGGGTTTCTTTCAGGCAATAAGCAGAAGCACAATAGAGGGGAGGAAGTCTTTCAGGTAAAACCGCAGTATCCGGAGGGCATGGGCTATATGATATTCCACGGTACGCTCGGACAGCTGCAGGCGCGAGGAAATTTCCCGGACCGTCAGGAATTCGAACCTGTTCATGCGGAATATCTCCCGCGTTTTTTCGGGCATCCGGGTCAGTGAAATATGTACGGCGTCAGACAAATCCTGAAAGGCCAGGGAGGCCTCTGTGCCGGAATCTTTGCGATTGTTCTGCCGGAAGAAATAATCCCTGTGCTGATCCCTGACGATCTGCGCCCTGAGAGCGTCAAGAACTTTGTTCCGCGCCGAGCGGAAAAGGTAGCCGCTCAGATGGCGGATCTGCTGGGTTTCCCGCTTTTCCCAGAGGTCTACGAAAATCTCCTGGACGATCTCTTCCGCGCTTTCACGGGATTTTATCTTTGACCGGACAAACTTCAAAAGCTTGTCCCAGAAAAGGTCGTAAATTTCTTCGAATGCCTCTTCGCTGCCGACTGCGAGCAGACTTACCAGACGAATATGATGTTCATCCGAATCTTTTACCTCATCCAGCCGGTTCTCAAGAGACATCTAGAAATTGTATATCTTCAAAAAAGTCTGACTAAAAATACAAACTACCTAAATAACAAAGCATAATCCAAAAGGATATGCGCTTTATTTGCAGCCTCCTGCTTCCGGAAGGCGCCCGGCGGTAGTAAGCCGGTCAGGAAAAAAAACTTACTTTTATAACACACATCGGAACTATCTAACGCCTTATACCTGATGCCCCAACCCGCCAGCATACCTCAAAGAAACATTGCGATAGATATATTCAGGGCGCTGACCATGTTCGTGATGATTTTTGTAAACGACTTCTGGAAGATACACGATGTACCGCACTGGCTCGAACACGCCGAATGGGGAGAGGATTTCATGGGGCTTTCTGATGTGGTGTTTCCCTGCTTCCTCTTCGTGGTAGGCATGTCCGTTCCCCTGGCCATTGAAAGGCGGTACAGCAGGGGATATTCGGTGGAATCGACCTTCGGGCATATCTTCTCAAGGACGTTTGCCTTGTTGGTCATGGGGGTATTCATTACCAATTCGGAGGCCGGATTACATCCTGAGGTCAGCTACCGTATCGGTATTTACTGGATCCTGATGGTGGTGGCTTTTATCCTGATCTGGAACCGGTACCCTCAGGGCGGCGGCCTGCAGAAAGAGCGGCGCTACAAGCTGCTGCAATTTGCCGGCGTATTGATTTTGCTTTACCTGGCCATTACCTTTCGCGATCCTGACGGGAAGGTATTCAGCGCCGGCTGGTGGGGAATACTGGGCGCTATCGGATGGAGCTACCTGTTATGCGCGACGATCTATGTTTTCGTGCGCGACGACCTGAAACGCCTGTTTCTGGCGTGGCTCATTTTTGTAGCAATTTGTATCCTGGGCTCGAAAATGCGCGAAACCTATGGCGGCGAAGCCCTTCTTGCATTACCCAGGCCCAACTTCTATCATGATTTGCTGGGTGTGCTGCATATCGGGAACGGAGCGCTCCCGGCCTTTACGATGGGAGGTATGATCCTGTCTCTCGCGGTGATGCGGTACAGGGAGGTAAGCGCGCAGAAAAGGCTTCTTTTTACTCTTGTGGTTGTGGGGCTATTCGTATTGGCCGGCGCTGTTTCCCGGCATTTCTGGATACTGGCAAAGCTCGGGGCTACGCCGCCCTGGGTGTTTTATATTACAGCGATCGCAACGGGTATGTATATGCTGCTGGAAGGCCTGGTGAAAGCAGGGAAAGCCTCCTGGTTTAAGGTCATCATACCTGCCGGAACAGCTACCCTGACTACCTATCTAGTCCCCTATCTTTTTTATAGCCTGGCGGATATCACGGGTATAGTACTGCCCGACTGGCTGACTTACGGCCCTATGGGCCTTGTAAACTGCCTCCTTTTTGCGTTTATGACGATTGGCGTTACGCAGTTGCTGGTGAGGCTTGGCATACAGTTGAAAATATGAAATAGCCATGAGCAATCAGAAATCGGCTATCGGCTCGTTTGCACGCAAGTGGTATGCCACCGCGGCGGGGCAGCCCAGGCCGTCGATGAATAGGGACGGTCCCGCCCGTTCCGGTAGGAAGGCATATCCAGGATTCTTACGAAAAATATCGCCTGCAGATGTAAACCCGTACTTTGTTTTTCTCTTATTTTACCGGTACTTTGACTACAACAAACCAGAACAGGGCTTAATTTATGGCTGAAAATCCTCAAAATACTGAACAGCAGATCAATGTCGAGCTGTCGGAAGAAATGGCGGAAGGCGTATATTCCAACCTGGCAATGATCGCCCATTCCAACAGCGAATTCGTGCTGGATTTTATTCGCCTGCTGCCCGGAGTGCCGAAGGCAAAGGTAAAAGCCCGGGTGATCGTGACCCCCGAGCATGCCAAGCGCCTGTTGGCGGCGCTGAAGGACAATATCCGCAGATATGAAGATACTTACGGGCCTATTCAGCACCGCAACGACGATGAAACGCCCAATTTTAATTTTCCAATGAGTTTTGGCGGCCCCGGCGGAGAGGCGTAGGAACGTCAGATCAGATTATGATGCTCTTCTGATACCCCGGAATCATTCCTGGGCTAAGTAACCTTCGACCCTACGGGGTCTTTTTTGCTTTAATGAGGTACCTTTCGGGGCCGCATTTTCCCGGTTACTCACATTACAATAAGATAATATGAAATTTATCGGTATTAAATGAAATCTAAAACCTATCTTTGTGAAGCATAATGAAATAAAATGAAACACATTGATTTCGGAAAAAAGCCAGGCGATTGGTTTGAAAGGAACCGTCTGCTGGACCGGCTGAGGGGTGAAAGAGAGTGGGATGTGATAGTGGTAGGCGGCGGTTCTACAGGATTGGGGGTAGCGCTGGATGCAGTGAGCCGCAACTTCAAAGTCCTCCTGCTGGAGCAATCGGATTTTGCGAAAGGCACTTCGAGCAAAAGCACCAAGCTGGTACATGGCGGGGTCCGTTACCTGGCCCAGGGCAATGTCGATCTTGTCAGGGAGGCGCTCTATGAAAGGGGCCTGCTGGCAAAAAATGCCTCTCACCTGGTAAGAAACCAGACTTTTGTCATTCCTAACTACGACCTGCTGCGCGGCCCTTTCTATTGGATCGGCCTGAAGCTGTATGATTTCCTGGCAGGAAAGCTTTCCTTGGGCAAGTCCGTATATGTTTCGCGGGAAGAGATGCTCAGGAGTGTTCCGGTACTGGTGAAGGAAGGACTGAGAAACGGGATAAGATACCATGACGGGCAGTTTGACGATGCCCGCCTTGCTGTCAATCTTGCCCAGACAATTATAGAAAAAGGAGGCGTTGCCCTCAATCATATCGGGGTGACCGGGCTGAAAAAGACAGGCGACGGTCGTGTTTGCGGAGTAAAAGCAAAAGATACCGAAACCGGCGAAATCTTCGAGATCAGCGGGAAAGCTGTTGTAAACGCCGCCGGCATCTTTGTCAATAAGATCATCGAAATGGACGACAGGACCAGTAAGCCGGTCGTCAGGCCGAGCCAGGGCGCTCACGTGGTGCTGGACAAGTCTTTTCTTGAATCCGATGAAGCGATCATGATCCCGAAAACAAGCGACGGCCGGGTACTTTTTGCCGTGCCCTGGCATGACAGGGTAATACTAGGCACTACCGATATCCCGGTAGGGCATGCGGAGCTGGAGCCAAGACCCATGGAAGAGGAAATAGAGTACATACTCCAGACGGCAGGCCGCTACCTTTCCAGAGCGCCGAAGCGTTCGGATGTACTGAGCACCTACGCCGGCCTGAGACCCCTTGCTGCCAGTGAAGGCGACGAGGGAACCAAAACCAAGGAGATTTCAAGATCACATAAAATCATTGTCGAAGATAGCGGGCTCGTGACGATAACAGGCGGGAAATGGACGACTTTCAGGAAAATGGGAGAAGACACGATGGATAAGGTAATTCAGACGGCGGGCTTGCCGGACAATCCGTCACAATCCGCAGAGATCCTGATACACGGAGCGACGGGCAGCGCGTCCGACCGCCGGAACGGCGATGTTTACGGAACGGACCGTTTGCTGCTTGATAAGCTGATCAGGGAGGAACCGGAGCTTGGCCGTCGGCTGCACCCGGCCGTAAAGTTTACATTGGCCGAAGTGGTACTGGCAGTCAGGAATGAGATGGCGCGTACCGTCGAGGACGTCCTGGCCCGGCGGGTGAGGCTCCTGTTCCTGGATGCGAAGGCCGCTATTCAAAGTGCTCCGAAGGTAGCCGATATAATAGCCGGGGAGCTCGGGAAGGGAGAAGAATGGAAGAAGGAGGAGCTTAGCCGCTTTTACAAGGTGGCGGAAGGCTACCTGATCAGCGAAACGAAAGTATTGGCAGACCATTAGTTAACGACTTCCCGGTGCTTTTATTAAGGCCTTCATCGCGGCACCGGATGTAAAAGCCTGGACTTAAACTTTTGATTGATGACACCATTCACCGCTGAGATCCTCGGCACCTTTTTCCTGATCCTTATAGGCGGCGGAGTTGTCGCCAACGTAGTTTTAACCGGTACCAACGGCCAGAACGGGGGGTGGATTGTGATTACGACGGCCTGGGCGCTGGCGGTATACATAGGGGTGGTCGTAGCAGGCCCTCACAGCGGCGCCCATCTTAACCCGGCGGTGAGCATAGGGCTTGCGCTGGCCGGTAAATTCGATTGGGGCCAGGTCGCTCCCTATGTAGGCGCTCAATTCATAGGGGCCATGCTGGGCGCTTTTTTTGTATGGCTTTTTTATCGTGATCATTTTTTGAAAACAGAAGACGGGGCTTTGAAAAGAGCCGTTTTCTGCACCTCTCCGGCAGTCCGGAACTATGCTTCCAATTTCTTTAGCGAAGTGATCGGGACTTTTGTGCTCCTGTATGCAGTTTTCAGCTTCACCGACGCAAATATTGCGGATTCCGGCCAGGTGGTGGGTCTAGGCTCACTGGGCGCCATCCCGGTTACCTTTGTAGTATGGGCTATCGGCCTGGCGTTGGGCGGGACTACCGGCTATGCCATCAACCCTGCCAGGGACCTCGGACCGCGGATCATACACGCTCTTTTGCCTATCCCGGGGAAAGCCGGCAACGACTGGAGCTACGCCTGGGTACCGGTAGCAGGACCTATCGTGGGCGCCGGTCTGGCGGCCGCGCTCTTTGTATGGCTGAATTAAGATTTTGATAATATCCTGGGTTTGAACATCATCGGTTCGCATCGTTCTGTGATAGAAAAATAGGAAATACCGGACATTGGTCTTGCCTGGGCAGTATGCATAAAGGTTTTAAGGGTATTTCTATTTTAGAAGATCTTTCGCATTACCTTCGACAAACCTTCGGATGAAAGAACCAGAGAAAGCCGGATTTCTGACCGCGGCATCGGATGCTGCATACGACGCGCTCTGGGAATCTTTCCGCCAGGGCGATACCGAGGCTTTTGAAGATATGTTCAGGCAATATTATCCCGTTTTGTTAAACTACGGGATGCGGATAACCCGCAATGAAGCCGAAGCAAAAGATTGTGTCCAGTCCCTGTTTCTGCAAATATGGGAGCGAAGACAATTCCTCGGCCCGACTACCTCCGCCAGAAATTACCTGCTTGCGTCCTTAAGACGTTCCATCCTCAAAAAAATCGGCGGCATCCGCCAGGTGTATACCGAGGACTTCCCGGATTTCCAGGCGGAGCTCTCCATCGAAACCAAGTTGATTCAAAGCCAGGTCGAAGCCGAAAACGCCCGGTTGCTGAAGGAAGCGTTCGACAAGCTGCCGGCCAGGCAAAAAGAAGCGATATTCCTGCGTTTTTATGAAGATCAGGATTTTGATGAGATAGCCCGTATCATGAATATTTCTACGCGGGCTGTATATAAGCTGATTTACAAAGGGCTCGATAACCTGCAAAGCCAGCTAGGGAAGAATAATATCGATCTGGCCTACCTGCTCGTCCTGCTTCTGATCCCCGTCGGTTGATTTTTTTAAAAAAAGAGTTAACCATTAAGGAATTAAGCGACCGCCGCTGCGGGATAGTTAAGGAGGGCTTAATGTCCTTAATCTCTTAATGTTTTTTAAAAAAAAGGATCTTTTAAGGGTCACTCCTCCAAAATTTCTGCTTTGTCTAAGTAAAGCAAACTCAATATCACTTGGACAGGCATAAGTATTTTTCATTCAAAGCGGTAGATTTTTTGCTGGACGAGGATTTCCGGCGATGGATGGCTTCAGGCGACCATTCTGGCGACTCCATACTGACAAAGCAGTGGGAGGCCTGGCTTCTGGCAAATCCTCACAAGCGGGAAGAAGTTGAAAAAGCCCGGAAGCTTTTCCGCATCATGAAATTCAGGAATGAGATCATCGATGCAGGGACCGTTGACCGGGAATGGGCAAAGCTTCAGGAATCTATCGGCAATTTTGGCTCCCGCGGCACCGCAGATACGCTCTGCGCGGATAATGATCCCGGTACGCATACCATACGGCGTTTTAGCCCATTCAGCCAATGGCGGGCCGGGATAGCTGCCGCAGTAGCGGCGATTATCATTCTCGCAGGCTCAGGTTATTACTATTTTAAAGAGATAAAAGCCCCGTATGAAGCGATTACGGAACATACTGCGCCTAAAGGGCAAAGATTGACCCTGCAGCTGGAGGACGGGACCCGGGTATTGCTGAATGCCGGTTCGACTATTTCCTACCCCAGGAATTTTAAACCGGAGAGAAGGGAGCTGACCTTGCATGGCGAAGCCTTTTTTGAAGTTGCGCCCAACCCCCGGTCGCCTTTTGTCATTACTTCCGGGGATGTCACAACGGAGGTGATCGGAACAAGCTTCGGTATCACCGCATACCCTCAAAAGCAAGTCGATGTAGCTGTCGTAACGGGCAAGGTAAAAGTATATACCGATACGGAAGGCAGCGCTCCAAATGAAGTTTTTCTGACGCCCAACCAGATGGCCACATTTAAGGAAGCCGGTAAGCCCTTCCTGGTCAGCGATTTTGACCGGAACAAGCAGCTGGCCTGGATGAGCGGCGTGCTTTATTTTGATAAAGCCGATTTCCCACAGGTCAGGACAAAGCTGGAGAACTGGTATGGCGTCACGATCGTGGTAGATCATGGCCTTGAGCTGGACGACAATCTCCTGCTGACAGGTAAATACCAGGACCAGCCCCTGGAGTATGTGCTTGATGCTTATCGTTATCCTGACCGGTTCCGCTACCAGATCCGGAATGACACGGTAACAATTTTTCGGTAATCAGTTTTTGTTCCACAACCCAATTTAACCAATCGCGTATGCAAAACCGGATACTATCTCCACTCCCGATGGTCGGGCGACGTCTCCTTATGATGTTGTGGCTGTACGGGTTTCTAAGCCCGGGTCTTCTTTGGGCCGGCTCTCTGCAGGAAAAAAGCATTGAAAAGATCTACATATCCGTCAATCTCAAAGGATTAACGGTAGAAGATGCCTTTAGCCGTATAGTTGAAAAGGCGAATCTCAATTTCCAGTATGAAAAATCGCTGGTGAGCAATAAGCGGCTTAAACGAAACTTTTCCAACACCAGCCTGGGAGAGCTGCTCCGGTATATTTCGAAAGAAACCGGCCTTAGCTTTCGCAGGATCAACGAAACCATTTACGTAATCGACATGCCGAAGCGCTCGGTGACCGAAGAAATCAACATGATCTATCTGCCTGCATCGCCAAAGGTAGAGTCTTCCGCCTCCTCATCGGGCGCGCAATACCACCAGGAACGGCTGGAGCAATCTGTTGGTAATGCCTACAGCTCCGCCCTCCAGCCTGTAACAGGCAGGGTAACCGACGAGAAAGGGGAGGGGCTGCCGGGAGTAAACGTATTGATCAAAGGTACGCAGCAGGGTACTACTACTGACGGCGGAGGACATTTTACTGTGAATGTACCGGACGGCAATGCAGTCCTGGTGTTTTCTTTCGTAGGTTATATAAGCCAGGAAGTGGTGGCAGGGAACAGGACTTTTATCGAGCTGACCATGCAGGTAGATCAAAAGAGCCTGGAAGAAGTAGTGGTAATAGGTTATGGAACACAGAAAAGAAGGGATGTTTCAACCGCTATTTCCTCGGTTTCCGCGGCGCAGATGAAAGATAACCCCGTATCCAATTTTGCCCAGGCCATTACCGGGAAAATGGCGGGGGTCAGGATATTGAATTCCAATAACGCGCCGGGCGGCGGCACTAACATTGTGATCCGCGGCATGAACTCCATTAATGCGTCTAACGACCCGTTGATCGTTATAGACGGATTTCCGCTTAAGGATGGATTCAACCAGACAGAAAACCCTTTAAACGCGATCAATACAGCCGATATAGAATCGATCGAAGTGCTTAAAGATGCCTCATCAAGCGCGATTTACGGCGCCCGCGCGGCTAACGGGGTCATTATGATCACCACAAAAAAAGGGAAATCCGGCAAG
>MEDT01000184.1 GCA_001724175.1 Cytophagaceae bacterium SCN 52-12 | reverse complement strand
GACGAAGGGCGCTGCATACACGCTGCTGTCGAGGGTAGCGCTGTTTAACGGAAAGTGGGAGATAGCTGCCGACGCCGCAAAAAAGGTAATGGACCTGGGTGTATATAAATTATTCCCCAACTACCTGGAGCTGTTTTACTATGCCAATCAGGATGTCGACGAGGTGATCCTGAGCCAGCGCTTTATCAGGGGAGTGCAGGTACATACGCTTCCAAGGAGGATAGGATCGAGAAACGGGTTGGGAACGTCGGAGATAACGCCCCAGCTGTCCCTGATGGATTCCTACGAATGCGTCGACGGCCTTTCTATCGATCAATCGCCGCTGTACGATCCCCTGCGGCCGCATCTCAACCGCGATCCGAGGCTGAGCCAGACGGTCGTGATGCCCGGTACGCTGCACATGGGCTACCAGTTCGAAACGCATGTGGACAGCGTGATGTGCTGGAATTACAACGTCGAACCCGCGGTCAGGGTCAACAACCAGGATGTGACCAATCCGTTTGCCGGATTTTCGGGAATATTGATACGAAAATATGCCGATCCTTCCGACATCATGGATAACGCCAATTCGACCCTCAACTTTATCCTGATGAGGTATGCGGAAGTGCTGCTGAACTACGCCGAAGCAAAAATAGAGCTCGGCCAGATCGACCAGTCGGTATACGACGCCATCAACCAGGTAAGGCAGAGAGAATCTGTCAAAATGCCGGTGATCGCCTCCGGAAAGAGCCAGGCGGAGATGAGATCCGTGATTCGTAAGGAACGGAAATACGAGCTGGCGCTGGAAGGGTTGCGTTTTTTCGATATCAGGAGATGGGGTATCGCGGAAGAGGTAATGAACGGACCCAGCTATGGGCGTCCGCGCATTTCCGGGACACCGAACTGGCCTGCGCAGGCGCCCCGTATCGACGAATGGGGGACACCCGATTATTCAAATGTTACAAACAGGAATGAGCTCCGCGTGCTTGAAACAAGGGTATACCAGGCCGACAAACACGGCGTATTCCCGATTCCCCTGCAGGAGCTGGAAGTGAATTCAAACCTGCAGCAAAATCCTAATTATTAATATATTAGCATTATGAAATAGCTATAAGCAGTCAGAAATCAGCTATCGGCTGCGCAGTAGACCGCACACAAGCGGTACGCCGCCGCGGCGGGGCCGCCCAGGCCGTCGATGAATAAGGGCCGATTGCTGACTGCTGAAGGCTGATAACTTTTATACCAATGAAAAGAAGAAATTTTATCCAGACAGGCATCGGCGGGATCGCCGGCAGCATTTACTGGCCTGTGTCGAAAAGGGAATTATCCGCAGACCATGCTACCATCACGGAGCAGTCGCGAAAAATACCGGTATCCGGGGACTATGACGTGGTGGTAAGCGGCGCGGGTCCCGCCGGGGTGATCGCTGCCATAGAAGCCGGAAGGAACGGCGCCAGGGTTTTGCTGATCGAAGTCCGCGGTTGCCTGGGAGGCGTATGGACGGCGGGATTGCTGAGCTGGATACTGGACCAGGCCAACAAGCCGGGCATTATGCGCGAGCTGGAACAACGCCTCGACAGGATGGGTGCAAAATGTCCGATAGATACCGGGAGCAGCCTGTCGTATGATGTAGAAAAAATGAAGCTGCTCCTGGAAGAGATGTGCCAGGAAGCCAACGTCGACATATTACTGCATACACGTGTGGTAGGAGCGGTGAAAAACGATCGCAGCCGTGTTACCCACGTGGTTACCGAATCGAAGTCAGGGAGGGAAGCCTGGAGCGGAAAGGTCTTTATCGATACTTCGGGCGACGGCGACCTGGCGGCTTTAAGCGGCTGCGGGTTCGATTTCGGGAGCGAAAGCGACGGAAGCTTCCAGCCCATGTCGCTGTTGACGATCATTTCGGGAATACGGTTTGAGGAAATACGGAAATTCGTCAGGGTGGCGGGAGATACCGGATCAATATCCAAGCAAAACCTCCGGGAGGAAATGGCCAGGGCCGGGGTAGTGCCTTCCTATTCCAAGCCCAGCATTCATCCCATTCACTACGACCTGTTCATGATCATGGCAAACCATCAGTACGGGTTTTCGGGCCTGGATACAAGGCAGGTGACCAAAGCCACACTACAGGCGCGTCAGGAAGTGCACAAGATCATCAACGGGCTTCAGTCGCTGGGAGGCGTCTGGAAAGACCTGAAGGTCATCGCCACGGCGGAGCACATAGGCGTCAGGGAAGGCCGGCGCATACACGGGCTGTATACCGTGACGAAAGACGACCTGGTCAGCGGTGCGCGGCATGAAGATGCAGTGTGCCGGGTGACGTTTGGTGTGGACGTCCATTCCGTGAGAAGATCGGAGGATGATCCTTCTGCAGGCTATAACCAGGGGATCAAGGTCAGGCCTTACGACATCCCGCTGCGGGCGCTGATCGCCAAAGACGCCGGAGGGCTGATGATGGCCGGCAGGTGCATCAGCGGCGATTTCATCTCGCATTCGAGCTACCGTGTGACAGGCAATTCGGTCGCCATGGGGCAGGCGGCAGGAAGGGTTTCGGCCCTCGCCGCAAGCAAAAATAAGCTGCCGCAAGAGATACCCGTGTCGCAAATCGGCCTTTCCAAACTGGATTGACCAAAGGAAATTCCAGGGCTTCAGAAACGGAATTGAATGGTTCGGGAAAATTTCAGTTGCTCATATGTTGTATGGTTCGTCCTGGTATTCATCCTGTCAGGCTGCAGCCCGCTGCTCGTCAATAAGCCGGGCCCGTTTACAGACAACGTTCCCTGTCCTACTCCCGGACAGCCGTCGGGCGGATTCCGGGATATGAAGGGAACGTTACTGGCCCATCCTTCCGGGAAAGGCGCCGATCCCTTACCCGGGGACAAGATGTTCGAGCTGCAGGACCGTAGCGGTACAACCATATGGTTTGGCTGTTACGTTCACGAAGACGTTTGTACGGACGGAGTATGCAAAATGGTGAGGCTATGGCTGTTCTGGGACGCGATCGGCGAATACTTAGGATTGGAAGTTCCCTGCGGGGAACCTTTGACCAAGTCGGATCATGCCGAATTTGACCGGGAAGATTATGAAACCCTCGATGCGATCCTGAGAGATTCCGCTTCCGTGCTGAAGCACCTCGGTTATGACGAGCTGGCAATAAAGCCCGATGATACGGAGCGCACGACGGGGACCACTCCCGTCCAGGTAGATGGCGTTACAGGAGCCACATCCCCTTCGCTGGCGGAAATTGTGGTAAAAGATGCGGTCTATACCTGCTATACGCTCTGGCATACGGTCTACGGCGAGCGGTATGAGGCCATACAGGATATATTAAGGAGTCGCGCCGATAAGAAATTTTTGAACCGGATGCTTCAGACGGGGCTGCCTTCCCGCCAGGCCTGGGCGATCAGGTATGTTTCGCAGCATAGAGCATTGCATGAGGCGTTTTACAGGCAGATGATCACTCTTATTTCCACGGGGTCGTCTGAGGTGTCCTCGCTGGCCCTGAATTTTTTCAGGAAAGATAGGATGAACAAAAAAGTGCCGGACCTGCTTATAGAAACCCTGGAAAAGGTAGATATAAATAAGCAAAGTGAAATATTGGAAAAGCTGTCGGAATTGGAAGTGTCGGATCGGAGCGCGATATTTAAGCTGCTGAAAATGTATGAAAGCGGGGAAATAGACATAACCCTTCTCCATGGGGTGTACAGGCTGGTAAGTCCGGCCCGGCTGCAGGATCCTGAAATAGCTTCAATCCTGCACAGGCTGGCCTCGAACGAGAACCTTTTTATCAGGAACCTCACGCAAAAACTGCTTCAGTCTGCCGGTATGGATTAGCGCCCTGCGATGTATCCTTTAACATTTTTCTAGATGCATATTTTTCCTCAAATCCTCACAAGTACCCGGTACCTCCTGATCGCTGCCGGATTAATTTTAAAGTCTTTTACACCGTATGCGCAGCCTGCGCCCCGGGGCGATTGTTTCGAAAAGGCCGCCCTCAACGGAATGCTTACCGAAGAAGGATACCGCCGGTGCGAGCGCTATGTGCAGGACTGGCTGGCCTATGCCGATCCGGTCAGCAAACTGATCCCGAGGAACCTCGACCGGGATACGGATCTGTGGAATGCAAACGACTGTGCAGCCGACAACTACCCGTTCATGGTCCTGACGAGCTTTTTCACAAACCGGGACCGGTTCGACGGGCGGATGAAGGAAATGCTTCGTAATGAAAGAAGGCTTACTTCCCGCGTCAGGTCGCTGCCCGATGAATATTCGTTTTCGAAAAAAGGATTCGTTCACGATGAGATCAGTATGGGAAGGGTCATTTTCGGCACCGCCGAATATGCCAAAGACGGGCTGATGCCGCTTACGGAATGGCTGGGGCCCAGCCCCTGGTCTGACCGGATGATCGAGATGCTGGAAGACCTGCGCGGGTACATCACAGTTGCCGATGATCCTAAATTTTCCATTACCGTCAAAACGGAAGTGAACGGCGAATTGCTCCAGGTGCTGTCGCGCGTGTTCTGGATGACCGGTAAACGGGAATACCTGGACTGGGCGGTGAAGATCGGAGATCATTTCCTGCTGGGCGACGGCTATCCCCTGAAATCGGTGAATAACCTGCGCCTCCGGGATCACGGGTGCGAGCTGATCTCGGGCCTGTGCGAGCTGTACGCCACGCTGCACTATACCGACCGGCAGAAAAAAGAGACGTACCGCGAGCCATTGTACCGGCTTCTGGACCATGTGCTCACCTATGGAAGGAACGAGGACGGGCTATTTTATAACGCGATCAATCCCCTGACAAACGAGGTGCTGGATAAAAACGTGTCTGATAGCTGGGGGTACAACCTAAACGGGTATTATACGGTTTTCCTGGTCGACGGTACGGAGCGGTATAGGGAAGCTGTGACCAGGCTCTTCGGAAACCTAAACAAATACCGGAACCATGACTGGGAGAGCGGCAGCGCAGACGGCTATGCCGACGCCATCGAGAGTGCGCTGAACCTGTACAACAGGATCCCCGATCAGCGGGTGGCGGACTGGATCGACAGCGAGATACGGGTGATGTGGTCTATGCAGGATTCCAGCTACCGGGAAAACGCCCGGCGGTGGATCGGCTCAAGCGTGATCGAAGGCTGGCACGGCGACGGCAATTTTGCCCGGACGACCATTATGTACAACCTTTGGAAATCGAAAGGCACCTATGTCTATCCCCTTGCCGGGGGTATGAAGCTGGGGGGAGAAATGGAGGGGAGCTCCCTCTGCCTGGTCCTGGAAGCCCCGGCCGCAGACTGGACCGGGAAGCTATACTTCGACAAAGCGCGCCACTCGGAGTCGATGAAGATGCCGCTCGACTGGCCGAGGATCAACCAGTTCCCGGAATGGTTCACGGTGAACCGGGGAAAGAAATACCGGATTTCTGACGATAAAGGCCGCCTGATACGCGAAGCGACCGGTGAAAATCTTCTGGAAGGTATCGCGCTCAGCCTGAAAGCCGGGGAGAGGAAAAAGATGGTGGTTACGCCTTTGTGAGATGCCTCAGGGAGAGTATAATTTCACCCGAGTTGTTCATAAGCGGACAGCCACTGTCCGGTATCGAACAAAGACTTCAATTCAGAACAGATGAAGACACCAAACTGGAAAGAACCATCGTCGGAGTGGTAAAAGATTTTCATACCTACTCACTTCAATATGCTGTGGAACCTTTGGTGATGGTGATGCCGCCTGCTCCTGTGACGGAGGATAACCTGTATGTGAAAATTGCAAAAGGTAAAACTGCCGGGGGACCGTAAGCTGGCAGGCGATACGGGCGGCGGTAGCCGACCCGGTGGAGTCGCTGCGGAATGAATGATATTTTATTCCGCAGCCATCAGGTAGGTCTCCATGTTTCCCGGGTGTACGATGCTGGTCATGGCTTCCGGGTAGTTTATCGTAAAGGTCTGCGGAAAACGGGCTCTCGTCTTTTCGGACCATTTTATTTCAAAAGCATACAGCTTTTCGCCGACTTCTTCGATCAGGTCGATCTCCTGTTGCTGAGTAGTGCGCCAGAAATATAATTTACCGCCCGTTTGGTGATAAGTATGGTATTTTTTTCGCTCTGCAATAAAAAAATTCTCCCATAAGGCCCCTGTGTCGATCCGGTTGTGTATGGGATTGAAGTTGTTGATGACGGCATTCCGTATGCCCACATCATAGAAATACACTTTCCTTCCTTTCTTAATCTCGTTCCGGACGTTCCGGCTGTAAGCCGGAACCGTAAATACGACAAAGGCCTTTTCCAGTAGATCGATGTATTTTTCGACTGTAGCATTGTCTGCTCCGACCATTCGCCCAAGTTCCTGGTAGGAAACTTCGCTCCCAATCTGAAGCGCTAAAGTCTTGATCAGCTTTTCCAGCAGCGCGGGTTTCCTGACCTGTTCCAGGGTTAGGAGATCTTTATACAGATAGCTTTCGGCGAGCAGCTTCAATAACTCCTGTTCTTCGCCTGTTTTTACTACAATTTCCGGATAGTATCCGTACAACAGCCGGTGCTCCAGCAACCGTCTTTCTGTCAATAAGCCATGGTGCCGGCATAATTCCGGAAAGCTCAGCGGGAAAAGCATAAACTCATATTTCCGTCCTGTCAACGGCTCGTTCACGCGATTTGCCAGCTCAAATGCAGAAGACCCTGTAGCGATTACCTGGACACCTTCCAGTTGATCGGTAATCAGTTTTAGGGTCAAACCAATTCCCGGGATCCGCTGGGCCTCATCAATAAATACGATTTTGTGAGGTTCTGTCAATGCCTTAAGCCTTGTCGATGTCGTGTTTGACAATAATTCCGCGGCATCCCCCTCATCTCCATTGAAGTATGCCCAGGACTGGGCGGTTTCCCGCAATACCTTTGTTATCAGAGTCGATTTTCCAGCCTGTCTTGGGCCGAACAACAATATGGCCTTTCCTTTGAAAAGGCGCCGTTTAATGAGCTCTTCAACGTATCGTTTAATCTCCATGACATACAAAGGAATAAACCGGCTACAGAAAATCCAAGAATATCATAATAATTTTAGATCACAATCTTATATTATCATAATAATTTTGGATTTAAATCGAAAATTATTATAATTCGTTCGGATGAACATCAAGATACGGAACTATTGACGGGTTGATCTGCCGAAGTGCAAGATGTTCATTATAATAGTTTGCCTTTCCGGCAAAACTGTACGCTTCCGGACAGATGCTGTGCGGTATTGAACAATGAAAACATTTTTATTTGTATAGCGTTCTGGTTTTTAATGCATTAATCAGAATGGCATGCATGTTTTATTGATGTATCAGTAAAAACCGGATAACAATTAAAAAATGATACGAAGCTACCTCAAAATAGCCTGGCGCAACCTGCGTCGCAACCCATTGTTTCCGTCCGTCAATATACTCGGGCTCGCTATCGGTCTGACGGGGTTTATCGTAATGCTGCTGTACCTGAATTACGAAAAAAGTTACGATACCTGGCACGCTGATCTACGCCGCGTATATAAAATCGGGATGGAGGACAGGGAGAGCATCCTGTGGGATGGCAGAACGCAGGCGCCTCTGGCCTCTTTCCTAAAACAAAGCTACCCGAAAGTGCAAGCCGCCACGCGAATTTCTAGTACAGGCACCAGCGATTTTGAAATGCTGATAGATGCTAATGGGAAAAAGGCCTATCAAAGGGGGATGATCGAGGTAGATTCTTTGTTTTTTACGGTTTTTCCCTATGAGTTTGTATACGGCGATGCACGTACGGCGTTGCAGGTGCCCGATGCCGTTGTGCTGGAAGAAAGCCTGTGCAGAAGCTATTTCGGGAATACGAATCCCGTCGGACAGCCTGTTTCCATCTATGGCGGCTGGTTTAAAGGTACCGTTACCGGCGTAATCAAATCACCTGCTACTCCGTCTGTGCTTAATGCCCGTATCCTGATGCGGTCGCCTAATGAAAAACCGAATAACCACTGGCAGAATTTCTCCTACGAAACCTATGTCAAGCTGTTAGAGCCGGTTGAAGGCCACCTGCTGGCGGCAGATATCAACGGCATATACCGGCAGAGCCTGTTGTCGAAAGAGGAGCTGCAGAAAGGCCGGCCTGAAAAAGATGAGGACATTGCATACTTTGCAGAAAAGCTTGCCGATCTGCATACGCATCCCAGAAGCGGCGGGAGCAACTTACCGGTAGTCAATATACTGCTTGTCCTGGCGGCGTCATTATTAGTGGCCGGGGCCGTTAATTTCAGCAATCTTGCCCTGGCAGATGCTTTCAGGCGCGCAGGGGAAGTAGGAATAAGAAAAGTGCTGGGTTCGGCCAGGATACAGCTTTTCGGACAGTTTATGACCGACGTTGCGCTGCAGGTACTGTTCGCCTTACTGCTGGCAGTCGTTTTTGTCCTCGTGACAATTCCCTGGTTTCAAAGCCAGTTTAATGTCCGGCTTTCTTTTTTTCAGCCCGGTATCAGCGTATTTTATTTTCAGATGGGCATATGCCTCCTTTGCACCATTCTGATCGCAGGCGCTTATCCTGCGCTGCTGCTTTCCGGTCTCAACCCTGTCAGGGTTTTTAAAGGGAACCTGGTAGATGGAAAAGCCGGTTTCTCTTTCAGAAATGCCCTTACTGTATTTCAATTTGTGCTCTCCGGATTCTTCATTATCTGCAGCCTGGTGATCTTCCGGCAGGTAGCGTTTATGCAATCAAAGGACAAGGGATTTTCAGATGAGCAGGTCTTGCGTATACAAGCCACGCAGCCGACCCGCGACCGGAATTTCGAAACGACAAGACAAAAGCTATTAGCTGTTCCGGGCATAACAGAAGTGGCAAAAACCAGTGCAGTGCCGGGAGATGCGCTGATGGATACTTCTTCCATCGGGATGCGATGGAAAGACGCTGTTGTGAAAATGAATGAAGTCAAGGTCAGCAGGGAATATTTCAGCCTGATCGGGGCCACGCTGTCGGAGGGGCGCTGGTTTGATGGCCGCCATGCAGACGAGCATACAAGGTCTGCGATTATCAATGAAGCCGCCGCAAAGAACATGGGCATTGCCAGCCCCATAGGCGAAATCGTACATTTTCCTCATTGCGATACGGTGCCGGTACAGATCATAGGCGTTGTGAAAGATTTTAATATCCGGG
>MEDT01000183.1 GCA_001724175.1 Cytophagaceae bacterium SCN 52-12 | reverse complement strand
GACGGTGGTTTGGTACCAGGGCCTGTACCCCGATACCGAAGGGCCTGCCTTCATCATATACACAGCTCCAACTTGCATAGTTGTTCGTGACACTCAATACCCCGGGTTTTGTTCGATGTGCGGGGTAACATCCCTTACCGGCTGGGGTATGGGATAGAGGTACTGATCCCTGTTCCTTATGTTTGCGCTCATTCCGTACTTCCCCAGGAAAGCCTTCATGACATCGAGGGCGCGGTCTGTGCGCACCAGGTCGAACCACCTCAGGTTTTCAAAGCACAGCTCATGCCGACGCTCGCTTTCCATCCAGAGCCTGTAGGCCTGCTGGTCGGGAACGTCGGCAACGGTTTTCGGCGCCAGCCCCGCTCTCTCCCTGACCTGGTTCAATATCCGGAACGCCTCCCCATCGGGAGAATATCCAAGCTCGTTGAGCGTTTCGGCATACATCATGAGCACATCGGTATAGCTTAAAGCGATCCAGTCGATATCCCAGTCGTTTGCCGCCACCACCGGCCCGTTCTGATACTTGCGGCAGGTAGGCAAAGTGGTAATGGTCTCTCCCGACTTATGGAGCCAGGACGACCTTATCGCTACTGCCTTCCGAAGATCTCCCTCTTCGAAGCTGTTCACCAGATCTTCGGAAAGGAAAAGATTGAACGGGCTTCCGCCGAAAGATAATCCGCCCTGCGCCTCGGTCACAGGCGCGATGTCATTTGACGCATTCCGGGTAGGGAACGGGTTCCCGTGACCGCTGACCCCGGCTTTGAACTGAATTGAAAAAACCTGCTGCCTGCCCCCTTCCTTCTCGAACCTGTAGACATCTTCATATCTGTCAAAAAACTCAAATTGCCCTGAGTCTATCAGCTCCTTAAAGGTATCTCTGGCCAATCCCCATTCGTCCTTTTTCAGGGGATATCCGCTTCTGAAGACGTACGCTTTGCCCAGATAGCCTTTCGCCGCCCATTTGGTAGCCCTTCCTTTGCTGGCGTTGTCGTATGCAGCCGGCAGCATATTTGAAGCCTCTTTGAGGTCGCTTACGATCAGATCATACACCTGCTCGACAGAAGCCCTGGGAACGGTCTGGCTCTCGCTGATGGAAAGAGAAGTAGTGACCAGGGGCACGCCGCCAAAGAAACGGACCAGATCAAAATACAGCACGGCACGCGCAAACCTGGCTTCACCCGCATACTGGCTTCTTTTGTCCGCACTCATTTCAATGTTGTCAATCTGCTCCAGAATACGATTGCAGCGATTGATATTTGTGTAATAGACAGACCAGGCAGAGTTCAATACCGGCAGAATAGAGGTTTCCTGAAAACGGCTGATCGGCCCGTCGTCATAAGCGGTCCCCTGGAAAGTATTGTCGCTCCTGGCTTCGGTCAGCATATAAGACTGCTGCGAGGTCACCCATACGCTCCGCAGCCCGTTATAAAGGGCGATTGCCGCCTGGTCAAAATGGGTTTCCGTCTTATAAAACCCTTCGACGCTCTTTGATGAGACCGGGACCAGATCGAGCTGGCTGCAACCCGCCGTTAACACGACGGCAAGCAGGAAAATATATTTTTTATGTACCATGGCTGTCTCAGAATTTAATGTTTAAGCCTAAAGTATAGGTTCGCGCGAGCGGGTAGGTCGCATCGAAGTCAACGCCGGGCCTTGTATTCCCGTTTGACCATGTGCCTGTCTGGGGATTTTTGTTGTAATGATCGTGCATCCATACGTTATCCACACTTGTATAGATGCGAAAAGCGGTGATTCCCGGGATTTTCTCAATCATGCCTTCCGGTACCTTGTATCCCAGGGATATGGTCCGGAGCCTCACGAAGGCAGCGCTCCTGAGCCAGAAGCTGGAAGGAGTAGTGAGATTGGCAGTTACCGCCGCCCTGGGCACCCAACCGTTCCCCGGATTCTCCGGTGAGCGCCAGCGATCCCGCCAGTAACCGTCAACGTTGCCCCTGGATTGACCATGCTGTCCGATCGCCGCATTCAGAAGCTTATTTCCCCACTGGCCGTCGGCAAACAGTGTCAGGTCAAATCCTTTATAGGCAAACGAATGCTGCATTCCCCAGAATACCTTCGGATGATTGCTGCCTACGATCGTCCGGTCGTCTTCATTGATGACGCCGTCGTTATTGACATCCTTATATTTGATGTCTCCTACGTTCTGGACCCTGTAGTGGGGATGTGTGTCCAGGTCATTCTGATCGCGGAATACGCCGTCCTGGATAAATGCAAAATAGCTTCCGATCGGCTCGCCGATTTTGGTAATTGTCGTAAATCCGTCCCCGGTCGTATATATGGGAGCACCGCCCGGACCAAGCTCCAGTACCTTATTCTTATTATGCGACACGTTAAGGGATGAAGTCCATTTGAGCGCCCCGGTCGTGTTGAGGGTCGTCAGTTCTACCTCAAGACCCGCATTGCGGATCGCACCGATATTCATCAATGTCGAAGAAAAGCCCGACACAGCCGGGATCGGGACATTCAGCAGCAGATCCCGCGTATCCGAAATATAATAATCGACAGAAGCGTTTATCCGGTTGTTTAATAGCCCCAGATCCAGCCCGGCGTCAAAGGTATAGGTCCTTTCCCAACCCAGCATCCTGTTGCTGAACGAACCGGGCCCAAAACCGGATACTACGCCCTGGCTTGCTCCGAGCACATAATTGAGTCCAGAAAGTGTACCTATGGAAGCGTAGTCCCCTATATTATTATTTCCTGCCACCCCATAGCTGGCCCTGAGCTTCAGATCACTTACGACCTTGACATCTTTCAGGAATTGCTCCTCCGAAAGCCTCCACCCCAGCGATGCAGCCGGGAACCACCCCCACTTGTTGTCTGCCCCAAACCGGGAGCTGCCGTCTCTCCTTATGCTGGCCGAAAGCATGTACTTATCCTTAAAAGAAGTATTGACCCTTCCCAGGAACGACAACAGCGCCCACTCGGTAGCACTGGATGATCCGCTTTGCAGGATAGTTCCCATATTGAGCGTAATGATTTCGTCGTCCGGAAATCCCGCCTTGGCCAGGCTTGTGCTAACCAGCTTATCCTGCTGGTAGGTAAATCCTGCAAGCGCATTAAAATTCCAATCCTGCCTGTTCAGATCGTATGTAAACGTGTTTTCATTAAGCAGGTTTTCCCTGGTGGTGGTAGCGACATTTCCGACGTGTCCTACCCCTCTGTTGATATTATCCGGCTTAAAGTACTGGGTAAGGTTAGACAGGTAATCTCCTCCGAACGATGTCCTGAAATTCAGGCCCGGCGCGATCCGGATGGCAGAGTACATATTTGCCCGGATATTCCTGCTGTTGATCTTGTTGGTCAGCTCGGTTGCCAACGCTATGGGGTTCAGATAGAACGCAGCGTGATAAGGATAGTAGCCGCCCTTTTGAGTCTGTTGTTCAAGGCCCACAATAGGCGCTACCCTTGCCGAACGGCTTACCGGCCCCTGGTTCCCGTCGCCGTCCGAATCGTTCTGGTCCATAGAAGCGGCCGACAGGTTCAGCCCTATGTTCACATTCCTTCCTAATTTGGATTCCACATTGGCGCGGAACGACAGCCTCTTGTAGCCGGAACCGATAATGATCCCCTTCTGGTCAAAATAATTGCCCGAAATGAAATAGCTGACGGATTCATTGGCCCCCGATGCCGACAGCTGGTAGTTCTGCACCGGCGCCGATCTTGAAATCAGGTCCTGCCAGTCGTGATCCGGGAAAGATTTCGGGTCGGTAAGCCACAGGGGGTCAATCCAGTAGTTGGCGTTGGTCCTGACAGAGTTCGGGTCGTCTGCTTTTCCTCCCTGTAATATCCAGGTGTTATTCCGCTCTTCGATGGCGAATTCGATGTATTCGTCGCGGTTGAGCACATCCACTTTGCTGAACCTTTCCTGGATGCCGTAATAGGCGTCCAGCTGCAAAACCGGCTTCCCGCTTTTTCCCGATTTGGTGGTGACGAGCACCACCCCGTTAGAGCCCCTGGATCCGTAGATAGCCGCCGAGGCCGCATCTTTCAGCACTTCTATAGATTCAATATCGCTGGGATTGATATTATCGAGCCCGCTGTTGATCGGGTATCCGTCCACGACATACAAAGGCGCCGTAGAATTATTGATGGAGCCCACACCTCTCACTTTCACGGCCAGGCCCCTTCCGGGGGCGCCGCTCACTTCCTGTACCTGCACACCGGCCAGCTTCCCGGCCATAGCGTTGTCGATCCTGCTGATCGGGCGTTCATCGATATCCGAAGCCTTTACCTTCGAAATGGAGCTCGTGACCTGGGTGCTCTTTTGTGTTCCGTAACCGATCACCGTCAGCTCTCCCAGACTTTTGGTGTCTTCCTTCATCAGGATATCGAGCACAGCGCGGTTGCCTGCGGGAATTTCCTGCGTGATAAACCCGATAAAGGAGAAGATAAGCACGGCATTATCTGAAACATTCAGGCTAAAGCTTCCCCTGGCGTCTGTTACCGTACCATTGGTCGTACCCTTTTCTACAATATTTACACCGGGGAGCGGCTCGCTGCTTTCGGCGTTGACCACCCGCCCGGTTATTTCTCTCTGGCTCCGGGAAACCGGTATTTCCGCACGGCCGACGACAGCTGCCGTTTGGAACAGGCAGGCCAGCAAGGCAATCCCGATGGCTTTCGGCAGGCGCAAATCAAGCCTGCCGGTAGCAGCCGGTATCGTTTTTTTCATAATTTTGGCGGTTAGTAAATTTAAGACTTCGTGATAGGAGTTTTAGTGAAGGAGCTGTTGGCGCAGCTCCTTTTTTTTCTGCCGTTTAGCCGGCAGGCAAGACGCACTTACCTACAGCTTTGGCTCCAGGCTTTTCATCGGGATCTCTGCTATGTAAACAGACGATTTCCCCTCGTGCGACGAATAGTAGGAGACCCATAGCCTGTCGTCGTGGATCACCAGTCCCGGGTAGCTGTTATCGCCCGAGCTCGGAAAGCTGACAAGCTCTTTGAAATTCCCTTCGGGAGTGCCTGTAAACAGCGCTGTGTAAATACCCGGCGTGTAGACGCGTGTCCCGGCGATGATCTTTCCGCCGGGGGTAAAGATAAAATTGGGGCCGCCCAGCCGGATATTCATTTTGCTATACTTCCAGTCGGTATAGGGGGCCTCGCTGACCGCCCATACCCCCATCTGATCGGCCGTTTCCCTCCTGATCATCACATGCATTTTCCCATCGGGCGCAAAACGCACCGTGGCTTCATTCGGAAAGCCGTCGAGGTCGATTTTCGATACTTTTTCAAACTTCTTCCCGTCTTTTGTCTTGAGAAGATACATCGCAGTCGGTCCTTTTCTCTCCTCCGGGCCGATCTGGTAGTCTATCGTATAGCCCGTGCCTTTATGCCAGGTCACCCGCCAGAGCCAGTCTCCCCACGACACAATGGAAGGGTCGATCTTAACTTCTTCCGGAGCGGAGAAATTTCCGCCCTTCCCATCCGAAAACGACACCTGCGGTTTTCGTCCTTCTATTTTCCTGTTCCGGTAGATAGAGCCGCCCATGATCACCATTATCCTGCCTTTCGGCGTGATGGAAAGCTTCGGATCACGCAGGTCGATTCCTTCTTTTCTGATATCCGCCACGCTGGTCCAGCTCCGGCCATCGGCCGACCGCAGGATCCTGACCGTTCCGTCAGTCCCCGGGATATGTCCCGAGCCTTCCCGGAAAGAGCAATAAAAGGCCCCTTTGAAGTAGAGCAGATCCGTGAAAGCGCTGTGCTGGGCGCCATCCCATATCTTCCTGATTTGCATCCCGTCCGGCGTCTGCGCGGACAAGCCGGTGAAGCTGAAAAACATCAATATCAGGAAACCTGAAAAAAAAGCTTTCTGTTGGTTTAGTTTTATCATGGGCGTCATTTATTTGGGTTGTTTCTCTATAATTATTCCTGATTTTTCAAGTGCGAAAGCCGCGGCAATTTTTACATCCTGGTTAGCAGGGCCGATCTCTCCGGCTGCAGGATCCTCGTCTTCCGGTACAGGATTCCGGAGACTGAAAACCTGTTGCAGCAAAGCTTCATCTTCCTTGTCGCAACGCCCGGCGAGGGCCTTGCATAGCGCTATCCTGGCTGATTTTCCCGGCGCTTCCGCCATGCGGCGCAGACGCGCTTTCAATCGCTCCGCCTGATCGCTGCCGGCACTGTCCTGTATGACGGCGGCATGAAGCAGGTAAGGGAGGGCCTCTGAATTTTCGTTTTCGGCTTCCGCCGCAGCAAACAGCCGCATCCTGTAGGCCTCAGGCAGAGGGTCGAGAAAGGTGATGGCATAAGCTGCTATTCTCCTTTCCAGGGAAGCGGTATCTTCTACGGCCTCCAGGAGCATATCGAAGTCGACCCCGGAAGCGGGATCTGCCGGCAGGGCCATTCCCCATTTTACAAAAGCCGCGATCGGTCCGCCGCTCCTGAGATCCTGCGCCGTCAGGCTGCTGTCGGCCTTGCGGAGCGGATAAGCCAGCTTGGCGAGCGTTTCGGCAGCGTGTATCCTGTCCGGGCCTTCGCGGTCGAGGTAAGACGCAAGGATCCTGTCAAGCCATACCTGCTTTTCGGAAGGCACGGACAGGCGATATTTCATCCGCCAGTAGCCGATCCTTTTCTGAGGCTCCGTTTCAAACTCCCGGCAGCCCTCCGCAAGGCGTAAGGCCGCTTCGGTATCGCCCAGCTCTGTCAGGAACTCGATCGCATGAACGCGAACCCAGAAATCTTCGGATGCCGCGCCAGCCTCCCTGATGACCTCCAGGTACGGACTTCCGCTACGGGAGTTCTTGCGGCTTTCGCAACCGTAAAGAAGCATGGCTAAAGCAGGTATCAGTAAATATTTCATATAAAACGATATGACAATGAGACGATCATCCTCCCGACGCAAACACGATAACATGGCTGCGGACAGTGCTCCCCGGGACTTGCAGTCCCGGGGCACTATTATGTCGCCTCCGGCGGCTATCAAAAACTACAGGCACTAAGACGGCTGAACCGCCTCGTAATGGCCGGTCAGCAATTCAAAAAGCCCGGCTTCTTTCAGCTCCTCTTCCAACGACTGCAGCTCTTTATTGCTGAGATTCCGCAGCGGCGTACGGCACGGGCCGCAGTCTATCCCGGCGAGCTTCAGTATCGCCTTCCCTCCCACGATGGCATTCACGTATTTCAGCATGATATCCACCAGCCTGATAGAAACCCTCTGGTGCCGGCGGGCGGCTTCCAGATCGTGCTGCGCATAAGCGTCCATAATGGCGGTATACACTTCCGGCGCAAAATTATAGGTAGTGCCTATCCCGCCCCTGATACCGAGAACGAGGCCGTTTAAAAGAATCTCGTCATGACCGTGAAGCACATCGAAACGGCCGCCTTCCAGGGCAATGCACTGGTGCATGTCCATGAAATCGGTATGGGTATATTTCACCCCTGCCAGGTTGGGAATGACCGCGCTTCCTTTCTGCAGCAGCTTGTGCACCTTCAGGTGCGCGCCTGTGGCCACCGGCAAATGATAATAGTAGAAAGGCAGGTCCGGAGCACAGGCAGCTACCTGGCTGCAATAATCCGTCATTACGTCTACGTCTGATGTCGACAGGAAAGGCGGCGCCATGCACGATATGGCATCCGCTCCTATTTCAGCAGCGTGAGCGGCAAGCTCCTTGCTCATTTCCACGCTCGTGCTGCCCACATGTATGATCAACCGGAGATCCGGGCCCACCTGCGCTTTCCAGGCCTCAGCCATTTTCTTTCTCTCCGGGTTGCTCATCAAAACTCCTTCACCTGAGGATCCGTTTACGAAGACGCCCGCTATCCCCCGGCGTCTGAGCATCGATGCGTATTCCGGTATTACTTCCGGGTTAACGGATCCGTCTTCGCGAAATGGCGTAAAAACTGCCGTAATCAAGCCTTCCAGCTTTTTGAAATGTTGCATTTTCCAGTTATCTGATCGTTATTTATTGCGCTCCGAGGTGCGAATGATTGATGTAATCGATATATGCGGCGAGGTGATCCTCCATTGCTTTCTGGTAACCCTCTACGTCCCTGGCTTCCAGGTAGGGGACAAAGTCCTTATGCCTGATAAACCTTCCTTTGCCCCGGCGCTCCCGGTTGAAAAGATCGAAATCCTCGTAATTCTCATTCACATATTTGAACACCGGCAGCAGGGTATCCAGGAAATCCAGCATCACCCTGTTTTTCGATATTTTGTAAAGCTTTGAATGAAAAGCCCTTTCCATCTCTATGTCCACCTTGAGGCTGTCTATCGCGCTCTCCCTTGCCACTATAGCCTTCAACTCCTCTATATCTTCATCCGTGATATTGTGAATGATCATTTTTGCGCATCCTATCTCGAGAGAGACCCGCATACCCAGCAGGTCGATAATCGTTTCCCTGCTTAGCATAAAAGGGTTTACAACCTTTTTAAAACTGAACATGACATTAGGCTGCGATACCACGATCCCTCTTTTTTTGCGGCTTTCTATAATACCCAGCATCCGCAGACGGCTCAGCGCCTCCCGCACAACATTTCGCCCTACATCATACTTCTCCGAAAGCTCTTTTTCGTTCAGCATCTCTGCTCCGGAACCGAGCTGGTTATCCCTGATCTCCTGGATGAGCCGGCTTTCCACCCAATCCACCAATGTCCGGCTTTTAAAATCTGTCTCCATTTTTAAATAGTATATATCCTAAATATGGTATATGTCCTACAATATTAAACACAAGAACCCTTAACTCCAAAACAACATTCAATTATTTTGGCGGAAAATTATATTAATGCCCGCATAGGCGATATATATTTTTATTTCGAATTAATAATGCCACCCTTTCAGGGTTACGATTGATATTGAATTTGCGCATGTTTCTATAATCATGTCAGCCCGTTGGGCTTTCCCTAACCTCAAAACAGCGATATGATTATAAAAAGGGGTACGATCAGATACCGGCAAAACCGCGAAGCGGTGACATGATTATAGAAAAGGGTACGATCAAATACCGGCAAAACCGCGAAGCGATGACATGATTATAGAAAAGGGTACGATCAGATACCGGCAAAACCGCGAAGCGGTGACATGATTATAGAAAAGGATACGGTCAAATACCGACAAAACCGCGAAGCGGTGACATGATTATAGAAAAGGGTACGGTCAGATACCGGCAAAACCGCGAAGCGGTGACATGATTATAGAAAAGGGTACGGTCAGATACCGGCAAAACCGCGAAGCGGTGACATGATTATAGAAAAG
>MEDT01000182.1 GCA_001724175.1 Cytophagaceae bacterium SCN 52-12 | reverse complement strand
TGCGGATAGGCGTCGACAGCCTGCTGATCGGAGAAAATACCGATGGCTTTGTAGTACAGCTGGGTATTCATGGGGTATCCTGTTGACTTCTGGTAATCGGGCACTCCCGGCGTTTCATCCCAAAACCTGATTTTGTTCTTATTGAAGTTGAAATTGGCCGAAAGCGAATAGGAGAAATCCCCGATATTGTCACGGTATCCGACCTGGAATTCCGATCCCCGGTTAATGACTTCTCCGATATTCTCCCGGGGCAGGGTCAGGCCTGACGACGAAGGAACGGAGGCATTTCTGTTCCAGAGTATATTGGTCCTCAGGTTATAGAAATACTCGGCGGTAAATGTCAGCTTGTTTTTAAAGAAGCTTGCGTCAAGCGCTATATTCGACTGGTTTGCAACTTCCCAGGTCACGTTCCGGTTAGGGATCCTCAGCTCTCTCAGGATCTTGCTCTCCACGTTCTCATTAAAAACATAGATTTCTTTTGCGGCCGATGCAAAGCCGTAGCTGGCCAGGTACTGATAGGTGGTGATCCTGTCATTTCCTGTTTGTCCCCATGATCCGCGGATCTTCACATCGCCGGCTACCTGTTTCAGCGGCTGCCAGAAGTTTTCTTCCGAGAGACGCCATCCCAGCGAAACACCGGGGAAGAAACCAAATCGCCTGCTTTCGGGGAAAATGTAGGACCCGTCGTAGCGCCATACAAACTCGAAAAGATATTTGTTACGGAAATCATAGTTAGCCCTGCCGAAATAATTCAGCCTTGCCATGACGGAAGTGCTGCCGCCGTTATTTTTCTCCGCATCTCCACCGGCGAAAAGCTCATCAAGCGCCGTCGAGACGAAATGCTTGCGGAAAGCAAAGAAGCTGGTCGTATCGCCTGAGATACGTTCGACGCCGAACATCACTTTAAAATAGTGCTGATCCTTGATGCTTTTCTCATAATTCAGCAAGGTATTCACGGTCAGTAATTTTCTATCGGACATATCCTGCTGCAATTCCGGGTTTGAAAATCCTTTCTGCCCAACGGTCAGCACCGGGTTTCCTTCCGCGTCATACGTTTCCCTGTCCCAGGAATACAGGTACCAGGGGATGCGCCACAGCTTGTCATTGACCATGCCTCTGTCCAATGCAGCGCTTGCGTTAACCGAAAGCCCCTGGACCCAGGGGATCTGCACGTCGATATTGACCCTGTTTTCCAGTACTGTCGTCTTGTTGCGGTCATATCCTGTCTGATTCGTCGTCACCACCACCGGGTTGTTCCCATACTCGATGTCCGGGCCGTTAAGCCCGTTCGGCCAGTACGCATGCATATTAGGTTTTCCCCTTCTCAGCATTGTAAATATATCGCTTGCCGAACGTGTGGGGTAGTTCCTGTTTTCTTCACGCCCGGCCAGACGCACACCGTACTTTATGTATTTGGACAGCTGACCGTCCAGGTTAACCCGGTAATTCATCTGCTTGTAATTGGTCGCGCTGTTCTTATAGATCGCATCCTGGAAATTCGTTCCTGCCGAGATAAAATACTGCAGGCTTTCCTGCCCTCCGGAAATACTCACGTTGGTCATGCGCTGAGGTGAAGTGTTCCTAAAAGTAGCGTCATACCAATTGGTATTCGGGTAAAGCCACGGATCTTTGCCTTCCCTGTAGTGCTGGATCTCCTCTTCCGTATACCTGGCGCTCTGGCCGTTGTTAAGGTAGATCTCATTTAGCATCTGCAGATAGGTTGCCGCATCTGCAGTTTCGGGGATAACCGTCGGTGCGCTCCAGCCCTGGTTGTGCGTCAGGGTTATCTGCGGCTTACCTTGCTTTCCTTTCCTTGTCGTAACCAGTATCACGCCGTTGGCCGCCTGGGCGCCATAGATCGCGGCAGATGCATCTTTAAGAACGGTAACGCTCTCAATATCAGAAGGCATCAGTCGCTCCAGCCCCCTGTTAGGGACTCCGTCTACGACAATGAGCGGAGAATTATCACCCAGCGTATTAGCCCCGCGGATCCTGAATGTCGAGCCGTCGGATCCGGGCTGCCCGGACCTTGTGACCGCAACCAGGCCGGGCAGCCGTCCTACCATCGTATTGGAAAGATTAATGGCAGGAGCCCTGTCCAGAACTTCGCCTTTTACCGAGCTCACAGACCCGGTTATGGTAGCCGCCTTCTGAGTCCCGTATCCTACCACCACTACTTCTTCCAGCGCCTTTTGATCTACCTCTAGCCTGACCTCTACGGAGGTCCTGCTTCCCACCGTAACTTCCTGCGAAATGTACCCTACAAACGAAAAAATCAATACGGCATCGTTATCAGGAACAGTTAAGGTGTAACGCCCTTCAGCATCTGTAACCGTTCCCTGCTGTGTTCCCTTGAGTATGATACTCACGCCGGGCAATCCTGACCCCGATTCGTCGGAAACCACTCCCCGCACTTCCCGGGCAAGCGGCATCAGACGTCCCGGCAGCTCTTTCGGCCCTTCTGTAAAGGAATGTTTTTTCTCGTTTACTTTTGGCGTAAGGAGTATCCTTCCGGAAAGAACCTGGTAGGAAATATCCAGGGGGGTCAACAGCATGTTCAGCGTTTCTGAAAGGGATTTTTCACTTACATGAATCGATACCTGACGATGCGCCCCGATCGTCTTCTGGCTGAAAGCGAATTTTACATCTGCCTGTTTCTCGATTAAATTCAGGATATTCTTAAGTTCTGTCTGCTCGACATTCAGCGTAACGCTTCTCGAGAGCAATTTCTGGGCAGATGTTCCGCTTGCCATGGCGGTTACTCCGAAAACCAGGAGTAACATAAACTGTGTCAGCGAAATCTTCATAAGCATGTACAGGTGTGTACACCTTTTTGTTTTCGTTTTTTTCATAATTTTAGATGATTCTTTTTTGACAAGAAAATAGGATCCCGTGCTACCGTTCGCTCATCGGGAAGGATGAATAAATGAGAACGGCAGGCCTGACGGCGTCGTGTCGGTAGTAGCATACCTTCCGGCGCCTTTCTTTTTGTTGCTCTTCTGTAATTCTGCTTACATAGTTTAGGTTGTTAAGGTTATACTTTTGTCTCAATTCTTCGTCGCATGAAGCGCCGCCGCGCAATCAATCACAGCCACTACCGTTTATCAATATACGTGTACCTTTTATTTCATATCCGGCGCCCACAGACTTACAGATCAGCTCGAGCGCATCGTAAAGCGGCAACCCGTTGATATCACCGGTAAAAGTACAGTGTCCGAGTCCTTCATGGGCTAATAAAACTTCTATTCCGAATTTTTTAAACAACACGGGAACTATATCCTTTACCTCTTCATTATCAAAGCTCATTTCGTCAGCAGCCGGCACCTGAATCGCAACAGGCTCTTCCACTACGCTCGTCAGCAGGTACCCTTTGTCAGGATAATAAGTAACCCGCTGGTTAGGAGTAAGCACTACGCCGTTATAGCCGAGGCGTGAAGCCTCCATGTCAGGGTGAAGACTTTTCTCTTCGGCAACGCTTTCAAATACCGATACTTTCCCGCTTACTACTTCCACTTCCAATGACTTACTTTTCTGATGGGTCCTGATCCAGAAGCTCGTGCCCAGTACCTGCGTGACCAGCTTGCCGTTGTGAACCAGGAAGGGCTGGGCCGGATTAGGGGTAATTTCAAAAAAAGCATCGCCGGTGAGCATGACCTCTCTTTTCTCCTTATGAAACCGCTGCGGATAATCTAAACTGCTGCCTGGTAAAAGCGTTACCTGGCTGCCATCCATGAGTTTTACTTTCATTGGCTTATCGCCTTTATTTACCTTTTGCATGCGGTCGGGCAGATTCACAGCGGCTACGGTAACTGGTTCCTCCACTTTTTCAGGCCGGTAGAAATGCCAGGCAAACCCGGCGCCGATCAGCAGCATGGCTGCAACTCTAGCATAAAATGAAAGGAATGTTCGTCTCCTGCTTTTCCTTTCCGGGAAAAGTGCTTCGGCCTGCAGGTCGGTGCGGATATTTTTCCATAACTTATCCTCCAGCAGCATCTTTTCTTCATCTGATAACCGTACTTCGTCGCCTTTGCATAAACGGTCGTACCATTGATGAATTTTCATTTGTTCATCATCGTCGCATTCTCCTCTTACATAGCGGCGCAGTAATTCGTGTACCTGTTTTCTATCCATCCGTCAGTTTAGGTCTTTACTTTACCGGCAACGATTCATATACCGGGTATTACAGAAGCCGGAAATCAGGACCTGTTCCCTAAACAGGCAGGCAAAATATAGGAAAATTCATATTGAAAGAATCATTATCAGTAAATATTCTCCGGTATATCCAATAGTAAGACAACGGATCCCCATCTGGCCTCCCCTACTTCAGGCCTGCCAGCATGAGCACGATAAGTGTGTCGCTCAGATAAATACGAAGGTGCTTTAAAGCTTTGCTGAGATGGTATTCAACCGCTTTTTCAGAGAGTTCGAAATGGCGGGCGATTCTGGATACCGGCCAGTGCTGAAAGCGGCTGAGACGGAATATCTCTTTTGACTTCTCTGGCAAATCTTCAAGACCTTTGTCGATGGTTTCCATAAGATCGTTGAGAATTATGGTATCTTCCGTGGTAGTATCTTCCCTCAGGCTTAAATCGTTCAGGCACTCATCAAAATCATCGTGCATGATCCGCGATCTGTAATAGTCGATCGTTTCATAGCGCACTGCGGAGAACAGGTAGCGGTTCAAATCGGTAATGGCGAGCTTTTTTCGCTCTCTCCACAACCTCGTAAAGATATCCTGGACGATTTCTTCGGCAATTTCCCTGCGGCCTGTCTTCCGGTATACCACCCGGTACATCGGATACCAGTACTTCCGGTAGATACCACTGAATGCAGTAGCATCTCCCGACCGAAACGCCTCCAATAAAAAGGAGTCCTCTTCCTGTTCCATGCCTTTCAAATCAGTAGTAGCAGCATTAAAGTCCGGTTTTCGTTTTCAATGCGATAATAGCTTTCAAAGATAAAAAATAGGAGGATTAGCCTTGTTATTTAAATATAAAATTTTGTACATTTTAGGTAATATTGCCTTTACAAAATAAAATCTGATTTTCAGAATCCGGTGCCTATCCCGTCGGGGCCTGCCGGTAGTTTCAGCCACTTCTTCAACCCCAGCTCGGAGACCATTACCTGCTCATAAGGGTCATCCAGGCTTTCTACACTCACTTTCCGGACGAAAGGCCTGTAGGAAAGCCAGTGCTTCAGGTAGTCGACAACCAGCTTTTCGGTATAATGCCAGGTTCCGGCGCTTTTCATTTTCCGCTCGAAAGACCGGATCTCGTAAAACAGGTAATCCCTGTTCTGCATGGCATGATGCACCATCAGGTTCAGTATCCGGATCTTGGAATAGTTCATAGCCCCCAGCTCGGCAGCAGGGATGCGGAGCAGCCGGTTGATCAGCGAGAGGGATTCCTGGTAATTTTTCTTAAGGAAGTAGGCGCGTGCCGTTGTAAACCACCATTGGATGACATCCTGCAGCGGCGCCTGGTCAAGTATGGCAGCCGGGAAAGCCGGGATCGCGATATCGTCGGGCCGGTCTTTACGGGCCAGGTCGGCATGCAAATGCAGCTCGGCCAGTAAGAGCGCAATCTTTATTTTCAAATATCCGGACGTAATATCCAGCTCGTTCAGACGACCGATAAAATGAGTCATTTCATCAAAACGGCCGAATCTCCTGAGTGTTTCCAGCACATCCTGGAGAAATCTGACATAATGCTGCGGATCGGCCGCCCACTCCTGCCGGTGGGCCCGGAAAAAATCATCCAGGGCGTAAAATGTTTTCAGGCTTCCGTCAGGATCACCCGTCATCATAAAGTAAACAGATTGAAAATGGAGATGCAGTTGTCCTGATCTGAATGTTTCCTTACGCTGGTTTTGCACGGCCTGGTGTTCCTCCAGGACAATATCATTCAGTCGGGCAGTCTGGCTGAAATTTCGCACTACGCCTTTTTTCCAGTACCGGCACAGGAGTATTTCATACAAGGCGGCATGTTCCCTGGCAGCCTCTTCCTTCTTCATACCCTCCCGCACGCTTTCATGCACGGCTACCACCCGTTCTTCTTCCCAGTCGGCAAATTTCTGTCGTATGCCGTGATCCAGCTCGAGACGGCAGAACATCGAAAAAAGATAAGGATATCCCGCCTCCTGCGCCGCTGCCTTCCCCAGCGCGGTGTGGCGCAGCCCGGCATGGCTGAAGCCTTTTTGCAGCAGCAGCTTCGCATTTGCATAGCGCTCCCAGAGCAGGTTCTCCCTGTCAGTCTGAAGATGATACCTGTTCAATATACGAAGAAGCAATTTAGCGAGGTGTTTCCTGGTGATCTCCAGCTGGTGGCTGTTAAACCGCTCCTTTAAACGCAGCCCGAGACCGGCGTCGAAGACAGGCGATCCTTCCAGTTGCCGGTAGAGTTCGAAATAGGCGGTGTCTGCCCCTCTTTCCTCCAATCTGATACGGCAGTAGCGCCTTTCGGTTTTGTCAAGCGATTTTATAAGATCAAATAGTTCCCGGATCGACAGCATAGAAATAGCCAGAAAAGACATTTTATATCAAATATAGGACATATTATAGGAGTTACAGCGCCATATAAATGATCTTAGAAATAGCCGGATCAATATTTTTTGGTGATATTATTCCTTTTAATTGATATAATTTTGAAATACATCATTTGTCTGAGCCAAAATGTCAAGCGATAAACTCATTTATGTTGTCGGGAGCTCCAATACCGATATGGTAGTAAAATCGGAAAGACTGCCGGCCCCGGGAGAAACGGTGATCGGAGGAGAATTCCTGATGAATCCCGGCGGCAAGGGGGCCAACCAGGCCGTAGCGGCTGCCCGCCTCGGCGGCAAAGTCTATTTTGTCGGGAAAACGGGCAACGATCTTTTCGGGAAACAAGCCGTACAGCAGTTTAAAAGAGAAAATATCCTGACCGATTACGTCGCTACCGACCCCCGGCTTCCCTCGGGCGCGGCGCTTATCAATGTCGACAGGCAGGGAGAAAACTCGATTTCCGTTGCGCCCGGCGCAAACGCGGCGCTGACGAAAGGAGATGTCGACCGTGCACTGGCGCACCTGAAGCCTGACGATCTCGTACTGGTCCAGCTCGAGATCCCGGTAGATGTGGTTACCCACGTCATACATGAAAGCGCCCGGAAAGGTGCGCGGGTAATCCTGAACCCGGCTCCTGCGCAGGAGCTCAGCAGGGAAACCCTGTCCAGGCTTTACCTGATCACGCCAAACGAAAGCGAAGCGGAGCTGCTGACGGGCATAAGAGTCAGCGATCCCCTATCGGCCGAAAAGGCCGCGCAGAAGCTGCGCGATGCAGGCTGCGATCATGTGATCATCACCCTGGGCTCAAAAGGTGCTTACCTCAGCTCCGGTCAGGTATCAGCCATGATCCCGGCCGTACCTGTCACTGCTGTCGATACCACGGCCGCGGGCGACTGCTTTAACGGCGCCGTGGCGGTTGCGCTTTCCGAAAATAAGGACATCCGCTCTACCGTTGAATTTGCCTGTAAAGCCGCTGCTATCAGCGCTACGCGCATGGGGGCTCAAAGCTCTCTGCCGACGCGTAAAGAGCTCGAGGGCATTCTGCCGGCAAAAAGCTGATGAAGCACGTATTCCCAAATCTTTAACCTTGTTAGAATATGTTTGTTGTCGAAAGCTATTCCCTTGCTATTTTCTTCTGTATCGTTACGATGCTGTGCTGGGGCTCATGGGCCAATACACAGAAACTCGTCAGGAACAGCTGGCGGTTCGAGCTTTTTTACTGGGATTATGTAGCAGGTATTTTCCTTTTCTCACTTTTGGGGGCGCTCACCCTGGGAAGCAACGGTGAAGCCGGGAGACCCTTCCTCGACGATCTCAGCCAGGCAGACGCTGCCAATGTCCACAGCGCATTTACCGGCGGCGTGGTGTTTAACCTTGCCAATATCCTTCTTACGGCGGCTATTGCATCGGCAGGAATGGCAGTGGCATTTCCTATCGGTATCGGCCTTGCGCTTGTAATCGGGGTGGTCATCAATTATACCCTGCTGAACAAGGGCAATCCCGTATTGCTCTTCTCCGGTGTCGGTCTGGTCACCCTGGCGATCTTGCTGAACGCGCTCGCCTACAGCTACCTTCAGCAGGGAGGCGAGAAACGCTCGGTCGGCAAATGGGTAGGCGTTTCGGTCCTGGCCGGCGTGCTGATGTCGACCTTTTACCCTTTCGTTGCCGCCGGTATGGATCTTGAGAATTTCATTTCGCCGACTGCCGGAAAAATGACTCCTTATACGGCTTTCGTGGTTTTTGCTTCCGGGATCCTGGTCAGCAACCTGCTTTTCAACAGCTACCTCATGCGAAAACCTCTTGAAGGCAGTCCCATTGCTTATCGCCAATATTTCGGGGGATCGCTTAAGATCCACCTGGTAGGGATACTGGGCGGCTGCATCTGGGGGTTAGGCAACCTGTTCAACCTTATTGCTGCCGGCAAAGCCGGACCGGCTATTTCCTATGGCCTCGGACAGGGCGCTACGCTTGTAGCGGCGCTTTGGGGTGTTCTGATCTGGAAAGAATTCAAAGGCGGCGGCCGGCGCATCAACGCGCTTATCCTGCTGATGTTCCTCGCGTTCCTGACCGGGCTCGGGCTGATCATCCTGGCCGGGGAATAGACCACCCCTTGGTCCCCTCCTTCGCATGAGCGGACCAAGAGATGGTTCTTAAATGCATTTTTGTAAAGAATGATCGACCGGTCTTTAAAGCACCATCAATTTATAACTGTATGAGAATCCCCTTATTAGTTACCTGCGGATTATTATCCGGCTGCCTGATTACCGGCTGCAGCCAACCCCAAAAACCTGACGCCGCTCCCGTCAGGCTCATCATGGACACCGATATCGGGCCGGACTACGACGATGTAGGCGCTATGGCCGTGCTGCATGCCCTGGCCGACAGCGGCTACGCCAAACCGCTGGCGGTAATTTCCTGTAATATAAATGAGCTGACCGTCCCGGTAATAGACATTATCAATACTTATTTCGGGCGCGCAGGCCTGCCTACCGGTGCTCCGAAAAACATGCATGCCCCGGATATGAAAGCGCCCCAGGGATGGCCTGAATTGCTGGTGGAAAAATACCCGCACACCATAAAGTCGACTGCCGATGCGCCCGATGCCGTCTCAGTTTACCGCCGGGTGCTTGCCGCACAGCCCGACACCAGCGTCACGATCGTCACGGTAGGCTTTCTGACCAACCTGTCGGCCCTTCTCGATTCGAAG
>MEDT01000181.1 GCA_001724175.1 Cytophagaceae bacterium SCN 52-12 | reverse complement strand
GAATACCAGACCGAGCTGGCTACCGCCAAAGCCAATCTCCATAGCGTGATCGCCGAAGCGAAAGCGATGGAGCTGGAAGTCAACCGGGTAAAGGACCTGGTTTCGAAAAATGTAGTTTCGCAAAGCGAGCTGGATGTCGCCAATGCGAAATATGATGCGCTTGCTGCCAAAATACAGGCCGCCCGTTCCGCCGAGTCGAGCGCTGCGATCAATCTTGCCTACACCAATATCAAAGCCCCTTTCGACGGCGTGATCGACAGGATCCCTTACAAAATGGGCAGCCTGATCAACGAGGGCACGCTGCTTACTACCGTTTCGGACATAAAAGCCGTTAACGTATACTTCAATGTATCCGAAAAAGAATACCTCGAATATGTAAAAGCCAACCAGGAAACCAGCGAGCACGGACAGGTAGACCTGTACCTGGCCGACGGTTCCAGGTTCCCGAGCAAAGGAAAGATCGAAACGCTGGAAGGCGAGTTCGATGAAAGCACAGGCTCGATCGCATTCCGCGCCAGGTTTCTCAACAGCGACAAAATCCTGAAGCACGGCTCCAGTGGGACTATACGACTGACCAACGTAATAGACAGCTCCCTGCTCGTGCCCCAGAAGGCCGTTTTTGAAATCCAGGACAAGAGCTATGTTTTCGTTGTCGGTGACTCCAGCCGGGTCAGGACCAGGGCTTTCATCCCCAAAACGAGAACAGGCCATTACTATGTAGTAGAATCGGGCCTGGAAAAAGGTGAAAAGATCGTGTATGAAGGGACCCAGTCGCTCAAGGAGGGACAGGTGATCAAAACCAGGCTTGTAACTGCGGAATAACTATGTTTGATCATTTCATCAAAAGGCCGATATTATCGCTGGTAATATCCTTGTTTTTTGTTTTGCTGGGGCTTCTCGCGCTGGTAGGCCTGCCTATTACGCAGTTCCCCGATATCGTTCCGCCCTCCGTAGTCGTTACCGCCCGGTACACGGGAGCTAACGCAGAAGTTTGTTCCAAAGCAGTCGCCATTCCCCTCGAACGCGCCATCAACGGCGTGCCCGGGATGACCTATATGTCGTCGGTCTCCGGCAACGACGGGGTCACGATCATACAGATCTCCTTCCAGGTAGGAACCGATCCAGACCTGGCTGCCGTAAACGTGCAGAACAGGGTGCAGACTGTGATCGATGAACTTCCCGAAGAGGTGATCAAAGCGGGTGTCACGGCAGAAAAAGAGGTGAACAGTATGCTGATGTACCTCGACATCATGTCGTCAGACACCACTCTCGGAGAAGATTTTGTTTACAACTTCGCCGATATCAACATTCTGGCCGAGCTGAAACGTATCGACGGCGTCGGCTTTGCCGAAATCAAAGGGCTTAAAGACTATTCCATGCGGGTATGGCTGAAACCTGACCGTATGGCGAGCTACAAGGTATCTACGGAGGAAGTGATACAGGCCATCCGCAACCAGAATGTCGAGGCCGCACCCGGAAAATCGGGCATCAGCTCCGGAAGGGATGCCCAGATGCTCCAGTACGTGCTGCGATATACGGGCAAGCTCAATGAGCCCTACCAATACGAAAATATCGTGATCAAGTCGAATGCCGACGGGTCGATGCTCAAGCTCAAAGACGTGGCCGATATCGAGTTCGGCTCGCTCGATTACAGCATGACCTCCAAATCGGACGGGAGGCCGTCAGCGTCCATCATCCTGAAGCAGCGCCCCGGCTCCAATGCGAGGGAAGTGATCGCCAACATCAAAAAAAGGATAGAGGAGCTGAAGGAAACCACTTTTCCGCCCGGCATGACCTATGTCGTCTCCTATGATGTTTCCCGCTTCCTGGATGCGTCCATAAAAGAAGTGGTGCGCACCCTGTTCGAGGCGTTTATACTCGTGATCCTGATCGTGTTTTTATTCCTGCAGGATTTCAGGTCCACGCTCATTCCCGCGCTGGCCGTGCCCGTGGCGCTTATCGGAACATTCGCCTTTATGCAGCTCATGGGATTCTCCATTAACCTGCTCACGCTTTTTGCGCTTGTTCTCGCAATCGGGATCGTGGTAGACAACGCCATCGTGGTGGTTGAAGCCGTTCACGCCAAAATGACGACCGAGCACCTGCCCCCAAGAGAAGCCACCTTCGCAGCGATGAAAGAAATGAGCAGCGCGATCGTGGCGATTACCCTTGTGATGTCGGCCGTATTTGTGCCGGTTGCCTTCCTGTCCGGGCCGGTGGGTATCTTCTACCGGCAGTTTTCGCTGACGCTTGCAGTCTCGATCGTCATCTCCGGTATCAACGCGCTCACCCTCACGCCCGCCCTCTGCGCTCTGATGCTGAAGGATACCCACGGTGAAAAGAAGAAGAAAAAGAACGTTATGGACAGGTTCTTTGATAAATTCAACCAGGGCTATGATGCCTTGGCGGGCAGGTACCGCAGCGTTCTCAATACCATTGCTTCCCGCAGGATCATTACGATCGGGCTCCTGGTCGCGTTTGTTGCGGCTACCTGGGGTGTCAACTCGGTGCTGCCTACCGGCTTCATTCCCACCGAAGACCAGGGAGTCCTCTATGTAAACGTCACCTCGCCTGTAGGAGCTACCGTCGAAAGAACGGAAGTGGTGCTGGACGAAATTCAAAAGGCGGCCGAGCAGCTCGACGCAGTGGAGTCGGTGGCTACGCTCGCCGGCTACAGCCTGATGACGGAAGCCGCCGGCGCTTCCTACGGGATGGGTATGATCAACCTTACTCCCTGGGAGGAACGCACGGAATCGGTGGACGATATCATCGCAGAAATGCAGGAGCTGACAAAGAATATCAAGGGCGCCGACATCCAGTACTTCCCTCCTCCGGCTGTTCCGGGATTTGGTAATGCCAGCGGGTTTGAGCTCCGGATCCAGGACCGCAGCGGGAAAGGCGACCTCCAGGAAGCGGCCTCCATTATCAACGAGTTTGTGCAGGCGCTCAACGAAGCACCCGAGATCAAGGAAGCCTTTACCAGCTTCGACGCCAATTTCCCCCAGTACCTCATACACGTCGATACCGATATGGCTGCTAAAAAGGGCGTTACCGTCGAAAATGCGATGAGCACCCTGCAGACGTTCGTCGGGAGCTTTTATGCTTCCAACTTCATCCGCTTCAACCAGATGTACAAGGTGATGGTCCAGGCCGATCCGGACTACCGCCGGAATCCCGAAGACATTTCCAAGCTGTTCGTTAAAAATGACCGCGGCGAAATGGTGGCGTTTTCCACCTTTATCAGGCTGGAAAGAGTCTACGGCCCGGAGCAGCTGACGCGCTACAATATGTTTACCTCGGCCATGATCAACGGAGAAGCAGCTTCAGGGTTCAGCAGCGGCGATGCGATCAAAGCGGTAGAGCGGCTGGCGGAAGAAAAGCTTCCCAAAGGCTATACCTACGACTGGTCGGGCATGACCCGCGAGGAAATCCTGGCCGGCAACCAGACGCTTTACATTTTCAGTATCTGTCTTATCTTCGTCTATCTCCTGCTGGCAGCCCAGTATGAAAGTTTTCTCCTTCCGCTGCCGGTGCTCCTGTCCCTGCCTGTCGGGGTATTCGGGGCGTTTCTTGCGCTGAAGCTCCTCGGGCTTGAAAACAACATTTATGCCCAGGTTTCGCTCGTCATGCTTATAGGCTTGCTGGGGAAAAACGCCATCCTGATCGTCGAATATGCCATCATCAGGCAGGCTGAAGGACGGACCGTCCTGGAAGCCGCGCTCGAAGGGGCTTCAGAGCGTCTGAGGCCGATCCTGATGACATCATTTGCATTCATTGCGGGGCTGATACCGCTCGTCGTCGCCAGCGGCGCCGGCGCTTTGGGTAACCGCTCCATCGGGACAGCGGCGGCCGGGGGAATGCTGATCGGTACCATTTTCGGCGTGTTCCTTATCCCCGGGCTGTATGTCCTTTTCGCAAGCATGATCCGGAAGAAAACCGGCAAGCACGAACCCGAAAGCGTGCCGGCAGCATAGCGGCGCACAGTCATGTTAAATCACCATCCCTGTAAAATGTCATCGTCAAAAAAAATATTGCTTCTGATCAGCGTAGCGGCCGGGCTCGGCTTCGCGGGCTGTCAGACCTCCCGTACTACGCTTCCCACGTCCGACCTGGCTGTTCCTGAAACCTATGCGGGAGCATACGACACCGTCAGCATGGCCAATGTCAGGTGGGACCGCTTCTTTGCCGACGAAGCGCTGAATTCACTGATCGGGAGCGCGCTTGAAAACAACATCGATCTCAGGATCGCCATGCAGCGCATTGAAATGTCCCGGGCCGGCATCCTGGCCGCCCGGGGCGCTATGCTCCCTACCCTCGGCGCGGATATTTCTGCCGGAGGACGGAAATTCGGGGACTATACCATGGACGGCGTCGGAAACTGGGATACGAACTTTTCGCCAAACATCGACGAAAAGCAGTCTATCCCGACCGGTTTCCTGCCCGACTACTACCTCGGGGTCAGGAGCTCGTGGGAAGTCGACCTGTGGGGTAAGCTCAGGACGCTCCGCCAGGCGGCACAGGACAGGTTTATCGCCAGCGAGCATGGCCGGAATCTGATCGTGACCAGCCTTATCTCGGAAATTGCCGGCGAATATTACCATCTGCTTGCGCTCGACAGCGAGCTTGCCATCATGCGCTATAACATCGATCTCCAGACCAAGGCGACCGAAACGGTGCTTAACCTGAAGCAGGCAGGCCGGGCAAATGAGCTGGCAGTCAACCAGTTCACCGCACAGCTGCTCAACTCCAAAGGGGCGCTTGCCAATATTTCGCAGGAGATCATCGCCTCCGAAAACCGGCTGAATATGCTGCTCGGGCGGTTCCCGCAGCCAATCCCCAGGGGAGAGCCGCTCCGCCTCCGCGATTTTCCCGACAGCATCTCTACCGGCATTCCCGTGCAGATGCTCGGCAGAAGACCGGATATACTCCAGGCCCAAAGCGAGCTGCTTGCTTCCCATGCCGAGCTGCGCGCCGCGGACCTGGCATTTCTCCCTTCGCTCAACATCAGCGCCGACCTCGGCGTACAGTCATTCAAAAGCGGGCTGATATTTGCTCCCGGCTCGCTGGCCTACGGCATACTGGGAGGCTTGTCTGCTCCGCTTCTGAACAGGAAAGCGCTCAAAGCCAACAGGCTTATGAGGGAAGCAGAAATGAAGGAAGCCCTGCTGCGCTATAACAAGCTTGTGCTGTCGGGCTTCAGCGAAATAGCAACAGACCTGAAACGCCTTGAAAAGCTGGAGGAAATGTATGATTTGAAGCAGGAAGAAGTGTCGGAGCTGAGACAGGCCGTAGCGGTATCCAACGAGCTGTTTATCGTAGGAGCTGCCTCTTACCTGGAGGTCGTTACGGCGCAAAACGGGGTAATTTCTGCCGAAGTCGACCTGATCCAAATCAGGAAACAACAATTTCTTACACTTTTACAGGTCTACAGATCATTAGGCGGAGGTTGGTAGCGGCTTTTAACTCTAAGCGACTTTTTCAATAAAAATGATATTACATGGCTACTTCAACCAAAGGGCAGGATGCCGTCTTTAAAGGCGAAATTACCAAACCGGCCGATTTCAAATTCAACAAGAGCGTCGTCAGCGTTTTCGACGACATGGTCAACCGTTCGGTGCCCTATTACGGGGAGATCCAGAGGATGGTAGCCGAGCTCGCAGCAGATTTCGTACAGAAGGGCACCGATGTCTATGACCTCGGCTGCTCTACCGGCACGACGCTGATAGGGCTGAACTCGCTGGTCGCCGAAGACATAAGGTTTGTCGGCCTGGATGAATCACGCGAAATGCTGGAAAAATGCCGTAAAAAGCTTACTGAAGCAGGCGTTAAGCGCGCGGTAGAGCTGCGTCAGGCCGACCTGCAGAACAATCCCGGGATTTCGAACGCTTCGGTTGTGGTCATGTGCCTTACGCTCCAGTTTATCAGGCCGATCTACAGGGAAAGGCTGTTAAAACAGATTTTCGACGGGCTGGTGCCCGGCGGCGTTTTCGTACTGGTCGAAAAAGTACTGACTGAAGACAGCTTTTATAACAGGCGGTTTATAAAATATTATTACGATTACAAAAGAAGAAACCAGTACAGCGAGCTGGAAATATCGCAGAAGCGGGAAGCGCTGGAAAACGTGCTGATCCCTTATAAGCTTTCGGAAAATGCTCTCCTGCTCAGGGAAGCGGGCTTCCAGAATCCCGAGACATTTTTTAAATGGTATAATTTTTCCGGTGTGGTGGCGCAAAAACCGGAGCAGTAGATACGAAAAAGTGAGCAGGACCTGCTTTACAGGCAACAACTTTACAACCGGCAAAAAATGATTTCCATAGGTAATTTCTTCTTTAAATACAGGAACAATTTGTTCATCTTTCTGTACCTGCTCCTGTTCCTTCCTTCTCCCGAGCTGTTTACCGAAAGGGCTTTCGGGCCGGATTACTACCTGATACCGCTCGTGCTGGGTTTGATCATTACTTTTTCCGGGGAAATTCTGCGCGGGATGACCATCGGGCTGGCCTACATCATCAGGGGCGGGAGAGATAAGAAGGTATATGCCGAGCAGCTGGTGACCGGGGGGCTTTTCAGCCACTGCCGCAATCCCTTATATGTCGGCAATATCCTGATGCTCGCCGGGGTAGGCATACTTTCCAATTCTCTTTTTTACGTCGTGGTTGTCATACCGTTTTTTCTGTTTATCTACCAGGCGATCGTCCTGGCGGAAGAAAACTTTCTCAGGAATAAATTCGGCGCAGAATTCGATGCATATACGCGTCGCGTGAACCGCTGGCTGCCCGATTTCAGAGGCCTGGGAAAAACCCTGGGCAGCATGGAGTTCAACTACAGGCGGTGGCTGATCAAAGAGTACAATACACTCTTTGTCTGGCTGCTGGGGATCATCGCCCTGATCGGGTACAAATACGGGCACCTTTTTGAAAATACCAACGTCAGGAACGGTGTCCTAGGCGGCATTATCCTGCTGCTGCTGGGCATGTACCTGACGATACGGTATCTCAAAAAATCAGGAACGTGGGCCAATACGTGAACTAGCTCCCGCCTTTTGACGACTCCAGTACGCTGCGGTAGTACCTTTCATACAGGGGAAGTATCTTGCTGATCTCAAAATCCCTGGCCCTTGCCAGCGCGTTGGCCTTGAACTTTCTCAGGTTTTCGTCCTTCAGGATGAAAGCCGCGTTCCGGGCCATTTCGTCTACATCGCCGACGTTGCTCATAAAGCCGGTTACGCCCTGCACGTTCAATTCGGGCAGGCCGCCGGCATTGCTGGTAATGAGCGGCACCTCGCATGCCAGCGCCTCAAGAGCGGCGAGGCCGAAGCTCTCCGATTCGGAAGGCATCAAAAACAGGTCGGCTACCGACAGGACTTCCTCGATGGCGTCCAGCTTGCCCAGGAACCTTACGTCTTCCGGGCTGCACAGCTCGCGCGCCTTCTTTTCTATACGGGCCCTTTCGGGACCATCGCCTACCAGCAGCAGTTTCGAAGGCACCTCCTTGCGGAGCCTGCAGAATATCTCCAGCACATCGTCTATACGCTTGACCTTCCTGAAATTGGACGTATGCACCACCAGCTTCTCATCGTTAGGGCATATGGCCAGCTTGAAATGCTCCTTTTTCTGTTTTTTGAACCGGTCGAGGTCTATAAAGTTAGGGATGACCTCTATGTCGGACGCCACGTCGAAATGCCGGTAGGTATCCTGCTTCAGGAATTCGGATACCGCCGTCACGCCGTCGGAGTAGTTAATGCTGAAGCTCACGACCGGGGCGTAAGAATCGTCTTTCCCCACAAGCGTTATATCCGTTCCGTGGAGCGTGGTAATAACCGGCACATGAATACCCTGCGAGGCCAGGATCTGCTTGGCCAGGTAGGCGGAAGAAGCATGGGGGATCGCATAGTGAACATGCAGCAGGTCAAGCCCTGCATACCGGGCCACATGCACCATTTCACTCGACAGCGCCGATTCGTAGGGAGGATACTGAAAGAGAGGATACGCAGGGATATTGACTTCATGATAAAACAGGTTCTCATTAAAAAAGTCTAACCGGGGCGGCTGGGAGTAGGTGATAAAATGCACCTGGTGGCCTACCTGAGCCAGCGCTTTCCCCAACTCGGTCGCTACGACTCCGCTTCCGCCAAAAGTCGGATAACAAACAATTCCTATTTTCATATTTTCTATAATAGCCGCCCCGGCAGGTTGTATGTAGCTTTTGCGATAAAGTTGCCGGGATTTTCCCTACTTTTGAAAGAGTAACACAAATTGATTTATTTTAACTCCATAAAGATGGATTTTTCTTACCGGGAAATATTTTAACCGTCCAGCTTCCGTGCGCAACAAGCCTACACCCAAAGACTTTCTCTCAGGATTTCTCAGGCTGATAAGGATTCAAAACCTTGTGATTGTTGCCTTTACCCAACTTTTCGTCAGGATCTTCCTGATCGGGCCCAGGGAAGAATGGAAGCGGATCCTGGCCGATCCCTATTTTTACCTCATCGTGCTTTCCACGCTGCTTATCGCGGCTGCCGGCTATATCATCAACGACTACTTCGATATCAAAATCGATATTGTCAACAAGCCCAAAAGGGTGATCATAGGGCGATACCTGAAAAGACGTATGGCCATCGGCACGCACCAGCTGCTGAATGTACTGGGCGTTTTATGCGGGCTCGTGGTCAGCTACAAGGTGGCGCTGGTGAATATTTTCTCGGTTTCGCTGCTCTGGCTCTATTCGGAAAGATATAAACGTCAGCCGCTGATCGGGAATGTCGCCGTATCCCTGCTCACCGCGTTGTCGCTGCTGATCCTCAGTGTCGAGTACCCGCGCCACCACGGCCTGGTCCTGATTTATGCCGTTTTTGCATTTTTCATTTCACTCATCCGGGAAATCGTCAAAGACATAGAAGACAGGCGGGGAGATGCCGCTCACGGATGCAGGACGCTTCCTGTCGTCCTGGGGGTCAGGAAAACAAAACGGGTTCTCTACGTGCTCATCGTGCTTTTTACCCTTATCCTGCTCGTATGGAGCCAATACCTGGGCAACCGGGCGCTTGCGATCAGCTTCGGGCTGCTGGTTCTGCCTCTGGCATGGCTGCTGGTCAGGCTCAGAAGGGCGCATACCAGGAAAGATTTCTCCTCTGTCAGCACCATTTGCAAAGTTATCATGCTCATTGGCTTGCTCACTATGATTTTAATATAAGAGATGTTGTTACTTTGCGGACGATAACTAACCTTTTATTCTTATGAAACAACTGTTTTCATTGCTCCTGTCCTGTCTATGGATGCTTCACAGCGCGGCTCCCGTATCCGCGCAGGATTGTTTCGGTGTCCAGATCAGGGAAGGAGGCGGATTTGAAATGACC
>MEDT01000180.1:1145-11530 GCA_001724175.1 Cytophagaceae bacterium SCN 52-12 | reverse complement strand
AGGCTGGAACGGGAATTCGACATGACGGTGATCACGACCGTTCCGTCGGTGCAGTTCGAAGTCGTTACCACCAAAGGGACGAACCTGAAAGTAAGCGCTCCTTCCGAAATGCCGGAACCGAACTATATCGACTGGATAGAAGAGCCTTATATCAACGCCCAGATCATTACCAAATCCGAATACATAGGCGGGATCATGTCGCTTTGCATGGACAAGCGGGGGACATTGAAGAACCAGGTTTACCTTACTGCCGAGCGCGTAGAGATCCAGTTTTCAATGCCGCTGGCGGAGGTTGTATTCGATTTTTTTGACAAGCTCAAGACCATTTCCAGGGGCTATGCCTCGCTCGATTATGAGCTGAGCGGCTACCAGGAGTCGGACATGGTAAAGCTCGACATCATGCTGAACGGCGAGCGCGTCGACGCCCTTTCGGCCATTGTCCACCGTACAAAAGCCTACGAATGGGGAAAGAAGCTCTGTGAAAAGCTGAAGGAGCTCATTCCAAGGCAGATGTTTGAAATAGCCGTACAGGCTGCTATCGGGCAGAAGATCATCGCCAGGGAAACCGTAAAGGCCATGCGCAAGGACGTATTGGCCAAATGTTACGGCGGGGATATATCGAGGAAGAGAAAGCTCCTTGAAAAGCAGAAAAAAGGGAAAAAGAGAATGCGCCAGGTAGGGAACGTGGAAATTCCTCAGGAGGCATTTATGGCCGTACTTAAAATTAACTAGGGTTTGCAGCCGGCTGAGGAATCCGTAGCCTATCTTTTGCTGGGANGAAACAAACTTGGCGAAAGGGAGGAATTGCTTGAAAAAACCCTCAAAGCCATCGGCGAAAGGGCCGGGCAGCTGATAGCGGCGTCGTCTGTTTACGAAACCGAACCCTGGGGGACCGAAGGGCAGCCTCCTTACCTGAACCAGGCAGCCGCCATATCGACGCAGCTATCACCGGCCGGACTGTTGGAAGCCATCCTTTCGATAGAATCAGGGCTTGGGAGGCTAAGACGCACCCGCTGGGACAGCCGGACTATAGATATCGACATCCTCTATTACGGCGACTCGGCTTACAGCGAGCCCGGCCTTGAAATCCCTCATCCGAGACTGCACCTGAGAAATTTTGCTTTGTATCCTCTGGCCGAAATAGCGCCCGGTTATGTTCATCCCCTGATGGGAAGAACGAATCTTGAACTTCTCAACAGCTCTGCCGATCTTTTGCGGGTGAAGAAGGTAGAATAGGAAAGCTCCGCGTTTCAGCGCAGATTAGTTTGAACACAGCTTAAGGGAGGTGCGGCAAAATATCGTCCTTTAGGTTGATGAGTATGTCTTTTAATTATATAATTTATGTCAACAGCAAGTGAAACCGGACTGGCTTCTAAAGGAGTAAAGGGTTTTATGGATGAAAATTTTTTGCTGCAAACCGAAAGCGCGCGGGTGCTCTACCACGAGTTTGCCGCTAAAATGCCTGTTATCGACTACCATTGCCACCTGCCTCCGGACGAAATCGCGCAGGATAAGATTTTCCCTAACCTTACCCAGATATGGCTCTATGGCGATCATTACAAATGGCGGGCCATGCGGAGCAACGGGGTAGATGAAAGCTACTGTACCGGCAGCAAGCCGGATAAGGAAAAGTTTGGAAAATGGGCCGCGACGGTCCCGTATACCATGCGCAACCCTCTGTATCACTGGACGCACCTGGAGCTGAGGCGATATTTTAACGAATACGACATACTGGGGCCCGCCAATGCAGACCGTATTTATGATGAAGCAGGCGAGAAGCTCAATACGAGGGAGTATTCTGTAAGAAGCCTGCTGAAAAAGATGGACGTGCGGGTGGTCTGTACGACGGACGACCCGCTCGACAGCCTGGAGTATCATCAGCAGATCAAAGCCGAAGAAATAGACCTCCAGGTATTGCCGACCTTCAGGCCTGACAAGTTTATACTCATTGAAAACCCTTCGTATACCGATTTTGTCAGTCGGCTCGGCGGGATTGTGAACAGCAATATCGAATCTTTCGAAAGCCTGACAGCGGCGCTCAGGCAACGGGCGGATTTCTTCGCCAGCCTGGGAGGAAGACTTGCAGATCATGGCCTGGAGCGTATTTCGGCAGTAGAAGCAGGCCCGGAGGAGGCAGACCGGGTATTTAAGAAGCGCCTGGCGGGGCAGACCCTGTCCCCGGATGAGATCGAAGCTTTTAAATCGGCGTTGCTCCATGAGCTCGGCACCATGTATCATGCCTTGGGCTGGACCCAGCAATTCCATCTGGGCGCCATGCGGAACAATAACAGGCGGGCGTTGAGGACCTTAGGGCCGGATACCGGCTGGGACAGCATCGGCGACTACTCCCAGGCAGGGGCGCTTTCGCGGTTTTTAGGACGGCTGGACGAGCATGACCAACTGGCTAAAACTGTTATTTACAACCTGAACCCGGCTGATAACGAGATAATTGCAACGATGATCGGGAATTTTAACGACGGATCGGTCGCGGGAAAAATCCAGTTCGGGTCGGGCTGGTGGTTTATGGACCAGAAGCACGGCATGGAAAACCAGATGAACGCTTTGTCCAATATGGGGCTGCTCAGCCGTTTCGTCGGGATGCTTACCGATTCGAGAAGCTTCCTGTCATTTCCGAGACACGAATATTTCCGCCGCATTCTTTGTAATTTGTACGGCAATGATATTGAAAACGGCGAGCTTCCCAACGATATCGGATGGATAGGCAAAACCATACAGGATATCTGCTACAATAACGCCAAAGCGTATTTTAAATTCTAACCCTCAGGCCGACATCTCTTTAACCCATGGAGAAAAAAACCAATTTCAGATGGACAGTGGTAGCGCTGTTGTTTGTTGCTACGACAATCAATTATCTCGACCGGCAGGTGCTGGGTCTGCTCAAACCTGCTTTGGAAGTAGAGTTCGGCTGGACTGAAACAGATTATGCCACCATAGTAATGGCCTTTTCGGCCGCTTATGCGATAGGGCTTTTATTTTACGGAGGCTTTGTCGACAAGATCGGGACAAAATTAGGGTATACCATTTCCATTATTGTGTGGAGCATTGCAGCCATGTTTCATGCGGCGGCGCGTTCCACGCTGGGTTTTATTCTTGCCAGGGCTTCATTGGGTCTCGGCGAAGCCGGTAATTTCCCGGTCGCGATCAAGGCAACTGCCGAATGGTTCCCGAAAAAGGAACGTGCACTGGCAACCGGTATCTTCAATTCCGGAGCAAATATCGGAGCCGTGGTGGCGCCTATTATGGTGCCCTGGATCCTGGGCTCCTACGGCTGGGAGGAAGCGTTTATTATTACCGGCGCTATAGGGTTTATCTGGCTGGCATTCTGGTGGTTTATGTATGAGGTGCCTTCTAAAAAGAAGGGTATTTCCAAAGCGGAGTATGATTATATTCACAGTGATGACAAGGAAGAGGAGGAAGAAGCGCAGACCGAAGACCGTTCGGCGGGAGCATCCGGCTGGCTGAAGCTCTTCGGGATCAGGCAGACCTGGGCCTTTGTTTTTGGCAAATTCCTGACGGATCCGGTATGGTGGTTTTTCCTTTTCTGGCTCCCGTCGTATTTTGCCAGCAATTTTGATCTCGATCTGAAGAAGCCAAGCCTGCACCTGGCGATCCTCTATACCGCTACGACGATCGGCAGCATCGGCGGCGGGTACCTTTCGGGCTATTTTATAAAAAAAGGAATGCCCGTTTTCAAGGCCCGTAAAACGGCCATGCTGCTTTTTGCCATTATCGTGATCCCGATCATCTTTGCCCAGTACTGTACCAATATCTGGCAGGCAGTCGGGCTGATAAGCCTGGCCGCAGCCGCACATCAGGCCTGGAGCGCCAACATTTTTACAACGGCGTCAGATATGTTTCCCAAGAAGGCAGTTAGCTCGGTAGTGGGTATCGGCGGGATGGCCGGCTCGGTAGGAGGTATACTCTTTCCGCTGTTTGTAGGCTATGTGCTGGATAATGCAAAGGCTGCGGGCAATATCAATACAGGCTACAATTTCATTTTTATCGTTTGCGGTTGCGCGTACCTGCTGGCATGGCTGATCATGCACTTCTTTACGCCTCGTATGGAAAAAGTGAAGATCTAAGGCTTCAAATCAAAGCCGTAGGCTCGGTCAACCCTGTAGCCCCGGATTGAAATCCGGGGCTACAGGATCCCGTCTTCGAGTTCGTGATGGCTCCTGAGCATTCCGATAAATTCTCTTTTGAGCTTGATTTTCAAGGCAGACAGATGGGTTAACACATCGGTTCCGAGACGGGTATTGAGGTGATTGTGCCGGATGCGGCCGTTTATTTTCAAAAAGTCGATTTTTTCAAGCAGCTCCGGGGCGGGCAGGCCGTTGCGGACAGGAATGTTGATCTCGCAGTTTGTGAAACTGATTCCTGTATTTGCCCTGATTCTGCCAGGCGCCTCATCTTTTCCCGGTCCCGGCGAGAAGCGAAAGCTGCAGTTCTCAAAGGAGATTTTCCCGGCAAAGCTGTCCGTTTTCCCGGCTTCGAGCTGCTCTATCCCTGTCCCCTTTATAAACACATTCGCCTGAACATCGTCCAGACTGAGCTTAAGATGGGCGCAATTGATAATGGAAAGGGAGGGAAAGAGAGAACGATCATCCGCGTAAGGCCCGGACAAGCCAAGGTACAGGTTCGGAGTTTCCGGGTCGTGATCGAGTACAATATCCTCGAAGTGGATCGTGCAGTTGGACTGAAGCACCCCATTGGTCATTCCGCCCCGCCGGCTCCCGGCCAGGAAAGAAGATACGTCGGGGAGGTCGAGGAGCTGAACCCCGCGTTCCCTTCCCTGTACGATGACATGGCTGAATGCCATGCGCTGCGGGAAAACCAGCCTGCCGCCTTCTTTTGAGTTCGAAAATTTGGGAAGCCGGATAAGCGCGTACCTCGCAGCGTTCCACTCAGGCAATGACACAAATGTAAAGTCGCTCACAACGATCTGCTGTCCTAAAACGATGGGATATTTGTAGTCAAAATCGCCGGGGAGCATTGAAATGATCGCCGCCGGGGAGCTGGTCTGTATCATTACCCTGCAGTTGACGATGCTGATCGGGCCGTCCCACCTGGCGCCGTAGTCCTGGCGGAAATTGAGGAACACGTTGTTGAACACGCGGGTGTTTTCGATAAGGAGCTCGCCGCCGCCGGTAAGCGTAAGGCCCTTTTGCCCGATCTCGCTGTCTTTGATCGCGATGTTCCAGCCGTGAAAATGGACATCGACGCGGTTGAGCCTGCAGCTTTCGATACGGAAGTTCTTGAAAAGGTTGGTGCCGAATACGCCCCAATGGATGGGGCTGCCCTCGGCGGTAATGTTGCGGAAAGTGCCGCACAAGACCCTCGAACCGCCGATGCCGTAGGTTCCGGCTTTCAGATCGCGGTCGGTGCCCGGCCTGTCCTTTTCCCAGGGGATCAGCCGGATATTTTCGAGCAGGACGTCATACACGCAGCTGAAGTTGTAAAAACCGCCGCGTGGCGTGTCGGAAACATCGTCTTTCCCCTTCTCAAGGCCGACCCATTGATTCCTGATGATCGTGCGGCTTCTCCGCACCGCAATTCCTTCCTGGTGATAGGGCCCGCCTATTTTCCCGGGATTATCGCCGGAGACGAGGAACGTTCCGCCTTCAATGGTCAGGTACCCTTCGTCGCAGGGGTAGGCGGTAAGATGCGTGTAGTCGCTGAAGGTCCACGCCATATCGCCTATGATACGACCATGCTCTTCTACATAGAAAAACTCTTCTCTGGCCCAGCCGCGGGGATTGTAGTCCGGGCCGTACCTGCGCCCGATCCGGTCGTTCTCGTCTTTTACAATGACGAGGCAATTCCGGTAAGCGGCCAGCTCCGGCAAAAACTTGACGCCCGGCTTCAGTTTCCGGATCAATGCGGCTTTAATCCCGGCAGAAAGTGATATCTCAGACGAGGCCTGCCGGGGGAGCACTACGAAGTGGGCTTCCCGTGGTGAATTGAACGATTCGTCCAGGTGAAAGACCGTATTTCCCCAATTGACATTCGTCGTGATCGGTATCAACCGTGTTTCCCTGATCCAGAACTCGCCGGACAGGTTTAATACAGGAAGCCCAAACTCGTTGGCGAACAGGTGTGCTTTTTTAATAGCAACCCCGTCGTCGGACCGGCCGTCGGATTTAGCTCCGAACATCCGGTAGTTAACGCAACCGACAGCAGGCAGGAGAACGGCAAAAAGCCCGTTGCCAACCGGCAGAGCAAAGGTTTTGCCGGAGTCGCCGGTGATTTCGTAGGCGGCCGCGCCGGAATCACCGGGGTGAAAGTAGCCCAGGGTCTGGATGAACATACCGGCCCGCAGCGATTTGTCGGCGGTAAGCGACGAAAAAGCCGGTACGGTCCTTATGTCTGCCGGTTTGAGAGGCTCATTCCCCGGGGAAAATGCCTGGTGAGCGCTTCCTGCCGACAGCGCGGTGGTTCCCAGGACGGTCAGCATGGCCCTCCTGGACTGAATTTTAGCTTTATCTGAGGCCATTTATCTGGTAGGTTTTTAGGGCTGGTTGAATACTCATAGATAAGAGAAACAAACGAGCGCCTATCTACTCGTTTAAAATTCCCGGTCGCCGAATTCGCTCTTAGGCAGGCGATTTCTTTTGGGGAGCTGGTTAAAAGAATAGCTCAGGTTGAGCAGGATCATATCGGTTTCGTGGATATAATTAGTGGTGGTAAAGAAATCTTTCCCGCTTGTGGTGATGCGTTGCCGGTTCGACTTCAGCATGCCCAGGTCCAGGTTCTGCCATTGGAGGGTCGAAACGATCCTGCCTTTTAGGAAAGTCTTTCTTGCCGAGAAGCCGGCCAGGACAAAACGGGAATCTTCGCCCTGGGCCGTTATCCTTTTCGAAAGATAATTGAGGTACCACTGGAGCTGAAATGTCGGCGTAATTTTGAAGGTAGTATTGGCATTTACAGAATATACCGGGCCGGAAGTATTCACCTTTACCGTCTCGTTGAAGATGCTTCCCTTTATTTTATAATGGTATGCATTGATTGTCGCCATCAGTTGCCACCAGGCGGCCGGGTTGGCCTGTCCCGTTATTTCAATGCCCCACGAGGAGGCAAGCCCGGCGTTGGTATATATCCGGTTGATAATGGTATCATTGTAGACGCTGTTTACCCTGTTTACCACATTTTTTATGCGTTGATTATAGACAGTTGCCGACAACGATCCTTTGTCAAACCGGGAAATTATACCGGCTTCGCTCAGATCTATAAGTTCGGGAAGAATATCAGGGTCGCCCGACTCGAGGGTTTCCGAGTGCTCGCGTTCAGGATAAGGGTTCAGCTCATGGTTGGTCGATCGCTGTATCCTCCGGTTGTAGCCGGCCTTTGCCTGAAGCGAGGAACTTATCTTGTATTGAAGGCTCGCCGAGGGAAAAAGATTCGACAGGTTGAGAAAACGGGCCGGCTGGCCGGCTGCATTGAAAGTACGTTTGGCATATTCATATCGTATTCCCCCGCTGTATTCCAGCCTGTCTTTTTTAGCGGAATACTGGGAATAAACAGAATGGATTTCGTTTAAAACCTTTGTCTTGCTTGAAAATTCAGGAACCAATTCGAAGCCGCCGGACCCGTTACTGCTGAGATATTTGAAATCCCCTTTTTGCTCCTGGTACCTGTATTGATAGCCCGTTTCAAAATTGCCGTTTTTAAGAGGCAGCAGATAATCGGCGTTCATTCGTAACGCCGCCAGGGGATTGGTCCCGGGATTTTGAGTATTCTGAAGAACAACATTCCGACCCGGCTCATTGAGGTTCAGGTTGTAGGTAAGGCTTTCTATGCCGGCTTTTTCGGCCAGCGCCGAAAGTGTGACGGCCGACTTGTTTTTAAAAGTGCGGGTATAATCAAGATTCAACAGGTCGATCCGGCTGCTTTTTTCCGCCACGTTGGAATTGAAATAGGTAATCCGGCCCAGCACGGAGCCGTCTGATATCCTGGTTTTCAGGTTGTTGTAGACAATGTCGGCCCGCCTCGACTGCATCCTGTACCCGCTGTAAAATCCCACCGACCAGGTGTTGGCAGAATCGGGTGTGAACGTGACGGAAGCCCGGCCTGTATAGCTATAGCGCATGAAGCTTCGCTCTCCTTCTGAAGGGAATGATGTAAAGATACCGCCGATAGTGGTATTGACATCGCCGCTGCGATGGCCCGCCATGTCGTTGCGGAGGTAATTACCACCGGCGTTGATTTCCCATTTTCCCTGCCGGTGGTTAAAGACGAGGTCACCGCCGAAACGAACGGGTGTACGGCTGTTCGCGTGCCGGTCGACGGAAGGGAGCCCGCCCTGCAGGTTTGCCTGGAATGAGGTCCCGGCAGCACCCGACCTGGTCACAATGTTGATGATCCCTCCCTTGCCGTCAGGATCATAGCGCGCCGACGGCGAGGTGATCATTTCGATACGCCGTATGGAGTTTGCGGGAAGCTGGGCCAGGAAATACTGAGGATCGGTGCGGATGGGCTTCCCGTCGATGAGCACCATAAAGGCGTTGGAGCCTCTCCAGGAAATTTCGCCTACGCTGTTCACTGTAACCGAAGGCGTATTTCTGAGCACATCCAGGGCTGTAGAGCCTTCCGTATTGAAAAACCTGTCGGCCCGGATAACAGTCCTGTCGATCTGGTTTTCAATTGTGCCGGCGGCGCCCCTGACTTCAACGGCGTTCAGGTCGGTTACCGCCGGTTCCAGGAGAACCTCCAGCGGCATACCGGTAAGCTCAGAAGTATTGATTTGAATAGTCGCATTCCGGTAACCTACGTACTGCGCGACAAGCCGGTATCGCCCGGCAGTCACTTTGGCAAATCTGAAAGAGCCGTCTTCACCGGTGAGAATGCCAAGAGCAGCAGTCGAAGCAGAATCAGGATAAAGAGCTACTGAGCCGTAAGGAAGCGGAAGCCCTGTATGGTGGTCCAGAAGCCTGCCTGTTATTACGGAGGTTTGCTGGGCGTGAGCAATGTTGGCTATCGATAAGCAAATGGAAATCAAAACGGACAGGTACTTCATAAATGGGGATGCTGCAATCCTGGTTAACAACACCAAATATATACCTCGCACCCATGCATTCCCTGCGAATATAGAGGTATTAAAAAAAATAGTTGTTTTTTTGTATTTCCGTGAGATTCAAGTTCTGCTTTTAAAGCTTATGCCAGACATACCATTTAAAACCATGCACCGCCGGGAATTACTCAAAACACTTACCGGGATTTTCGGGATGGCCATAACAATGCCCTCGTGGGCTGAAGGGTGGACATCAGCCGCGATATCCAAACCTACGCTCCTGTCGAAGGAGCAGAAAAAATTGCTGGGCGATGTGGTCGATACGATTATTCCCAGGACCGACACGCCCGGCGCTTCTGATCTCGGAGTGCAGGATTTCGTGGAGCTGATGGTCCAGGATTGTTTTGAAAAGCCTGTGCAGGAACAGCTCGGCACGGGCCTCGCCAGGCTCGATAAGGAGGCTAAAAACAAGTTCGGGCAGGGATTTTCAGCTTTAAAAGCTGCACAGAAGCTGGACCTGGTGAAATCGCTGGCCGGCAAGAAGGACAGCGAGGCCGATTTTCTCAATTCGGTCAAAAACCTGACCATCCAGGGATATACCAGCTCTGAATATTTTATGACGAACGTGACAAAGTACGAGCTGATCCCCGCCCGGTATCATGGATGCGTGGATATCGGTTCCTGACAAGAGCCACCTACAGTTTTAAGGTTAACCAATCGATACAGGAAATGAATAACGATATTCATCAGTTTGAAAATATCAACATCAACAGCAAGGGAAAAAACAGCAATACATTTGAAGCCATCGTGATCGGCTCCGGGATCAGCGGTGGCTGGTCGGCCAAGGAGCTGGCTGAGAAAGGAGTGAAGACGCTGCTGCTGGAGCGTGGCCGGAATGTAGAGCATATCAAAGATTACCCGACGACCAACATGATGCCCTGGGAGTTTGAGCACCGGGAAAAAATGCCGCTGGAGATCACGAAAGATAACCCGATCGTCAGCAAGTGCTACAACTTCAAGGAGTCTTCCGCGCATTTTTTCGTAAAGGACAACGAGCATCCTTATGTCCAGGAAAAGCCTTTCGACTGGATCAGGAGCTACCAGGTAGGGGGAAAATCGCTCTTGTGGGCGCGCCAGACGCAAAGGTGGTCGAAATATGATTTTGAAGGGCCGGCCAGGGATGGTTTTGCGGTGGAGTGGCCCATTGCTTACGATGACATCGCGCCCTGGTACAGCTATGTGGAGCGCTTTGCCGGGATTTCCGGCAATAAGGACGGCCTGGATATTCTCCCGGATGGTGAATTTCTGCCTCCTCACGAGCTGAACTGCGTAGAGCAATATTTCAGCGACCAGGTAG
>MEDT01000180.1:0-1094 GCA_001724175.1 Cytophagaceae bacterium SCN 52-12 | reverse complement strand
ATATCATCATCGGGCGTTGCGCGCACATTACGGAGGCGCAGCCGATACATCTCGAGCAGGGTAGGGCGAAATGCCAGCACAGGGTTATCTGTGAAAGAGGATGCCCGTTCGGAGGATATTTTACTTCGGTGTCGTCGACCATACCCTGGGCGCTGAAGACCGGGAACCTTACCCTGAAGACAGATTCCGTGGTTCATTCCATTATCTACGATGAAAAGAAAGGTAAGGCAACCGGTGTCAGGGTGATCGATGCGCATACGCGGGAAATGACCGACTACTATGCAAAAGTTATTTTTGTCAATGCTTCTGCCATTAATACCAACCTGATACTGCTGAACTCAATTTCGTCGAGGTTTCCCGGCGGACTTGGCAATGACAACGGCCTGCTGGGCAAATATGTAGCCTTTCACAACTACCGGGCGGGAATTTCCGGGCAATATGAGGGATTCCTCGATAAAACCACCGACGGAAAAAGGCCCAACAGCGGGTACATACCCCGTTTCAGGAATGTAAAGAAGCAGGAGACAGACTTCCTCCGGGGCTATGCCGCCGGGTTTGGCGCCGGGCGGAATGCGGGCAACGACAGGAGCGGATGGGGTGAGGATCTGAAAAAAGGATTGGGAACCACACGTTACGGAAACTGGCACGTCGGATCGCATATGATGGGCGAGACTATTCCCAAAGAGTCGAACTATGTGGCACTGGATAAGGTATTGAAAGATCCTTTCGGCATGCCCCAGCTCAGGATACATGTCGAATATGATGACAATGACGAAAAAATGGTGAAGGATTACCTGGAGCAGATGACCGAAATGTTTGAAAAAGCAGGTTTTACGGACATCCGCACAAGAGACGACCACCGTTATCCGGGCCTCGATATACACGAAATGGGGGGAGTCCGGATGGGTAAAGACCCGAAAACATCGCTGCTCAACAAATGGAACCAGCTGCATGCGGCGCCTAATGTCTTTGTAACCGACGGAGCCTGTATGACCTCGACGGCTACCCAGAATCCTTCTCTGACCTACATGGCGTTATCTGCCCGGGCGGCGGATTATGCCGTAAAAGAAATGAAGAAAGGAAACCTGCGTTAG